>JAKSBE010000177.1 GCA_022361275.1 Kiloniellales bacterium
ACGCCCTCGGCGACCGAGCGCCGGGCGCCGAGCACCGCGTCGATGCGCTCGCCGTGGCCCAGGGCGACGCCCAGGGAGTAGTTGCGCGACTGCATCGCGCTGCAGGTCAGGGTCAGGTCGCCCAGGCCGGAGAGGCCCATCAGGGTCTCGGGCCGGGCGCCCAGGGCGACGCCCAGGCGCACCACCTCGGCCAGGCCGCGGGTGATCAGGGCGGCCCGCGCGTTGTCGCCGAGCTGCCGGCCGGTGACGATGCCGCAGGCGATGGCGATGACGTTCTTGACCGCGCCGCCGACCTGGGCGCCGACCGGGTCGGTCGAGACGTAGGGCCGGAAGCTGCGGCTGCCCAAGGCCGCGACCAGGTCCCGGGCCAGGTCCTCCTCGGCCGCCGCCAGGGTGGTCGCGGCCGGCAGGCCGGCGGCGACCTCGGCCGCGAAGTTGGGGCCCGAGAGTACCGCCAGGGGCTGGCCCGGCAGGGCCTCGGCAACCGCCTCGGTCATCAGGGCCAGGCTGCCCTGCTCGATCCCCTTGGCGCAGATCACCAGCGGCCGGCCGGGCGCCAGCTTGCCGGCCAGCTCCCGGCAGAGCGCGCGCAGGTGCTGCGCCGGCGTGACCAGCAGGAGCGCGTCGTGCGCGGCCGCCTCGGCCAGGTCGGCGCTGGCCCGGACCGAGGCGTCGAGGCTGACGTTGGGCAGGTAGTCCGGGTTCGCGTGGTGCCGGTTGATCTCGGCGGCGAGCTCGGCGCGCCGGCTCCAGAGCAGGACCTCGCGCCCGGCGCGCCGCAGCGCCAGCGCCAGCGCGGTGCCCCAGGCCCCGGCGCCGAGGACCGAGATCCGCTGGATGACCCGCCCGTCCGCCATGGCCGCCCGGCGTCAGAGGCTGAAGTTGAAGGCGACGGAGATCCGGGTGCCGCCGCCCGCGTAGGGCCGCACGGCGTGGGACAGCCAGCTCGGGAACATCAGGATCATGCCGCTGCGCGGGCTGACCAGCTCCGAGGCGCCGCAGGACTGGCCGCCCGGCACCGCGAAGGCCAGCGAAGGGGCGTACATCGCCGGCGCCACCCCGCGCGGGTCCTGGATCTCGAACTGGCCGCCCAGGGCCGGGTCGGCGCCGACGCCGCCGTCGTCGACGTAGTAGCAGCCGGACCAGAAGGCCCCGGGGTGGGTGTGGAACTCGTTGCCGTGGCTCTCCCGGTTGACGTTGGCCCAGGCGTTGACCTTCCAGTCGACGCGCCGGCGCTGGCCCTGGCGGTCGCTGGTCAGCTGGTCGGCGATGTGGCGGGCGGCGCCGAGGACCTGCTGCCCGGCCGGGCCGGCCCAGTCGGCGAAGTCCCAGCTCGACTGCCAGCCGCCGAGGTTGGAATGGCGGGTCGAGGGATGGCTGTCCTCGCGGGCCAGGATGGCCGCCTTCAGGGCCTCGTTCACCGCCGCCGCGTCGGGCAGCATCAGGGTCGCCACCGGGGTCGCGAAGAGGCCGTTGACCTGGATCTTCGGGCCGGCGTTGCTGTCGTTCATGCCGTGGTCCGTCCGGTTTCGGCCGCCGCGGTCCCGGGGCGGCGCAGTTGTTCGAGCGGCCAGCGCGGCCGCGGGGCGAAGTCGAGGGGATCGCGCAGTCCCAGTCGCAGCCGCTCGACGCCGGCCCAGGCGATCATGGCCGCGTTGTCCGTGCAGAGCCAGGGCGGCGGCGCCAGCAGCGCGGCGCCGGCCGCCGCGGCGACCTCGGCCAGGCGCCCGCGCAGGTAGAGGTTGGCCGCCACGCCGCCGGCCACCACCAGCGGGGCGTGCCGCCCGTAGTCGGCGGCGAAGCGGGTGAGGGCCCGCGCGCAGCGGTCGGCCAGCACGTCGCCGACCGCCGCCTGAAAGTCGGCCGCCAGGTTCTTGACCGCCGGCGAGCTGCCATCCGGTGCCGGGTCCATGGCGGCGGCGACGTGGCGCACGGCCGTCTTCAGGCCGGAGAAGGAAAAATCCAGGTTGTGGCGTCCCTTCATCGGCCGCGGAAGCTCATGGTGTCCGGTCTCGCCCGCGGCGGCGGCGCGCTCCACCGCCGGGCCGCCGGGATAGCCCAGGCCCAGGATCTTGGCGGTCTTGTCGAAGGCCTCCCCGGCCGCGTCGTCGACCGTGGTGCCCAGGCGGCGGTAGGCGCCGACGCCCTCGACCGCCAGGAGCTGGCAGTGCCCGCCCGAGACCAGCAGCAGCAGGTAGGGGAAGTCGAGGTCCTCGGTCAGGCGGGCGCTGAGGGCGTGGCCCTCCAGGTGGTTGATCGCCAGGAAGGGCAGCTTGCGGGCGGCGGCGATCGCCTTGGCGGTCATCACGCCGACGAAGACCCCGCCGATCAGCCCCGGCCCTGCGGTGGCCGCGACCCCGTCCAGGTCCTCGAAGCCCAGGCCGGCCTCGGCCAGGGCCCGGGCGATCAGGGCGTCCAGGTGGTCCAGGTGGCTGCGCGCGGCGATCTCGGGCACGACTCCGCCGAAGGGGCGGTGCTCGTCGAGCTGGGACAGCACCAGGTTGGCCAGGATCTGCCGTTCCCCCGTCACCACGGCGGCGGCCGTCTCGTCGCAGCTTGTCTCTATGCCCAGAATCCGCATGCCCGGAATCCGCAAGTTATACCGATCTCCGCTTTCAGGGAACCTCCGCTCTCTTTATATCTGGGCACTGCCCAGCCACGTGAGAGACTTAGCGGAGCCGAGGCCGGATGCACAAGGGACAGGACGCTGCGAGGACCCGCCCGCGGGCCGCGGCCGGGAGCGCGCCCGGGCGATGAAGACCTGGCGCATCGGCACCCGCGGCAGCCCGCTGGCCCTGGCCCAGGCCCAGGAGGTCCGGCGGCGTCTGCTCGTCGCCCACCCGGATCTGGCGGCACCGCGGCGCCTGGAGATCGCGGTCATCACCACCACCGGCGACCGCGACCGCTCCCGCCCGCTCTCGGAGATCGGCGGCAAGGGGCTCTTCACCAAGGAGATCGAAGAGGCCCTGATCGACGGCCGGATCGACCTCGCCGTGCACTCCATGAAGGACGTCCCGACCTGGCTGCCCGAGGGCCTTGAGATCAGCACCGTCCTGCCCCGCGAGGACGCCCGGGACGCGCTCTTCTCGAGCAGGGCCGACAGCCTCGCCGCTTTGCCCGTCGGCGCGGTGGTCGGCACGGTCAGCCTGCGCCGCCAGGCTCAGATCCTCGCCGCCCGGCCCGACCTGAAGGTCGTGCCGCTGCGCGGCAACGTCGACACCCGCCTGCGCAAGCTGGAGGAAGGCCAGGTCGACGCGACGCTTCTGGCTGTCGCCGGTCTTCGGCGTCTGGGACAGGCGGAACGGATCACCGCGGCCATCGCGCCGGAAGAGATGCTGCCGGCGGTGGCTCAGGGCGCCATCGGTCTGGAGGTGCGCAGCGCCGACGGCGAGGCCAAGGCCCTGCTGGCCCCGCTGAACGACGCCGACTCGGCCCTGCGGGTCGCCGCCGAGCGGGCCTGCCTGGAGGTGCTCGACGGTTCCTGCCGGACCCCGATCGCGGCCTACGCCGAACTGACCGGCGATCGCCTGCGCCTGCGCGGCCTGGTCGCCGCCCCGGACGGCAGCCAGGTCTTCCGGGCCGAGGCCGAGAGCGCGCCCGCAGAAGCCGCGGGCCTGGGCCGCGCCCTGGGCCAGGAGCTGCGGATCGAGGCCGGCGAGGACTTCTTCAAGGCCCTGGAGCATCTGTAATGCGGGTTCTGCTCACCCGCCCGCGGCCCGACGCCGAGGCCTTCGCCGAGGCTCTGGCGGCGCGCGGCCACGAGGCGCTGATCGAGCCCCTGCTCGAGATCACCCTCGCGGCGCCTTCGGCCCTGCCGCCGGAGCTGGACGCGTTCCAGGCCCTGCTGATCACCAGTGCCAACGGGCTCAGGGCCTTCGCCGCCCTGACCGAGCGGCGCGACCTGCCGGTCTTCGCGGTCGGGCCCGCCTCGGCGGAGGCCGCGACCGCGGCCGGCTTCGCCCGGGTCGAGAGCGCGGCGGGCGACGTCGAGGCCCTGGCCCACATGGTCCGCGCCCGGCTCTCGCCGAAGGACGGCGTGCTGCTCCACGCCGCCGGCACGGTCCAGGCGGGCGACCTCAAGGGCGAGCTGGAGGCTGCGGGCTTTACGGTGACCCGGGCGGTACTCTATACCGCCGAGGCGGCGACGCGGTTGTCGGACGCGGCCAGAGCGGCGTTGCGCGCGGGCCGGGTCGACGCCGTCGCCCTGTTCTCTCCGCGCACCGCGGAGACCTTCGTCGCTCTGTTGCGCGAGGCCGGCTTGGCCGAGGCCACCCGGCCCCTGCGGGCGCTCTGCCTCAGCGCCGCTGTGGCGGCCAAGCTGGAGGGCCTGGGCTGGGCGGCGGTCGAGGTCGCGGCGCGTCCGGAGAACGAGGCGCTGCTCGCGCTGCTCGACCGCCCGGCCGCGGCGCCGGCGGCGCACACGGGGGAAAGCAAGGACAAGGGCATGGCGGAAGGGAACGGCGCGACGGCGCCCGGCGCAACGGGGGGCGACGAAACGGGCAGCGACGAAACGGAATCCGCCGCAGTCGCCGTCATCGGCCGCTTCGGCGGGATCCGGCCGATGGCCCAGAAGCTGGGTATCGCGGTCAGCACGGTCCAGGGCTGGCGCGAGCGCCGGGTGATCCCCAAGGGCCGCCATGGCCAGATCCGGGCGGCTGCGGCCGCCACCGGCATCGACCTGCCCGAGGACGAGCTGGAGGCGGCCGGCAGGCGCCCGGCCGCGGCGGCATCCGGCCTCCCGGTGCCGGCAGCGCCCCGGCTCGAAGCGCCCAAGACCGCCGAGGCCAAGACCGATTCGGCTAGAACCGATACGGCCGAGCCCGCGGGACACTCCTCCGGGCCGGCCGAATCCGAAACCCCTGAGCCCGAGGTGCCGGAATCGCAGGAGGCCGAGCCCGCAAAATCCGAGGAAGCCCCGAGCGAGCCCGCGAAGCCGGCGCCGCGCAGCAGCATGGCGACGGCCGCCGCCGCCCACCGCAAGGCGGGGCCCGCGGCCGCGGCGCTGAGCGCCGGCGGGGGCTGGCTCTTCGGGTTCCTCCTGGGGGCGCTGGTCTTCCTCGGCGGCCTGGGGGTCGCGGTGCTGAGCCGCGACACCTGGCTGCCGCTGCTGGGCGAGCCGGTGGGGCCGGTCGTGGCCGCGCCCTCGCCGGAGCTGATGGCGCGCCTCGACGCGCTGGAGCGGGCGCTCGCCGCCCAGGAAGGTGCGGCCGGCGCCGAGTTCGCCGCCGAGATCGGCCGCCTGCGCAGCGCCCTGTCCCGGGTCGAGGCCGAGGTCGGCGCCGGGGCCTCGACCACCGGCGAGGCCCAGGCCGCGCTCTCGGGACTGCAAACGCGCGTCGCGGGCCTGGACCGCCGGCTCGCCGAGGTCGGCCGGCGCGCGGCCGCCGGGGAGGCGTTGGGCGCCGATCTGGATCGGCTGGAGGCGCGTCTGGCGGCCCTGGACGGCTTGGAGCCGCGCCTGGCCGAGATCGAGCAGCGCCTGGTAGCGCTGCCGCGGATCGGCCCCGACGGTCGGATGGCCCTTCCCGAGCAGGTCGCGACCGTCCTGGCCGCGGCCCAGTTGCGCGATGCCTTGCGGCTCTCCGCGCCCTTCGAGCGCGAGCTCGCCGCCCTGGTCCGCCTGGCCGGCGCCGACGCCGAGCTGACTGCGGCCCTGGACGGCCTCTCGTCCCACGCCGCCGTCGGCGTGCCGACCCGCGAGGCTCTGCGCGACCGCTTTCCCCAGGTCGCGCGCGCGATCGCGTCGGCCGGTGCGGGCGACGGCGAGGAGGGCTGGCTGGCGGGGGTGCGGCGCCGGCTCAGCGACGTGGTGACGGTGCGCCCGGTGGGCGGCGACACACTCGGCCAGGGGCCCGGCGCGATCGCGGCGCGGGCCGAAGCCCTGGTCGAGGCCGGCGATCTGGCCGGCGCCCTGGACGAGCTCGAGGCCCTCTCGGGCCGCTCCGCCGCCGCCGCCGCGGACTGGCGCCGGGATGCCCAGGCCCGGCGTGCGGCCGAGGACGCCCTGCGCCTCCTCGGCGCGCGGGTGGTCGACAGCCTGGCGCCGAACCTGGCGGCCGAGGCGCCGGTTCCGCTGCCCGGCAGCGAGACGCAAGCGGCGCCGGACGCGGCTTCCGATCCGGCGCCGGACGCGGATGAAGCGCCCGATGCGGCTGAAGAGCCCGCCGCCGAGCCGGTCACGCAATAGGCGCCGGGCGGGGGGCCGGGGCATGACGCGATCGCTTCTCTACTTCGTCAAGCTGGCGGTCCTGGTCGTCGTCGCCTTCTGGCTGGCCGAGCGCCCGGGCGCGCTCACCCTGACCTGGCAGGGCTACCGGATCGAGACCTCGGTCGGCGTGCTGCTACTGGCGGTCTATCTGGCAGTGCTGATCGGCGCCAGCTTCTACTATATCTGGCGCCAGCTGCGCCGGGCGCCCTTCATGGCGACGGATTCGATCCAGATGGGCCGCAAGCGGCGCGGCTACAAGGCGCTGACCCAGGGCATGGTCGCGGTCGCCGCGGGCGACGCCGACGAGGCCCGGCGCATGGCCAAGAAGGCCGAGGTCCTGCTCGACGAGCCGCCGCTGACCATGCTGCTGCAGGCCCAGGCGGCCCAGCTCGGCGGCGACGAGGCGGCGGCCAAGCGCTACTTCGAGGCCATGCTGGCGCGCGACGAGACCCGCTTCATGGGCCTGCGCGGCCTGCTGATGCAGGCCCTGCGCGACGGCGACCAGGCCCTGGCGCTGGACTACCTGGAGCAGGCGCGCCAGATCCGCCCCGACGCCCACTGGGTGATCAACGGCCTCCTGGAGCTGCAGCTTCAGCGCGGCGACCTGGAGGGCGCCCAGGACAGCGTCACCCGCGCCCGCAAGGCCCGGGCCCTGCCGCCGGCCGCGGCGAGCCGGCGCCGCGCCGTGCTCCTGGTCGCCCAGGCGCAGGCGGCCCGGGCCGCGAGCGACAACCAGCGCGCGCTCAAGCACCTGCGCGAGGCCGCCAAGCTGACCGAGGATCTCCTGCCCGGCACCCTGCTGGAGGCCGAGATCCTGCTGGCCGAGGGCAAGGACCGGGCGGCGGCCAAGCTGGCCGAGCGGGCCTGGTACAAGACGCCGCATCCGCGCCTGGCCGAGCTCTACCTGCGCGCCCTTGGCGAGGGCAAGGGCGTGGCCGGCCTCAAGGCCATCGTGCGCCTGACCGAGACCGCCCCCGAGCATCGGGAGAGCCTCCTGGCCCGGGCCCGCGCCGCTCTGGACGCGCGGCTCTGGGGCGAGGCGCGGCGCTACCTCGCCGCCGCCCAGGAGATCGGCCCCGGCGAGGCGATCTGCCGCCTCATGGCCAAGCTCGAGGACTCCGAGCATGGCGACGTCACCGCCGCGCGCAACTGGCTCGACAAGGCGACCCAGGCCCCGGCCGAGCCGGCCTGGATCTGCGGCACCTGCGGCACCTCGGCGCCGGAGTGGAGCGCGACCTGCGCCGCCTGCAAGAGCTTCGATGCCATCGCCTGGCGCCGCCCGCCCCGCGTCCCGGCACCCGGCCCCACGGAACCTGGCCCCACGAAACCTGGCCCCCCGGCGGCGCCCGCCGAGATGCCGGGCGCGACCATCGAGGCCCTGCCCGCCCGAAACCGCCGGATCGAGCACGGCTGATCCGGCCCCAGCGCCCCACGAGCCCATCCCCGGCCCCGGCAGGGTCCCCCGGCCCCGGCTGCCCTGGCGGGATCGCCCACGGCGGTTTCCTGGAGCCAAAGTCGGGCAGCACAAGGGACATCATCGACGAGATGGTCCTGGACGTGGCCAGGGGCGAGGGGGGCGCCTCGGACCGGGCCTTCGCGCGCTCCTGGGCGGCGCGCATGGTCGCGGACAGACGGGAGTATCCGGCTCACTGGAGCAGAAAGCACCGGGAGGCCGCTTTCCGGCGAGACCGGCGGCGTTGACGGCCGGCCTCAGCCTGAATTACCTTCCGCCCGAATCCGTTTGGTTCGCCTTCGCGGGTACGGCCCGCGGTCGATCGTGCCGAAGTAGCTCAGCGGTAGAGCAACTGATTCGTAATCAGTAGGTCGGGAGTTCGAGTCTCCCCTTCGGCACCATTATTTCAAAGGGTTAGCTGGATGCTGTCCAACTCGAAAAGTTGAACAGTCCAATTCTCTACCCCTTTGCGACGCGCTGGCCCTTTTGAGCGTTTACGACGCTTACTTTGAGCACCGCGCTTGCGGAGGAGGCTGAGGAACTGGCGGCTTGGCTCGACGAGACCATCGTCGAGTTCATCATCAGCGAGGCGCAGAACGAGGTCAGAGACTTCGCGAAATG
Organism: Kiloniellales bacterium; assembly: GCA_022361275.1. Taxonomy (GTDB): domain Bacteria; phylum Pseudomonadota; class Alphaproteobacteria; order Kiloniellales; family JAKSBE01; genus JAKSBE01. The sequence goes on from JAKSBE010000177.1 coordinate 8,283, forward strand.
GGGCTTCGACATCATCCGCACCGCGCCCTGATGAAGCAGGGTTTCGAGACCGCCGATGCCCAGCGGGTGGATGTCGAGACCGCCGGGCCGCGTGCCAGGCCCAGCGGGAATCGTACATCATGCCCCTGGCGAGCATGACCAAGTCGGCTCGGCCTTCGGCGATGATCGCTTCCGCCTGCCGGGCCCGGTTGATCGTTCCGACGGCCATGACCGCGATTTCGACCGCCTCCTTGACTGCCGCTGAGAAGCCGACTTGGTAGCTGGGGCCGACCTCGACCGTCTGCTGCGGCGCCACACCACCGGAGGTGAGGTCGATAAAGTCGCAGCCAAGGTCCTCCAAAGCTTGGGCGAACGCTACCGTATCCTCGATCGTCGTGCCACCGTCGATCCAGTCGACCGCGCTTTAACCTGCTGAAGCAGATCAGGATTTACGGGGGTCTGGAAGATCAGCCGAGGCCGCCCGCTATGGTGATGACCTGGCCGGAGATGTAGGCCGCCTTGTCCGAGACGAGAAACGCCGCCAAGTCGGCGACTTCCTGCGGGTTTCCTGCGCGTTTCATCGGCACCAGGGCGGCGACCCGCTCCTTCGGGAAGACCTCCAGGACCTCAGGTGTCGCGATGATTCCCGGCGCGATGGCGTTGGCCGTGACGCCGCGGCTCGCGTACTCCAGGGACAGCGACTTGACCGCACCGTGCAGACCGGCCTTGGCGGCGGCATAGTTCGCCTGGCCGTGATTGCCCATGACGCCGGACAAGGAGGAGATCGCGACGATGCGTCCCCACCGCGTGCGCAGCATCGGCAGCAATAGGGGCTGGACGACGTTGAAGAAGCCGTTCAGGGAAACCTCGATCACAGAGCGCCAGGAGGCCGCGGTCATGCCCGCCAGGGGGGCGTCGCTGGTGGAGCCGGCGGCGTGGACCACGATCTGGAAGGGCACGTCGACCGTGAACGGCTCGAGCGCGGCCCGGGCCGCCTCGTCGTCGGTGATGTCGAAGGCGATCGCCTCGGCGCTGCCGCCGGCCGCCCGGATCTCCGCCACGACGGCCTCCGCCCGCTCGCGCCCGCTGTGGGCGTGGACCGCGACCTTGGCCCCGGCGGCGGCCAGGGTCCGGCAGATCGCGCCGCCGATGTGGCCGCTGCCGCCGCTGACGAAGGCGTGCTTGCCGTCCAGGCTCATGACAGGATGATTCCGCATTCGCCATGCAGGAGCTCGTCGCCTTCGGCGGTCAGGACGAAGCCGTAGGCGATGTTGTCGGCGTCCCTGCGCAGGCTTTCGGCGCGCACGTCGATCGGGGCCTGGACGTCGTCCAGGAAGCGGCGGGTCCAGCGCATCGCGCGCAGCAGGACGATCCGTCCCGGGCGCATCGGTCCCTTCGCGAGGAGGGCGCCGTGGACCGCCGCCGCCTGGGCGCCGAACTCGGCGCCGGCGACCGTCGGCAGGCGCTGTTCCCGCCGCAGGGGGTTGTCCGCGCGCCTGTGGCTCATGGTGCGGCAGAGAATGCTCTTCTCGTCGTGGGCGACGACGCGGTCCAACAGCACCATCGCGCCGCCGTGCGGAATCAGCGCCTCGATCTCTGCGCGCTCGATCATGGCGCGAGCCCCAGTTCGACCCGGCCGCGGTTGCCGTAGGAGAGTTGCAGCCTGGCCGTTTCCCGCCGGGCGAGACGCTCGAGCAGCGGCAGCGCGCGGGCCGCGGCGTTGCGTTCCCAGAGCTCGTGCAGGGCCGCGATGCCGGGCCTCTCGTCGCCGGTTCTGGCGGTCCCATTGACAGCCCCATGGACAGCCGCGTGATAGCCCGCCGTCACGCGGGCGACGCCGGCACCATGGCTCTCCGGCGCCAGGACCAGCGCGAAGCCGAAGGGCGCGCCGACCTGGCAGGCGCTGTTCAGCGGCTCCGGGAAGGGCGAATCGCAGACCGCGAGCAGAAGCGGCCGCTGCTCGCGGCGAACCTGGGCCAGCGCCTTCAAGAGGCCGGCCGGGACGGTGTCGCGCGCCGCCGCCAGGCTGGAGGAGGGCTCGTGGGAGCCCGCGGCGATGGTCCAGTAGCCGACCGCGACGTTGTGGACCGAGTTGTGGAACTCAGTGGGCGAGACGTAACGCTCCGAGGTGGCGAGGACCTCGAGGATCCGCTGGACGACGGTGCCGTCGCCGTGTGCCCAAGCGAAGACCGAGGGCAGCGTCCTGGGGTCGATAGCGGACGCCTTGACGGCTTCCTTGGCGACCGCCAGTGCCAGGCGCACCGCCGGGCTGGTCCGACGCCGCTCCCGGGACGACAGGCCCTCCGGCGGCGGGGGCACGACCTCTTGAAGCTCCAGGGGCCGCCGGCCGGCCAGGATCTCGCCGCCGTCCTGCCAGCCGGTCAGGCCGGGACCCAGCAGCCCGACCCCGAGGATGCGCGCCGTCATCATCCCGGACGGCCCAGCACGAGGCTGCAGTTGCTGCCGCCGAAGCCGAAGGAGTTGTTCAAGACGCAGCCCGGGCTGGCCGAAAGGGGATCGCGGTTGAAACTGCAGCGAAAGGCGGGATCGGCCGCGCCGAGATTGGTGTTGCCGGGGTGGAAGCCGCGGCGCAGGGCCAGGACGCAGATGGCGACCTCCAGGATTCCCGCCGCGCCCAGCGTGTGTCCGGTCGCGCCCTTGGTCGAGCTGCAGCGCTGGCCGTCGCCGAAGACTCGGGCGATCGCGGCGTCCTCGACCTGGTCGTTCTGGCGGCTGCCGGTGCCGTGCTGGTTGACGTAGTCGATGCGCTCCGGCGCCAGCCCCGCGCAGTCCAGGGCCCGGCGCATGGAGAGCTCGGCCCCCAGCCCCTCGGGATGCGGCGCCGACATGTGGTAGGCGTCGCTGCTTTCGCCGTAGCCGAGCAGCAGGGCCATGGCGTCTTCACCCCCGTCGTCCTGCCGTTCGAGCAGGGCGAAGCCGGCGGCCTCCCCGATCGAGATGCCGCCCCGTTCCGCGTCGTTCGGGCGCGAGGGCGCCCGGTCCAGCAGCTCCAGCGAATTGAAGCCGTAGAGCGTCAGAAGGCAGAGCGAATCCGCGCCGCCGACCACGGCGGCATCGCAAACGCCGGCCTCCATCAGCTGTGCCGCATCCGCGAAGACCTTGGCCGAGGAGGAGCAGGCCGTCGACACCGTCATCACCGGGCCCTCGAGTTCCAGGTAGGCCTGGACGAAGAGGGCGAGGGAATGGTGGTCGTGGGTTTCCGCGAAGCGGAAGTCGGGCGGCAGGGCGCCGGTGTCCGGCGCGCGCCGGGTGAAGGCGATCTCGCCCTCCCGGACGCCGGAGGTCGAGGTCCCGAGGACCAGGGCGATACGGTTCCGGCCGTGGCGTTCGACCGCGGCGGCGACCGCGGCGGCGAAGCCGTCGGCCTCCAGCGCCGTCTGGGCCAGGCGGTTGTTGCGGCAGTCGAAGACCGCGAGGCCGTCGACGACCGGAAGGTCCTCCAGGCCGGAAACCCGGCCGATCCAGGTGTCGAGCGCGGCGTCTTCGAAATCGCAGGCACGCAGGGCCGAGCGGTTCGCCAGCAGGCCCTCGGCCGTAGCGTCCAGCCCGATCCCCAGGGCGTTGCTTGTCGAGAGCGCGGTGATGGCGATGGGCTTCATTTGGTCTCGGACTGTCCTGACCCGGCGAAGGTGAAGCCTAGCAGAAGCGAGAAGACCGTGCCCACGGCCGCGGTCTGGCCGATCTGAGAGAGCAGCGGGATCGACGCGCTGGCCAGGGCGGCGAAAACACAGAAGCTGGTCGCCGCGCAAAGGCAGACCGCGAGCGCGCTGTCCCGTCGGGCGTCCAGCTCTCCCTGCCCGCTTTGGCGCAGGAAGACGGCGTAGTCAACGCCTAAGCCGGCGACCATGAGGAGCGCCAGAATCTGAAACAGCGAAAGCCCGTCGCCGATCTGAGCCATCACCGCCGCCGTGAGCAGCACCGACAGCGCGACCGGAAGGGCGATCTGGGCGACGGCGCCGGCGGAGCGCAGCACGAGGCTCAGCAGCAGGATTGCCAGAAGGCCGCCCACGGCCGCCCAGACCAGGGTCTCCCGCAGATAGGAATCCATCAGGTCCTGCGTGGCCGTCTTGATGTCGATCAACGCCACGCCGGGGAGACCGGCCGCGTCGAGCGCGGCCTCCAGGTCTCCGATCTTCGGCGAACCGCGCAGCGACACCAGTCCGGTCGCCTCATCCCCGCGCGCCAGCAGCAGTCCGTCGAGATGCTGCCGCAAGGGTTCGGCGGCGATGTCCTCCGGGCCCAGGGGCTGCGCCGCCCTGGCCGCCGCAAGCGCGGCCAGGAAGGGATCGAAGGCGCCCGGGGTGAAGGGCAAGCCTTCGAGCGCCTGGGCGAGGCGGTCGCCCAGGACGTCGTCGTCGGGCAGGCGGACCAGGCGGGTTTCCTGCGTGGAGCGGCTCGGCAGATAGCGGGCCGCCAGATCGAAGCCGTCCAGCCTGCCCTCTGCCTCGAGCCGTTCCAGGAGGGGCAAGAGGGCTTCGCTGCGCCGCAAGACCTGCTCGGGCGTCGCGCCGGTCACCGTCAGGATGTTGCGCGGTGTCGCGGCCTTCAGGTCCTGGCGCAGCAGGCGGTCCTCCGCGCGCACCGACTCGGGCAGGGGGCTCAAGGACGCCAGGTCCTGTTGCCAGACCCCTTCGCCCCGCAGCAGCAGGAGGGACAGCGCGGCGACGCCCAGAAGGACGGCGATCGGGCGGACCCGTCCGAGGTCCAGGCCGCGCCAAAGCAGGGTCTTGGCGACCCAGGGCCGCAGGGCGCCGCTCGCGGTGCCGGCGACCCGCGGCAGGAACCATCGGGTGACGGCGGCGGCGGTCGCCAGTCCGGTGAAGGTGAAGACGCCGAGTTGCGCCACGCCGGGAAAGCTGGACAGGACCATCGGCAGGAAGCCGAAGATCGTCGTCAGCACGCCCAGGATCAGCGCCGGCCAGATGCGTCGGACCGCTGCCGTCTCCGCGGCCGCGGATCGCAGCCGGCTGACCAGATGCAGAGGATAGTCGACGCTGACGCCGATCAGCGTCACGCCAAAGCCCAGCGTCGAGATGTGGACGAAGCCGAAGACCGCGGCGACCGCCAGCGTGCCGGCGAGGAAGCCCGAGATCAGCGGCAGGACCGCGAGCGGCAGCACGGCGATGCGGCGAAAGATCAGCAGAAGCAGCCCGATGACGAGGGGAACGCAGAGCAGCATGAGTCTCTGGGACTCGGCCTCGTTGCGCTTGCGGCTGTCGACCGCGATGACCGAGGGCCCGGAGAGCCAGAGCCGAAGCGGGCCGAACTCGGCTTCGAGGTCCTCGGCCGCCGTCCGCACCGCGCGGATCATGGCTTCCTGAGTCGGGAAGTCGAAGGCGGCGCCGCGGATCCTGGCGAGCAGGAGAACCCGTGTGCCGTCGCCGCCGACCCAGACGCCTTGACGTTGTGCCGCGATGGCGGCAGGCCGCCAGAGGGCGGCCACCTCCAAGGTGCGGAGCGTCGGATCGGCAGCCATGATGTCCTCGACCAGCGGTCCCTCGAAGCCCTGAAGCCTGGACAGGAGATCCTGCAGGGCGCGCCTCAGCCCGGACACCGTGAAGCTCTCGGGGTCGAGCGGCGGATTGAGGTGGTAGCGGTGGGCGAAGAAGGGCTCGAAGGCCGCCTGGTTGAGCGAGATCTCCCCGTTCAGGACCTGCCCGAAGAAGCCGCTGTCCCTCAGTTTGGCCTTGAAGGCCCGGCTGAGCGCCGCCGGCGCCGCCAAGGCGGGCGCCCCGTCTTCGGGCTGCAGGGCGACCAGGATCAGGCGGTTGGCCGGTCCTTTCTGCAGGGCGCTGAACAGGACCTCGAGGTCGCGGCTCTGCTTCTCGGGCATCAGCACCGTCACGTCGGCCCGGATCGGCACCAGCGTGAAGACGACGCCCGTGGCGGCCGCCAGAAAGCCCAGCGCCAGGGCCAGGAGAAGCCAGGCTTTGCCAGCGGTCTCCGTCACTCGCGTGGCTGCTCCGGCAGAAGACGAAGGCGCGAGCGGTCGCCGTCGGCCTCCAGGAACTCGAAGCTCAGGATGCGCGGCCCGCAGCCTTCGACGAGGACCTGCGCCAGACGCGTCCTCGCCGAGTCGGACTTGGGCCGAAGGGTCAAGGCCCAGGCGTCGGACGCCCCGCTGAGAGCCCCCTCGTCGAGGGAGATCCAGAACGCGGCCCGCAGCGCTTCGGCATCGCCGGTCAGCAGCGCCTTGATCGAGCCGTAGACCATCTGCAGGTCCGGTTGCAGCCAGAGGTCGATGCTGGCGACCTCCCGATTCTGCGCATCCAGGATCGCCAGGCGTTCCCGTTCCAGGACCGCGCTCTCGCGGCGCGGCGCGTCGATCCGCTTGATCAGCCTGTCCGGCGGCTCGTAGATCAGTCGGCCCTCGGAGCGGATCGGTTCCGTGACGAGCCGGTTGAAACGGCTCTCCTCGAAGGCGATCTCCTGCCGGCCGGCGTCCAGGGCCAGCCCCGAGAGCAGCGCCTGCAGATCCGGTTCGGCGGCCTGTGCCGGTGCCGCGGCCAGCAGGCCGCCGATGAAGGCCAGGCAGCGGCCTCGCGGTAGGGCTCGGCTAGCGCCGCGGCGCCTGGGACTCGGCATTTCCGGCCTCGGGAGCTGCCCAGAAATCGAAAAAGTTGAACCAGTTGTAAGGCGCCATCCGGCAGTAGGCCTCCAGCCGTGTGGCGTAGGCCCTGGCCAGCTCTGCCGCCGCCGCGTTTCTGTCGCCGCCGTCCAGGCCGCAGCGATCCGAGAGCAGTTCGAAGTGCACGTCATAGGCGCCGCGACCCCGGTACAGAGCAAAGCACAGCATCACCGGTACCCTCATCACGCCGGCCAGGAGCCAGGGCCCGAGCGGAAAGTCGGCTTCGGCGCCGAGGAACTCGATCCTGGTCAGCTTGTCCCCCTGGGTTATGCGGTCCGCCAGTATGCCGACGATGCCACCTTTTTCGAGCGATTCCTTGACCTCGAGCATGGCGCCGGGGCTGCCCAGCGGGATGACGCTTTCCCAGATCTCCGGATTGATCTCCTGGAGGAAGGCGTTCAGTTGCTGGGTGTTCTCCATGAACATGAGGATCTTGAGCGGCAGCTTCTGCTGGCTGACGGCAAGCACCCGCAGGGCCTCGAAGCTGCCGAGGTGTCCGCTGGCGAGGATGAAGCCCTTTCCGGTCTCCGCCAGCGCGTCGAAGGCCTCGACGCCGTGGAGGTTCAGCTTGAGCTCTTCGGCACGGTCGGCCAGGAAGAACAGCCGGTCCATGATGACCGTGCTGTAGGTGAAGATGTGGCGATAGACCCCCAAGGGGCCCGGACGCCGGCCGGTGACACGGCGCAGATAGGCGTCCGAGGCGCGCCGCTCCAGGGGCGCGGAGAGGAAGAAGTAGAGGGCGATACCATAGAGTATGGGCCGCGCCCGGCTGCGTCCGACGGTCAGGCAGAGCCAGATGTAGAATTTCGTGATCCGCCGGCCGCCCCGCTCGGGCCGCTCCCGCCATCGATTGGACATGCGTTCAGCCCCGTCCCGGCGCCAGTTTCCCCGGCACCAGCTTTCCCAGCACCAGCTTCGCGCTCATGCGAACCTCGCCGTCGCTGCTGCAGGTGACGGAGGCATCCCGGTCGCCGCCGCTTTCCATCGTCACCGACCAGTTGGCCTCCGGCAGCAGCGCCGCCCGGAAGCGGGCGCTCTTGACCCCCACCACCGGCCGGCCGAGCTCGGCTTCGACCCAGGCCGTCAGCGCCGCCAGGATCGCGGCGGCCGGAACCAGGGGGTGCCCGGGAAAGTGTCCTTCGAGGCAGGGATGATCCGCGGGGAAGGCCAGCACGGTCTCGCGCCGGATCGGCCCCAGGTGCCTTGCCGCCAGGCGCTGCAGGGCCTCCTGCGTCAGCTTGCCGGTTGCGTTCCGGCCGAGGGAATCGACCAGGACGACCTGGCGCGGGGCGAAGGCGGGGTCGGTCCGCTTCCGAAACTCACGGCGGATCGCTTCGGCGGAGCCCCCGGGAGCAACGACGAAGGCGACCAGGCGGGCGACCTTGCCGACGCCCTCGTCTTCGGCCGGCAGCCAGACCGCGCCGTCCTCGACGCCGTCGATCTCCTGGAGCAGGGCGCTGAGGCCGGCCAGGGAGGCCCGCTTGCCCGCGATGTTCACGATATCCTGGGCGCGCCCGTGCAGGCGGACCATGTTGCTGTCCAGAAGCTCGACCACGTCGGGAAAGGGAATGCGGCGGTCGAACGCCGACCACTCGACGTACTGTCGCCCGCCCCCGTCGCCCCCGCCCCCGTCGCAGGCGCGGAAGTCCGCGCGCAGCCGCCAGTCCCGGGTCTCCGTCGTGCGCCGGCCGGCGACCGATCCGGCTTCGGTGAAGCCGTAGATCTCCCAGACCGGCGCGCCGATCCTCTCCTCGGCGGCCGCGGCCAGCTTGGCGGAGAGCGGCGCCGTGGCCGAGACGATCTGCTCGACCACGGGCAGGGCAACGGCGCTCTCGACCAGGGCCCGGAGGTGAACCGGCGTGGTCGTCAGGACCCGCGGCGGCGGGACCTCCTCGAGGCAGCGGGCGATGTCGGCAGGGTAGATCGGCCGCTCGACGTGCGCACTGGCGCCGCCCTGCAGGACGTTCATGATGCTCAGCTCGAAGCCGTACATGTGCTGGCCGGGTACGGTCGCCACCACCGACGGCCGCTCGAAGCGGTCGAGGTCGATCATGGGCGGAATGGACTTGCCCCCGGCGACCAGCATGCCCCAGGTCTTCTCGTTGATCGAAGGCTTGCCGGTGGAACCCGAGGTGAAGACCTTGACGGCAGGATGGTCGGCCGCGACGGCGGCCGGGGCGGCGTCCTCGGCCGGAAGGGCGTGATCGTCCCCGACCGCGACGCGGGTGGCGCCGGTAAAGGGCAGGGCCTCGTCGATCTCGTCGATCAGGCAATAGAGCTCCGAGGTTTCGCCGGCCAGCAGGCGATAGCTGCGTTCGCTCCGGTCGGCCGGAAAGACCGCCGTGTGGCCGCGCATCCAGAGCGCCAGCAGCGCGACCGCGAAGCGGTCCCGCTTCCCGCAGTAGTTGGCCGCCAGAGGCCGTGCCGGCAGGCGCTGCGCGAGGTCCGCGGCGCGGGCGAGCATCCGGCCGGCGGTGATCGCGCCCTGCCGGCTCCAGAAGACGGCGGCCTCTGGGTCGTAAGGGTCCAACAGGGGCCAGACCGTGTTTCCGCCCCGGACGTCGAAGCCGGTCATGCTGCTAGGAAGAACGCTGCCAGGACGCCGGATCGAGCATGACACCGAGCGTCCTGAGGATCGACGGCTTTCCGACATGCGGCAGGCGCCACGCCCGATAGGCGTGCTCGCCGGCGAAGAAGGCCGCGAAGACCAGGGGATTGACGACGTTGCAGACCCAGGACCAGGCCTCGAGGCCGAAGAGGCCCAGGACCAGGATCGAGACGAGCGCCAGGCCGAGCGGCAGGACCGCCCAGCCCCAGGTCAGGGCGCGGGCATAGGCTTCGAGGCCCTCTGGCAGGGTTTCGCCCTGGGTCACGTGGCACATGCGGACGATCACCGGCATCTGTCCCGGCAAGAGGCTGTAGGCGAAGAAGGCGCTGGTCAGGACGTAGCCGATCAAGGGCGGCAGGACCAGGGCGGCGCGTGCCTCGTCCACCTGCCAACGGAAGACGCTGGCGGCGACTGCGAGCAAGGCGAGAGCGAAGAGGAGGAGCGAAGACCGCCGCCGCTCCGCCTGCAGGGCCTTTGCCGCCACCGCGAGCGCGAGAGAGCCGAACACGACCGCGACCGCCCAGGAGATGGCGCCTTGAAGGATCGCGAGATGAAAAGCCAGGAAGGTGGCGGCCGCGAGGGCCAGGCGGACGACGGCGGGCCCTGGAGGGGGCGAAGCGGTGGCCTTCATTGCTTCGCGTGCTGCTCCACGTAGGTCCCCAGGGCCCGGAGCGACGCGAAGATCTGCTCGTTGCGCTCGTCTTCGGCCTTGATCTCGACGCCGTAGCGCTTCGAGATCTCGAGCGAAAGCTCCAGAGCGTCGATCGAATCCAAGCCCAGGCCGTCACCGAAGAGCGGCGCCTCGGGATCGATGTCTTTCGGGGCCACCTCGAGATCGAGGGTGGTCACCATCAGCTCTGCCAGTTCCTTCAACATCTGCGCTTTGCACGACCCCAATTGATGCTCTTGATGTTCCCAAAGAAAAGCGTTGGGAATGCCCGAGGCTCTCGTCGTCCAAGGCCAGGAAACCCCTGGCTACCAAAAGGAGAACTCTGCTTGTGACCGTGGCGCTCAAAGGCGAAGGCAGAGGGGTGAACCGCGTACCCTTGAGGCCAGCCGTCTCGATCCCTTGGTCCCAGCTCCTCTCTACTTGAAGGGCCAATGACTAACAAAAGGTAACGGGATCGCAATCCCAGGCCGCGCGCCCTTGTCGCGCCTCCCGGAACCTCCCAGCTGTCTCGCCGGATCGAATGCTCTCGACAGGCGCCGGATCCGCGCCGTCAGGCCAGGGTCGCAGGCGGCGCGACCCCCGAGCATGCTCCACAGCCCCCATCTCTGGGTAAGCGAAGAGCAACAGGAGTGCAAGCGGCGAAACACGGAGACACCGTGGGCCGAGGCGTTTGTGGCCTCTAGACCACAGGCCGATCGATCATGATCGGCCCTGGGCGAAAAATGACAAAGTGTTGGGAAAAGATTGGCGGACCCGTAGGGATTCGAACCCCAGACCTCTTCCTCCGGAGGGAAGCGCTCTATCCAGCTGAGCTACGGGTCCGCTTGGGCGTGGGACTTTAGTCGAAGCCCGGCGCCAGGACAACGGCTTCCGTGCACAGCGGA
>JAKSBE010000076.1 GCA_022361275.1 Kiloniellales bacterium
ACCGCTTCCGCCGCGACCTGGGCCAGGTCGCCGAGGCCTACCAGGAGGTCGCCCGCCGCCTCGGCGTGCTGCCGGAGGCCGGCCCGATCGACATCAAGGGCCCGCGCGTGATGCAGTAAGCCGGCCCCAGCGGACTCTGCGTCAGGGCGGCACGCCTGCGGGTGCCGCCCGAGTACCGGCTTGCACAAATCGGCGCGTCACCCCCCCCCGGCCCTCCCCATCAAGGGGGAGGGGGAAAAGGCGGCCACCGTTCAGTAAAACCCTCCCCCTTGATGGGGGAGGGCCGGGGTGGGGGTGACTCACTGAAATCCGCAAGTCAGCACTGGACTGGTCCGTCCCTGGCCACCTGCCCCAAGCGGCGACGGGAGCCCCCATGGCGCAGATGACCTGGCTGCACCTCGCGACCTCCGGCGGCATCCCGCGCCGCGCGGCTGCTTGTCAGCCCCAGGCCCCAGGGCTAGTCTCCACGCGCGAATCCGCCGATGGAGGCTGCCCCGTGAAGGCCCGAGTCCACGTCACGCTCAAGCCCGGAGTCCTCGACCCCCAGGGCAAGGCGATCCACAGCGCCTTGGACACGCTTGGCTTCGGCTCCGTGACCGGGGTCCGGCAGGGCAAGTTCCTCGAGATCGAGCTGGCCGAGAGCGATCCCGAGCGCGCCCGGCGCGAGGTCGAGGCGATGTGCGAGGAGCTGCTCGCCAACACGGTGATCGAGAACTACTCGGTCGAGTTGGACGCTTAGGGCTTGGTTGGGACCGCGAGTCGATATCTCTACTGGCTGCCCGAGGACGACCCCGGCTGCGAGCAGCTCGATCTGCGATTCGGCGACCAGGGGGTCCGGGCTTTGGGCCTGGTCCTGCGCGGGCGCAAGGGCGCGCACGTCCGCTGCCGCTACGAGCTGGAGGCCGACGCCGCATGGAACTTCCGGCGCCTGACGATCAGCGCCACCGGCGACGGCCCGGAGGCGCCACAACGCCGGGATATCAGCCGCAGCCCCAAGGGCGGCTGGCAGGTCGACGGTGAGGCAGCGCCGGAGCTCGAGGGCTGCAGCGAAGTCGACATCCAGGTCACGCCCTTCACCAACAGCCTGCCGATCCGGCGCCTGAAGCTCGGCAAGGGCGAGAGCGCCGAGCTGCGCGTCGCCTACCTTCCGGTCCCCGCGCTGACCCCGGTGGCGGTGGCGCAGCGCTACACTTGCCTGGAGCCGCTCGGCGAATCCGGCGGGCGTTACCTCTACGAGGGTTTGTTCCGGGGTTTCCGCGCGGAGTTGCCGGTCGACCCGGACGGCCTGGTCACCGACTATCCCGAAACCTTCAGGAGACAATGGCCCCGATGAAAGCCGCGGTGATCGTGTTTCCGGGCTCCAACTGCGACCGCGACGTCAAGGTCGCGCTGGCGCAGTCCATGGGGAGCGACCCCATCATGGTCTGGCACAAGGACACCGACTTCGAGGCCGTCGACCTGATGGTCCTGCCGGGCGGCTTCTCCTACGGCGACTACCTGCGCTGCGGCGCCATGGCGGCGCACGCGCCGGTCATGACCGAGGTGGTGCGGCGGGCCCGCGACGGCGTGCCGACCCTGGGCATCTGCAACGGCTTCCAGGTCCTGACCGAGGCCGGCCTGCTGCCCGGCGTGCTGATGCGCAACGCCGAGCTGAAGTTCGTCTGCCGCGACGTGCTGATCCGGGTCGAGACCAGTCAGAGCCTCTTCACCGCGCGCTACGAGGCGGGCCAGGTCCTGCGCATCCCGGTCGCTCACCACGACGGCAACTACGAGGCCGACGAGGATACCTTCAAGCGGCTGGAGGACCGCGAGCAGATCGCCTTCCGCTACTGCGACCGCGACGGCACGCCCAGCGAGACGGCCAACCCCAACGGCTCCATGGCCAACATCGCCGGGGTCTACAACGAGTCCAAGACCGTGCTCGGCCTGATGCCGCATCCGGAGCGGCTCTCGGACCCGCAGCTCGGCGGCGACGACGGCCGCCCCCTGTTCGACGGCCTGGTGGAGGCGCTGTCGTGACCCGGGCCGAGATCAGGGCGAAAGGCCGCAACGAGCCGACGGTCACGCCGGAGACGGTCGCCGAGCACGGCCTCTCGCCGGCGGAGTACGACCGCCTGCTCACCATCCTGGGGCGGGCGCCGAACCTGCTGGAGCTCGGCATCTTCTCGGTCATGTGGTCCGAGCACTGCTCCTACAAGTCCTCCAAGAAGTGGCTCAAGACCCTGCCGACCGAGGGTCCGCAGGTGATCATCGGCCCGGGCGAGAACGCCGGCGTGGTCGACATCGGCGAGGGCCTGGCCGCGGTCTTCAAGATCGAGAGCCACAATCACCCGAGCTTCATCGAGCCCTACCAGGGCGCCGCGACCGGCGTCGGCGGCATCCTGCGCGACGTCTTCACCATGGGCGCGCGGCCGGTCGCCAACCTCAACGCCCTGCGCTTCGGCGATCCGGAGCACCCCAGGACCCGG
>JAKSBE010000545.1 GCA_022361275.1 Kiloniellales bacterium
GGAAGTGGCGGAAGCGGGCCGAGTCCAGCACCCCGGCCATGCCGACGACCATGTGGGTCGGCAGGCCGCTGGCCTGCTGGAGGACCCAGACCATGGCGTCCAGCGGGTTGGTGATGCAGATGACGAAGGCCTTGGGGCAGTGCTTCTTGATGCCCTCGCCGACCGCCTGCATGACCTTGGTGTTGATGTCGAGCAGGTCGTCGCGGCTCATGCCCGGCTTGCGCGGCACGCCGGCGGTGACGATGACCACGTCGGCGCCCTTGATCGCGCTGTACTTCGAGGCGCCGGCCAGCTTGGCGTCGTAGCCTTCGACCGGCCCGGTCTGCGCCAGGTCGAGCGCCTTGCCCTGGGGCATGCCGTCGACGATGTCGAAGAGAACGACGTCGCCCAGGTCCTTGAGACCGGCGAGCAACGCCAGGGTGCCGCCGATCTGTCCGGCGCCGATCAGCGCGATCTTGTTCCTTGCCATGATGCCTGTTTCCCGAATCTGCCTGCCAGCGGCATTCGCGTGAGGGCGTCGCACCGCGGCCTGTATGCTGAGTCCCGGCCGGAAGGACGACCGGGCCGCGCGGTTACTAGCGCGAAACGCAAGAGGGAGCAAGACGAGGCGGCGCAGCGCCTCCTGCCAGTTCTCGCGGACCGGCCTCGCGGACCGGCCTCATGCCACCCCGCTCTCGCCGCAGCCGCTGGCCCGCTGCGCCGCCGCGGGCGCCGAGGCCGCCTCGACGTAGTCCTTGGACTGCATCTCGTTGAGGCGCGAGACGGTGCGCTGGAACTCGAAGGCGCCGCTGCCCTCGGGGTAGAGGGCTTCCGGCGGGGCCGCGGCCGAAACGATGAGGCTGACCCGCTGCTCGTAGAGCGCGTCGATCAGGATCATGAAGCGCCGCGCCGCGTCCCGGCGTTCCGGACTCAGCGTCGGGACGCCGGCCAGCACCAGGGTGTGATAGCGCCGGGCCAGGGCGAGGTAGTCCTCGGCGCCCAGGGGCCGCTCGCAGAGCTCGGCGAAGTCGAAGCGGGCGACCCCACGGGCCGCCGTCGGCACCTCCAGGGTCCGGCCCTTGATGGTCAGGCTCTCCGGCGCCATCGCCGCGCCTTCGGTCAGGCGCGCGAAGGCGGCGTCGAGGGCCGCCCCGGCCGCCGCGTCCAGGGGCTGATGATAGACCTCCAGCTCGCGCAGGCGGGCCAGGCGGTAGTCCATCTGGCCGTCCAGCTCGAGCACGTCGAGGCGCCGCTTGAGCAGCGCGATGAAGGGCAGGAAGCGGTCGCGCTGCAGGCCGCCCTCGTAAAGCCGGTCTGGCGGGAAGTTGGAGGTCGCGACCATCACCACGCCGAGGTCGAAGAGCGCGGTGAAGAGCCGGGCCAGGATCATGGCGTCGGCGATGTTGACCACATGGAACTCGTCGAAGCAGAGCAGCCAGGCCTCTTTCGCCAGTTCGGCGGCCAGTTCGGGCAGGGGGTCGGCCTTGCTGCCCTTGGTCTTCTGGCGCCAGGCGTGCAGCCGGTCATGGACCTCGGCCATGAAGGCGTGGAAGTGGACCCGTTGCTTTACTGCAACAGGCGCGGACTCAAAGAAGAGATCCATGAGCATGGACTTGCCGCGCCCGACCCCGCCGAACATATAGAGTCCTTGAGGAGGATCCGCCTTCCGACGGCTCAGGCCGAGGCGCGCCTTCCAGCCGCCGCGGCCCGTTGCCGGCTCGTAGTGCCGGAGGGCATTGTACAGGCTCTGCAGCTTCTCGGCCGCGAGTTCCTGCGTCATGTCGGGTTTGATCAGGCCGTCGCGGCGGCGCTGGCGATATATGGGAAGCGGACCCTCGATCATATGCAGGTGTTACACCGTCGCAAGGGGTTAAGGAATCGTTTAACTGCCAGGCGAAAGGGCAAAGGTCACGGAACTAACCCAAAGTTGATTTTGGCGTCCTAGTATCCGGTCTGCTATGCTCGGATCAGGTTTTCGGGGATCAGAACGTGCGTAGAATTAACCTTTTCTTGATAACTGTCGCGCTGGTCGGCTTCGCCCGGCCGGCCGTGGCCGATGAGGATCGGTTCTACCTCGATTTCGACCTTCCGAGCGCGAACCAGTCTTCGTCCTACAGCTTCGCTCTGGGCCCGGCCGGCACTGCCGGTGCGGGCGGCAGTCTCGAGGGCTTCGGCCTCTCCATGGGCTACGCCCTGCCGCGGGAAAGCGGGGAGTGGCGTATCGCGGCCGGCCTCAGCCATCAGTCGCCCTTCGCCCTGCAGGGGCCCTCCGCGAGCGAGCTGGCGGCCCTGCGCGGCAGCAAGAGCGAGACCGACACCACCGCGATGGTCAGCCTGCTCTACGCCTTCGACCTGGGGGAAGGGGGCCTGTTAGGCATGAACATGCAGCCCTACCTGGGCGGCGGCATCGGCCTGACCCGGCGGCCCGGCGACGCCGTCGCCACCGGCACGGCCAGCCTGAGCGCCGAGGAGGCGGACCGGGAACGCTACAACCTGTCCTGGGGCCTGACCGCGGGCGTCAACATGCCGCTGGCGAGCAACCTGAACCTCTCGCTGGCCTATCGCTACGTCGGCCAGGGCGAGAACGACCGCGCCACCCTGGACCGGGAAGCCGGCGATCCGGATTCCGGCCTGCATTCCCACGACCTGATGCTGATCTTCGGCGTCAGCTTCTAACCAGGTTCCGGCTTCAGCCTCAACGGCCGCCCGGCACTCGCGGAGTAGCCGCGGCGCCCCGCCGGACGGGCGGTCGCCGCCCCGATGCCCCGGGCTGCCGTCGGTCACGATCGTCACCCCCGTCATGTCCGAGCTCCCGTCATGCCTGCCGATCCCCCTTTGCCTCCTTGCGCGCTTTCCTGCCGGCTTTCTCCGCTCAGCTTCGGGTCCGCCCAAGATGGATAAAAGTTAATGGCGCAGCCACAAACCTGCCCGATTCCGATCCGAATAACAAAGGCAGGCAGATGGCAGGCGGTTAATCCCCCGCCGCCGGACCATCGCGAGCCTGCAAGCCAAAGAGTGCTTCCACTCGGTGCCCCCCCGCCACGGCCACAAAGCGTGGCAGGGGGGCGACTTTCCTCCGGCCTCTGCACGGCAACATCCCGTCCCGACCATGCAAGCCCGGTTGCCGGCACGACGCCCGCGGGGCCTTCGCCAAGGTCCTCCGCGCGCCGGGGCCGGCGCCCAAGACCTGCTGCCGGGCCCGGCGGGAGTGGCAGGAAATCGCCCGGCAACGGCTTGGCGCCCGCGCCTCCGTCGCTTATCTGAAGGGGATGCGGCCCCGAAGGAAGATCAAGTTCCAGCGCCCCAAGCCGAAGTGGCGGCTCTACTGGCCGACACGTCTCAAGGCGCTGGGCCAGCCGGTGCCGGAGCGGCTCAAGCTGGCCCGCAAGTGCCTGGGCAAGGGCTACCACGAGGAGGCGCGGGACCTTCTGGAGAGCTGCCTGATCTACGGCGCCAGCGCCGAGCTGCTCGCCGACCTGGCCGCGGCCCGCTTCGGGCTGCACGACCACGCCGGGACGATCAAGGCGCTCGAGCGGCTGCGGGCCGAGTTCCCGGCGGCCGAGCGGGACGCCGAGCGGGCGCTCCATGCGCGCGCCACCAAGGCCCTGAACGGGGGCTGATCAGGCGGCGATCGGGGTCCAGTTGGCCTTGCGGCGGCGGACCCGGGCGGCCTCGTCCTCCCGGTCGTAGACGGAGACGCGGGGCGCCCGGGTGAAGTCCGCGCGGGCGTCCAGCAGGTTCAGGTTCAGCACCGCCCAGGCCGCGTCCTCCCCGGTCAGCACCGCGGCCGCGTAGACGCCGCAGTCGGCGCAGATCAGGAAATCGGCCGTGCCCAGGGCGAAGCGGTAGCGGATCAGCCGCTGGGGGTCGGCGACCGCGATCCGCAGACGGCCCTCGGGGTCGGAGACGGTCAGCGCGCCGTGGCGCCGGCAGAAGCCGCAGGCGCAGGACCGGACCTCGGTCTCGGCCGGCGCCACGGCGGTCTCGTAGACCAGGGTGACGTTGCCGCAGTGGCAGCGGCCCGGAAGGCTGTGCACGACCCCGGCCTCAGCCGCTCAGCGCGACCCGGCCCTCGATCGGATAGGCCGGATCGCTGTAGCCCGGGGTCGAGGGGTGGCCGGTCGGAACCAGACCGTCGATCAGGGCCTCGTCCTCGGCGGTGAAGGCGTAGTCGAGGCCGCCCAGGTAGTCGGCCCACTGCGCCTCGCTGCGCGGCCCGGCGATGGGTGCGGTGACCAGGGCGTTGTTCAGCAGCCAGGCGATGGCGAACTGGCCCGGGGTGATCCCGCGCGCCTCGGCGTGGGCCTTGACCTGCTGGGCGATGACCAGGGACTCGCGGCGCCACTCGGTCTGCATCATCCGGGTGTCCTCGGCACCGGCGCGGGTCTCGGCCGGCGGCGCCTCGTCGGGATGGTACTTGCCGGTCAGGACCCCGCGCGCCAGCGGGCTGTAGGGCACGACGCCCAGGCCGTAGTGGGCACAGGCCGGCAGGTGCTCGACCTCGGGCATGCGGTTCATGGCGTTGTAGTAGGGCTGGCTGACCACCGGGCGCGGCACGCCCTGCAGGTCGCAGAGCCGGACGATCTCGGCGATCCGCCAGGAGCGGTAGTTGGAGACGCCGAAGTAGCGGATCTTGCCGGCGCGGATCAGGTCGCCCATGGCGGCCACGGTCTCCTCCAGCGGCGTGCCCAGGTCTTCCTTGTGCAGGTAGTAGACGTCGACGTAGTCGGTTCCCAGGCGGCGCAGGCTGGCCTCGATCGCGGTCATGACGTACTTGCGCGACAGGCCCTTCTGGTTCGGCCCCTCGCCCATGGGGTTGCAGAGCTTGGTCGCCAGGACCCACGCGTCGCGCCGGGCCGCGATCGCCCGGCCGGTGATCTCCTCCGAATCGCCCTCGTTGTAGACGTCGGCGGTGTCGATGAAGTTGACCCCGGCGTCGCGGGCCTGGCCGATGATCCGCTCCGAGGTGAGCGCGTCGCTGCGCCCGCCGAACATCATGGTGCCGAGACAGATCGGCGAGACCATCAGGCCGCTGCGGCCCAGGCGGCGGTATTCCATGCGCTTGCGTCCTTCTCTCGATCTATTCCGCGGCCTGGCTCCGCGGCGCGAAGGCCTGCTCCATCTCGCGCCGGACCCGGACCGCCTCGGCGGTCTCCTCGGCGTCCACGTCGCTCCAGCGCAAGGCGGTGCCCGCGGCGACCTCGGCCTTGAGCCTGACGTCGTGGGCCAGCCCCAGCGGCAGATGGCCCCCGGCCAGGCTGTCGGCCGCCGGCATGAGGCGGCCCCAGACCGTGTAGCCGCCTTCGCCGTCGAGAACCTCGCCGGGCTCGAGGTCGCGCTTGGCGACGGCGACCACGTCGCCGCGGAAGCCGGTCGGCGCCCCGGTGGCCTCGCCGCGCAGGGCCGCCGAGGCCACCGAGATGCCGAGTTCCAGCCCGATCAGATGGTAGGGCTTGTACATGGCGGTGTAGCGGCCGCTGTCGTCGGTCGCCAGGCCGTACTCCTCGAAGCAGCGCGCGCTGTAGTCGCTGGGCGCCTCGAAGACCACATAGACGCCCCAGCGCAGGTGCCGCGCGATGTCGCTGCCGTCGCGCTCCTGGCTGGACACCACCTCGACCTGCCCCTTGTGGTGCAGCCAGCCGCCCTCGGTCTTCGGCCGCAGCACCTGGGGCAGGCGGTCGACGTCGCAGGGCGGGAAGGCCAGGCCGTCCGGCGCCGGGGTCAGGCCGGTGGCGTTGGCTACGGCGGCCATCTCGATGCCGGACTTGGTGCCGTCCATGAAGGAGTTGAACATCTTGGGGTTCATGCCGCCGGCGGCCGCGGCCTCCGGGCTGATGCCGAAGATGTCCCAGACCGTGTCCGGCGTCATGTTGTGGTAGGCCGGCAGGTACTTGGTGCCCTTTCCGGCGGCGACCACGGGGAAGCCGCAGGCCCGGGCCCAGTCGACCAGCTCGCAGATCAGCGCCGGCTGGTCGCCGTAGGCCAGGGAGTAGACCAGACCGGCGCGCTCGAACTCGCGGGCCAGCAAGGGCCCGGCCAGGGCGTCGGCCTCGACGTTGACCATGACCAAATGCTTGCCCTCGGCGACGCAGGCCCGGGCGTGGCGGATGCCGGCCGCCGGATGGCCGGTGGCGTCGATCACCACCTCGACCTCGGGCGCCGCGATCAGTGCGGCGGCGTCCTCGGTGATCCGGACCGCGGCGATGCGCTCCGCGGACCAGCCGACCGCGGCGCAGGCCTGGCGCGCGCGTCCGGCATCGAGGTCGGCGACGACCGCGACCTCAAGTCCGACGGTCCCGGCCGCCTGGGCCAGGAACATCGAGCCGAACTTGCCGGCGCCGATCAGGCCGCAGCGGACGGGCCGGCCCTCCTCGGCGCGTTTCATGAGCAGGCGATAGAGGTTCATGCCCGAAGCCTAGCACTGCCTGCCGGGCGCCGGCAAACAGGTACCCGAGGTCCGCACAGGCTCTTGTGATCCTGGCCCCTGTAATCCTGGCCGCCTGTAATCCTGGCCGCCTTGGGCAGGCCTCTCGGAGCCGGACCGGATCAGGCCCGGCCACCGAAGCGCGCGACGAAGTCATCGAGCTCCTCCATCGGCGGCTCGTCCCCGCCAGCCGCGAAGCGCGCCGCGACGGCCTCGCCGCGCTCCATGCCGTGGGCGGCGATCGGGATCAGCCTGCGCACCTCGTCGCTCTGTTCCTCGGCGCCTGCGCCGTGCAGAACCAGATGGCGCAGTTGCAGGGCGGTCGCGGTCATCCCCTCCGCGTTGGCCTCGGGCCGCTTGAGACCCTGCGCGACCACGAAGGCGACCACGGCGGCGACCTCTCTTTCCTCGACGAAGCCCCGGTGCACGCAGGCCTCGACGACCAGGCTCACCAGGAAGATCTGCGCCTCGACCGTCCAATCGATGTAGCCCTTGCCGACCAGCGTCTCCGGCCTGACAGTGCCCGGCTCGGCCAAGGCCTCTTCGGCGTTCGGCAGCATGATCGCGGCGACCGTCAGCCTCTGGGCGTAGCCGGCCAGATGGCGCGCCAGCAGCTCCAGCTCCGTCGGCGGCTGCGCCCGCCGGAAAAGCCGTGCCAGAAAGCGGAGCATCTCCTCGTCTCCCCGAA
>JAKSBE010000392.1 GCA_022361275.1 Kiloniellales bacterium
CAGCCGCCTTCAACCAAAGCGTCGGCGTTTTCGTTCAGCGCGGCCGCGACAGCCCCGGCGAAATGGGCATCCCTCGCGGCCGCGTCGACGAACACGTCGAAGATGGCAAGGGTGCTTTCAGCTTGCAGAGCAAACCAAAGCACAGTGCCCGGCTCTGTCTCCTTCACCAGCGGCGCAGCGCTGGCGAGGAAGTCCGCAAAGGTCTGCGTCTGACCCTCGGCGGCGGGCATTTCGATGAAGCTTGCGGTGTGGTTTTGCATGACGGCGTCCTGTGCGTGCGTGACGGTGGCGGAGGTGGTCAGGGTCAAAGCGGCGAGGGCGTTGAGGATATGTGTTTTCATGGGTGGTCTCCTTGGTTCGGTTGCATCGGTCTTCAGTTCCGATGCGGTCTTGTCCCACAGCGGGAGGCCATATCTCCAATTCCGAAGTTCTATTTTACGATAGGCGTTGACTATGAGCGAATGGCCCGCCGGCCTGACGGGTGCGCGACGCACGACATTGGGGCTGCCGATGGAGATGAACCAGATCCGCTATTTTCTCGCCGTGTGCGAACATCGTAATTTCACCCATGCCGCGCGCGCCTCGCACGTGTCGCAACCCTCGCTGACCGCCGCCATCAAGAAGCTGGAAGAGGAAATGGGCGGGGCCTTGTTCCTGAGGGATCGTGCGGGGTGCCGGCTTACGCCTCTCGGCAAGCTCCTGAAACCAAGGCTGGAGACCGTACACTCGGAAGCGCGCGAGGCAAAAGCTGAGGCAATCAGGCACACGAGATTGGAGCGTGTTCCGATCAGCGTCGGGCTTGGCGAAACGATCGGGCACCGCAGGCTGTCCGACGCCGTGGAGCGATTTCGCGCGCGATGTCCACAAGCCGAGATCGAGCTGATCGTCGAGCCAAGCGAGGCGCTGCTGACGGGGCTTCGGGACGGTGCATACGACATTGTGGTGACTGCCGAGCACGTCGCTCCGGAACTCTACAACATAGACCATATCTATGACGAGGCTTGCATGGCCGTTGTCGCAAAGGACCACGCATTCTGCGACCAGGACGCGGTGACACTCGAAGACCTAGCGAAGTCCGACATGCTCGACTGACCGAATTGCGAGATGCGCGATGAGCTGCATCGCACATGCGGAGATCAGGGTCACATGCTTTATGCGGCCTATCGATCGAACCGTGTGGACTGGCTGCTCGAACTCGCAAAGCGGGGGTCCGGTGCGGTGATCCTTCCAATGACGGCAATCCCGGCTGATCCCGGCTTGGTGTCATTGCCAATTGATGGCCTGGATGTCAGCCGTCAGGTGCTTGCCCTCCGCTTTCGTCATCAGCCATTCGCAGTCGCGCGGCTACGGGCGCTCTTCGAAGCCGCCCGGCGACCCGGCGCACGCCGCCTATTCCAAGCGGGCCATGGCCGCCGACATGGTACGGGTCATGGAGCGGCTCGGCCACACGCGCTTTCGGGTCGGCGCCCACGACCGCGGCGCCCACGACCGCGGCGCCCGGGCCGCGCACCGCGTGGCCCTGGACTGGCCGGGACGGGTCGCGCGCCTGGCGCTGCTGGACATCGCGCCGACCCGCGAGATGTACCGCGAGACGACCGACCGCTTCGCGCGCGACTACTGGCACTGGTTCTTCATGATCCAGAAGCCGCCCCTGCCCGAGCGGATGATGGCCGCCGACCCGGAGGCCTTCTGGCTGTGGAAGTGCGGCGGCGGCTCGGCCGGCCTCACGCCCTTCACCGAGGCGGCGCTGGAGGACTATCTGACCGCCTTCCGCGATCCGCGCACGATCGAGGCGAGCTGCGAGGACTACCGCGCGGCCGCGACCATCGACATCCGCCACGACGACGAGGACCGGGGCCGCAAGGTCGATTGCCCGCTCCTCGCGCTCTGGGGCGCCGAGGGCGCGGTGGCGCGCAACTTCGACGTCCTGGCG
Organism: Kiloniellales bacterium; assembly: GCA_022361275.1. Taxonomy (GTDB): domain Bacteria; phylum Pseudomonadota; class Alphaproteobacteria; order Kiloniellales; family JAKSBE01; genus JAKSBE01. The sequence goes on from JAKSBE010000392.1 coordinate 1,934, forward strand.
CTCTGGCGGGAATGGGCGCGCCGGGTGACCGGCGGTCCCCTGCCCGGCGGCCACTACCTCGCGGAGGAATGTCCGGACGAGGTCTATGCCGCCTTTTTCGAGTTCTCCCGCCAGACGGACTGATGGCAAGTCAGCACTAGACGGCGCGCCGCGCCTCCAGCGGCGGCAGATGGAGCTCGTGCAGCGCCAGGGCGGCGGCGCCCCAGGCCCAGACCTCGTCGCCCCAGCGGTTGACCCGGATCGGCGTCCGGTCGCGGTGCGCCGAGAGCACGTTGTCGCGGGCCGCCCGCAGCATGGCTCGTTCGTAGAACTCGTAGAGCTGCATCCGCTCCCCGGAGAGGATCACCAGCGCCGGGTCGAAGAGGTTGATCAGGTTGGCGATGCCCAGGCCGAGGATCTCGCCGGCCCGCTCGTGGATCCGGCGGACCTCGGCGTCGCCGGCGCGGGCCATCTCGGCCAGCCGGTCCAGGCCGCGCTGGACCTCGAAGGGGTCTTCCAGGTCGCCCAGGGCCAGGCCGTCCAGGAACAGCAGGCGCCCGGCCTCGCGCAGGATCGCGAAGTCGGCGACGTAGGCCTCCAGGCAGCCGCGCTGGCCGCAGCGGCAGGGCGCGCCGCCGCGCTCGATCTTGGTGTGGCCGAACTCCGAGCCCAAGCCCTTGGAGCCGCGGTAGAGCTGGCCGCCGACGACCGCGCCCATGCCGACGCCGTGCTCGACCGTGACCACCAGGAAGTTGTCGTGGCCTTGTCCGGCGCCCCGCCAGAGCTCGGCATAGGTCGCGAGGTTGGCGTCGTTGTCGACGAAGACCGGGCGGCCGAGGCGCTCGGTCATCAGGGCCCGCAGGGCGACCGGGCCCTCGCCGAAGACCGGGCTCCAGTGGCAGATCCCGGCGGAGAAGTCGATGAAGCCCGGGACCCCCAGGCCGATGCCCGCGATCTCCGCCAGGGCCAGCCGCGATTCCGCGCAGGCCTGGCGCAGGGCGTCCTCGACCAGGTCGGCGACGACCTCGGGCGGCTGGCGGTTGGCGCGCACCGGAACCACGGTGCTGCGCACCAGGTTGCCGGCGAAGTCCGAGATCCAGACCGAGACCCGGTGCATGGCGATCTTGACCCCGGCGACGTGGCAGGCGCCGGGATTGAGCCGCAGCAGCACGCGCGGCCGGCCGCGGGCGGACAGCGCGGCGGTGCCCCGCCCGGCGGGCTCTTCGTCCTCGGCGATCTCGATCAGCCCGGCGTCCAGCAGTTCGCCGGTCACCGTGGTGACGGTGGCCGGGCTGAGGGCGGTCGCCGCCGCGATGTCGACCCGGGCGACCGTGCCGCGGCGGCGGATCTCGCTCAGCACCCGGTGCCGGTTGATCCGGCGGATCAGGTCGCCGTCGGCGGCGGTCTTCATAGGCCCGGGCGTGCGCGGCGGCATCATACCAGGCCGCCGTCGACGATGAACTCCTGGCTGCTGCAGGCCGAAGAGACCTCCGAGGCCAGGAAGAGCGCCATCTGCGCCACGTCGCGCCCGACCAGGCGGCGGTGCAGGCATTGCTCGGCGAGGATCCGCTGCTCGTCCTCCGGGGTGATCCAGAGGCGCAGCTGCCGCTCGGTCAGGATGCAGCCCGGGACGATCGAGTTGACCCGGACGCCGTGGTCGCCGAACTCCCGGGCCAGGCTGCGGGTCAGGCCGCGCACCGCCGACTTGCAGGTCGAATAGACCGTCAGGTCGCGGACCCGCAAGGTCGGTGCGACCGAGCCGAAGTTGATGATCGAGCCGCGGCCGCGGCCCTTCATCAGGCCGAAGGCGTGCTGCGCGGCGACGAACTGATGGCGCAGGTTGACCGCGACGCAGCGCTCCCAGAAGGCCGGGTCGACCTCGGCGACGTCGTGGCGCCGGTCGTTGGCCGCGTTGTTGACCAGGACCGCCAGGCCTTCGCCCGGGGCCTCGCCTAGGCTCCCGCCCAGGGCCTCGGCGGCGTCGATGGCGGCACGGAGCGCCGCGTCGTCGGTGACGTCGGCGGCGATGAAGCGCGGCCGGTTGCCGGTCTCCGCGGCCAGCCGCGCGCTCAGGGCCTTGCCGGCCTCGGCATCCAGGTCGACGAAGACCGTCGCCGCGCCCTGGCGGCAGAAGGCCTCGACGATGTCGGCGCCGATCCCGCTGGCGCCGCCGGAGACGAAGACGGCCGCGCCCTCCAGGTCGGCATAGCGCGCGGTATCCAGTTCGCTCATTTCGTGATTTCTCCTCGCTCCGGCTCTCAGCCTTCGAAGTCTGCGCGTGCGCCAGCGGCCGCCCGGCGTCAGTCCGAGGCGCGGACGTCCGGCCAGATCACCCGGACCTCGGCCTGGCGAGCCGGCCGGTCAATGCGGGTCTCGACCAGCGTGCCCGACTTAATTCCGGGCGCGAAATTAATTTCGCGCCCGCCCGGCTCCCTGTCGCCCCTTCCGGGCTTCTGCCTGCCCCGGACATCGGATGCATCAGACAGATCTCCCCAGGGATCGCGATCCTGACCACAGTATCGCGCAGCTTTGGCGTCTTGTGGAGTCAAATTAAATTTGACAATCGAATTTAATTCGCCGACCTTATGGTGGTCTTCGCAAGGGACCACTCAACGAACAAGAAAGCGATCTAGGGAGGAAGTCATGAAGGCCGTGCTTAAGCTGGTGGCTGCCGCCGTCGTGGCCCTGGGCTGGCTGACGACGGCCCAGGCCGAGGAGCTCATCGTCGGGGTCAGTTGGTCGAATTTCCAGGAAGAGCGCTGGAAGACCGACGAGGCCGCGATCAAGGCGGCGCTCGAGGCCGCCGGCGCGACCTACATCTCCGCCGACGCGCAGAGCTCCTCCGCCAAGCAGCTCTCCGACGTCGAGAGCCTGATCGCGCGCAACGCCAAGGCGCTGATCATTCTGGCCCAGGACGCCGACGCCATCACCCCGGCCGTCGTCGCCGCCGCCAACGAGGGCATCCCGGTGGTCGGCTACGACCGCCTGATCGAGCATCCCGACGCCTTCTACCTGACCTTCGACAACGTCGAGGTCGGCCGTCTCCAGGCCCGCGCGGTGCTCGCGACGCAGCCCAAGGGCCGTTACGTCTTCATCAAGGGCTCGCCGACCGATCCCAACGCCGACTTTCTGCACGGCGGTCAGCTCGAGGTCCTGAAGTCGGCCATCGACTCCGGCGACATCAAGGTGGTGGGCGAGCAGTACACCGACGGCTGGCTGCCGGCCAACGCCCAGCGCAACATGGAGCAGATCCTGACCGCCAACGACAACAAGGTCGACGCGGTGGTCGCCTCCAACGACGGCACGGCCGGCGGCGTGGTCGCGGCCCTGACCGCCCAGGGCATGGAAGGCATCCCGGTTTCCGGCCAGGACGGCGACCATGCCGCCCTCAACCGGGTCGCGCTGGGCACCCAGACCGTCTCGGTCTGGAAGGACGCCCGCGACCTGGGCCGGGCCGCCGGCGAGATCGCCGTGGCCCTCGCCAAGGGCACCCGGATGAGCGAGGTCGAGGGGGGCGAGCTCTGGACGAGCCCGGGAGGCAAGGCGCTCCATTCCCGCTTCCTCGAGCCCGTGCCGATCACCCGCGACAGCCTCAAGGTGGTCATCGACGCCGGTTGGGTCCCGCAGGAGGTGGTCTGCAAAGGCGTCGTCGCCGGCAGCGTCCCGGCCTGCAAGTGACCCGCCTCGCCTAGCGCAACGGCCTCCGGAGGTCCTCCCCCGCAAAAGGGGAGGTCCCCAGTGCCGGAGGACGGGGAGCCTGCCGATGCCGGCGCGATCGCAGCGACTGGAACCTGAAGCCAGGCCGACGACCCCGGCCTTCGCGGGACCGGGGGCGGGACCGGGGCCGCGTGCGGTCCCGTCGGCTGGGAGGACCGGCCATGCCGGATGAACTGAAGCGGCGCTTGGCCGCGCTGGAAGTCGACACCCGGCTGCTCGGCATGGTCGGGGCCCTGCTGGTGGTCTGGATCGGCTTCGACCTGCTGACCGAGGGCCGCTTCCTGACCTCCCGCAACCTCTTCAACCTCTCGGTCCAGACCGCCTCGGTGGCGGTCATGGCGACCGGCATGGTCTTCGTGATCGTGACCCGGCACATCGACCTCTCGGTCGGCTCCCTGCTCGGCGTGCTGGCCATGGTGATGGGCGTGGTCCAGGCCGAGATCCTGCCCGACTTCCTGGGCTTCAATCACCCGGCGAACTGGGTCGTCACCGTCGGCATCGGGGTGATCCTGGGCGCCGCGATCGGCGCCGCCCAGGGCTACGTGATCGGCTACCTGGCGGTCCCGGCCTTCATCGTCACCCTTGGCGGCCTGCTGATCTGGCGCGGCGCGGCCTGGTGGGTGACCCAGGGCCGCACCGTCGCGCCCCTGGACCGCAACTTCACCCTGATGGGCGGCGGTGCGGAGGGCACCCTGGGCGCCAGCCTGTCCTGGGGCCTGGGGATCCTGGCCGTGGCCGCCACCCTGGCGCTGCTCGCCTGGTCGCGCCGGCGCCGCCGGACCCACGGCTTCGCGGTCAAGCCGCTCTGGGCGGAGTTCACCCTCGGCGCGCTGCTCACGGTCGTGATCCTCGGTTTCGTCGCGGTCATGAACGCCTACCAGGTGCCGGCCCGGGCGGCGGAGCGGATCTACAGGGCCCGCGGCCTGGAGGTGCCGCCCGAAGGCATCGAGCTGGCCCACGGCATCGCGATCCCGGTGGTCATCCTGCTGGTGGTCGCGATCGTGATGACGGTCATCGCCAAGCGCACCCGCTTCGGCCGCTACGTCTTCGCGACCGGCGGCAACCCCGACGCGGCCGAGCTCTCGGGCGTCGACACCCGCTGGCTGACGGTGAAGATCTTCGCGCTGATGGGCGTGCTCTGCGCCATCGCCGCGGTGATCGCCTCGGCCCGGCTGCGCTCGGCCGCCAACGACCTGGGCACCCTGGACGAGCTGCGGGTGATCGCCGCCGCGGTGATCGGCGGCACCTCGCTGGCCGGCGGCGTGGGGACGATCTACGGCGCGATCCTGGGCGCCCTGGTGATGCAGAGCCTGCAGTCGGGCATGGCGCTGGTCGGCATCAACACCTCGCTGCAGTCGATCATCATCGGCCTGGTCCTG
>JAKSBE010000548.1 GCA_022361275.1 Kiloniellales bacterium
CTTGATCGTCTCCTCCGGCGGCCCCTTCAGCCGCTCGGTCTCGAAGATCGACCCCGCGGTGCCCGAGGTCTGCGGCGCCAAGGTCCGGGTGATCTTCTCCGGGTTGAACTGGAACACCGAGATCGACGCGACCGGGTTGAAGGGGTCGAGGCCTATGAGGGCGCCTTTACGCATGACCGGTCAGCGTCCCTCTCGCTGAAACCAGCGCGACTGGCGGAGCGCAAGCATCTCAGGTTCCGCCGAATTGCTGGACGTTCCACAGCTTGCCCGAAAGCTCGTGGCGCACGTCCGCATCAGAAAGAATGTCGCCAGCACCGGAAATCTCCAGGGTCGACGGCGGTCCAAGGTCGATCGACCTGTCGCGCATTAAAAGTGCGCTGTGCGTGTACGAGAACGTCGAGATCTGAAGTCCGCGCCGCATGGTCAACTCGGCGCCGGAAAGATCGACCTTCCGTCCAGCGCTGAAAGACCCGCCTATGGTCGTGCCGGAACCCGCTTCCGCGCCAGCGCTCGCGCCGGCCGCTTCAACACCAAGGCTTATGCTTTGGCTGGTCGTCCGCTCCGCCTTGCCCGAAAGCGTGAAAGTCTCAGTAACATCGGGCCCTGCGATCTGCAGCGACGCTTCCAGAAAGATCTGTAGGTTTCCGCCGATGATGCGGTTTCGGACCTCGAGCTTCGGGCCGATCTTGAACCCCGACGAGGCGGACAGGGTGTCCGCGTCGGCTTGGTCAATGACCCACAGCCCGCGCTCGAATCCCCGGTCCATCCAGGTAACCTTTCCCAATCTGATCAGGTAGTTGGCTTGACCCCAGTCGTCGTCGAATACAAGGTCGGAGTCCCAGACGCGGATGTTGCCCTGGAACGTCTCCAACCCCGCGGCATAGGAGAACGCCGATGTCGGCGGCGGTGTCGCTTCCACCCCGGGCGCATCCTCGGGGCCGTTCATCTGTACCGCCTCGCCCACATGATGCTGGACGATGTCGCCCAGACGGATCCCGCCCGCGACGCGTTTCTCCAGCACCGCCGCGTCGCTGACGGTCGTATCCGCTTCTCCGACCAGCGACCTAGGCATCGACGCGCCATTGTTGGCAGCGCTTTCCGCGCGCTCGGCCTCGCGTTCGTACCGGTCCCCCGGCTGACCGACACCGCCCGGCACCGACACCCCGCGCGACTGCTGCACCACATGGGCCAACTCATGCGCCACAAGTCCCTTTGGGGGGGTGGGCGTTGAGAACGCCACACGGCTTCCTTGGGCGTAGGCCAGCGCCCCTAACGCGGTGCAGGCGCTCTTAGACTGCAAGCCGCAGTAGCTCCGCACATCGTCGAAGCGCCGATTGAACATGGCCTCCATCGCGTTCTTGTGGGGAATCGGCCCACCGGGCCCGTTGAACCCCGTCCGGGCGATCTGATGCACGTTGGCGAACCCCGCTGCCGGCCCATCGGACTTCCCCGCATGCGTGGCTTTGACCTGGGTAAAATCTCGCCCGACCGGCGCAGCAGCGGAGCGTTGTGTCACCGTGTCGGCGCGCCGGCCCCCTACGGGCAGCGCTCGCAAACACGACGCTGGGGCATCGAGACTCGTGTCGGATGTCCGGTGATTGGTTTGGCGAAGGGATCGGTTCATTTCGTAATGTCTCCGGTGACGGCCCGCGCGATGGCGTTGGCAAGATGGTCCTGGTGTGTCTGCCCCGCGGATATGGGAGCAGTGACATCGCTGGAGGCCCTGAGGTCCAGGGGATCGATAGTAGTGGACCCCATGCGCGCCTTCAGCGCCCCGACCACCGCTGCCCTCAGCCCCTCGGCCGTCACCCCCGGCGGCAGCGCGTCGATCTCGACCGTGCCGATCTCCACCTCGACCCTCATGCGCTCGCCTCCTGCATCCGCTCCGGTTCGCGCCAGCGGAAGTCTGCCGCGTTGACCGGGCGCTCCAGTTTCTCGTACTCGGCCCGGGCCGCGGCCAGGACCAGCGGCATGGTCACCGGGC
>JAKSBE010000373.1 GCA_022361275.1 Kiloniellales bacterium
GAGAGGTAGTCCATATAGCTGCCGACGTTGGTCCGCGGCTGGCCGATCCAGAACGCCGGCTCGATGACCGCGACCACCCCGGCCGCGGCCATGGCCTCGTAGTCGTCGGTCGTGCGCGAGATCATGTGCGTGTGCGGGTCGATGAACATCATGGCGCGAGGTTCCTGGATTGCGGGGTCGTGTCGGTTCTAGAGTTCGGCGGCCAGGCCGGGCCAGGTCAGGTCGCCACGCTCGATCCGGCCGCTGAGATCCGGGACCGATGAGAGGATCTCCTTGGCCTCGGGTGAAGGGCTTGCCGCGAGGGCCAGGGCGGCGCCGCACCGCTCCGGCTCGTCGGCCGAGTCGAGGGCCCGTTCCAGATCGCGCAGCGCCGCGCCTTCCGCGAAGGGACCGACGCAGCGCCAAAGCTCAGGCGTGACCGGGCGGCCGGCGGCCCAGGGCTCGTGCACGTAGTCGCCCAGCATGGCCGCGAGGGCGGCATTCGCGCGCGCGTCCAGGCCCACGATGGGATCGAGCGTGCTGCCGATGAAGAGGGCCTTGAGGACCATCTGGTTCCAGCGGTTCTCGTCGAAGTAATCGCGCGGGTAGGGGTTGTCGTGCGCCACGGCCTCGAAGACCGCGCGCATGTTGGTGCGCAGGCCCTCGGCCGCCTGGTCCTCCAGCGCCCCGGGGTCGGGGTAGAGCGGCAGGCCGCGGTAGAGCGCGATGGCCTCGCCGACCTCGGCGCTGCCGCAGAGCTGAGTGAAGCGCGCGGCGAAGCCGGTGTTGGCGCCGGCGGCCGCCAGCAGGGCGAGGACCCGGGCGGCCTCGTCGGCGCTCCAGTCCCGCGGGTCCCAGCCCGGGCGGGCCGCCTCGGCGGCCCGAAGGTCGGCCACGGACAGCGCCAGGTCGTCCTTGCCCAGGCGCCGCGGGATCATGCCCAGGGCGACGTGCAGCTTGCGGTCGCCGGGGTCCTGCCGAAGGGCCTCGAGCTGCCCGGCGAGCCAGTCGAAGGCCGCCTCGGGCAGTTGTCGCTGCAGCCAGTCGCGCAGCAGACGGCTCGGCAGTTCCGCCATGTCCTCCCCTTGCTTTTTTTGGCCGCCCGGGTCGCTGCATCCCCTCACCCAGCTCTGGCCCAGATTCGCTTGGTGGCTCGGCATCCCTCTCCCCGTGGGAGAGGGGCGCGTAGCGCCGGGCTGCGCCCCCCGCCGCGAAGCGGTGGGAGGGGGAGGGGCCGCGCGAAGATCCGAACCATCTCCGGCGGCGGTTTTCCTCAGTCTATAAGGCCGGGTTTCGATAGGGAAGCGCCTCGGCGGCCTTGCCTCCCGCCCCGGCCAACCTCTAACGTCGCTGCCATGCGGGACACCTTGGTCATCCTGGTCGTCGGGCTTTCGCCCTCCCTGGTCGGGGAACACACGCCGCATCTGAAGCGCCTGGCCGAGGCGGGCGGGCAGCGGCCCCTGACCACGGTGCTGCCGGCGGTGACCTGCACCGCGCAGTCCAGCCTGGTCACCGGCCTGCCGCCCTCGGGCCACGGCGCGGTCGCCAACGGCTGGTACTTCCGCGACCTCTCCGAGGTCTGGCTCTGGCGCCAGTCCAACCGCCTGGTCCAGGGCGAGAAGATCTGGGAGGCCGGCAAGGCCCGCGATCCGGACTTCACCTGCGCCAAGATGTTCTGGTGGTACAACATGTATTCGACGGCGGACTGGAGCGCGACGCCGCGCCCCATGTACCCCGCCGACGGCCGCAAGATCCCCGACCACTACGCCCATCCCGCGGAGCTGCGCGACGAGCTCAACGCCAGGCTGGGGGTGTTCCCGCTGTTCAAGTTCTGGGGGCCGATGGCGGACATCGCCTCCAGCCGGTGGATCGCCGACGCCACCCGCCACGTCATGGCGACCCGCAAGCCGACCCTGACGCTCTGCTACCTGCCCCACCTCGACTACAACCTGCAGCGCCTGGGCCCCGACCTGTCGCACCCGCGGCTGATCCAGGACCTGCGGGAGATCGACGGTGTCTGCGGCGAGCTGATCGAGGCGGCCCAGGGTGACGGCAGGCGCATCCTCGTGGTCTCGGAGTACGGCATCACCCCGGTCACCGACGCGGTACACGTCAACCGCGCCCTGCGCGAGGCCGGCCTGATCCAGGTCCGGGTCGAGATGGGCCGCGAGTTGCTCGACGCCGGCGCCTCGGCCGCCTTCGCCCTGGCCGATCATCAGCTCGCCCATATCTACGTCCAGGCGCCCCAGCGCATCGCCGAGGTCAAGACCCTGGTCGAGGCGCTGGATGGGGTCGAGCTCGTCCTGGATGAAGAGGGCAAGCGGGCGAACGGCCTCGACCATCCCCGCTCGGGCGAGCTGGTCGCGGTCTCCCGCGCCGATCGCTGGTTCAGCTACTACTACTGGCTGGACGACGAGCGCGCGCCGGACTTCGCGCGCAGCGTGGACATCCACCGCAAGCCCGGCTACGACCCGGTCGAGCTCTTCCTCGACCCGGCGCTCTCGATCCCGATGCTTTCGGTCGCCTGGCGCCTGGCCAAGCGCAAGCTCGGCTTCCGCAGCCTGCTCGACGTGATCTCCCTCAAGGACACCCGGCTGGTCAAGGGCTCCCACGGCCGCCTGACCGACGACCCCGCCGACGGCCCCCTGGTCATGACCTCCCAGCCCGACCTCCTGCCCGAAGGTCCGGTCGCCGCCACCGCCTTCAAGC
>JAKSBE010000170.1 GCA_022361275.1 Kiloniellales bacterium
CCGAAGACCGCGATGGTCTCGCCCCGCTCGGCCGCGAGCGACAGCCCCTCGAAGACGGTCTCTCGGCGGAAGCGCACGGTCAGCTTGTCGAGAACGAGATAGCTCATGGCCCTAACCCTTCACCGCGCCGAGGGACAGGCCCTCGACCAGGTAGCGCTGGGCCAGGATGGCGAAGATCAGGGTCGGGATGATCGACAGGATCAGCGCCGCCGCGATCTGGCCGTACTGGATGCCCGAGGCGGTGACGAAGGCCAGGGCGCCGACGGTCACCGGCTGCTTGTCGGCCGAGGCCAGGATCAGCGCGAAGACGAAGTTGTTCCAGGCGAAGATGAAGGCCAGCAGCGCCGCCGCCGCGATGCCCGGCCCGGCCAGGGGCACGGCGATCTTGAGGAAGGTCTTCAGCCAGCCGTGGCCGTCGATGCGGTGGGCGTGCTCGATGTCCTCGCTGACGTCCTCGAAGTAGCCGCGGGTGATCCAGAGGATCAGCGGCAGGGTGATGAGCTGGTAGACCCAGATCAGGCCGAAGTAGGTGTTGTAGAGCCCGAGCCACTGGAAGTAGGTCAAGAGCGGCACCAGGACCAGCAGGGGCGGCGCGAAGCGGAAGCTCAGGATCGTGAAGGCGATGTCCTCGCCCAGGCGGAACTTGTAGCGGGCGAAGGCGTAGGCCGCCGGGATGCCCAGCACCAGCGAGAGCAGCACCGAGGAGACCGAGAGGATCAGGCTGTTCAGCAGGTTGCCCATGAACTTGATCTCGAGGGTCCCGGCCTGGGTCTCCAGCCTGCCCGAGATCAGCGCGACGTAGTTCTCCAAGGTCGGCGAGAAGACCAGCGACGGCGGGCTGCGCAGGATGTCCTGGTTGGTCTGGAAGGACATCAGGAGGACCCAGAAGATCGGGAAGAGGAAGAACAGCCCGACCAGCCCCAGCAGGAGGCCGCGGATCAGGCGGGCGCCGCGCGTTTCCTGCCGCATCACGCCCGCCCCCGCGCCTGCGCGCGCAGCTTCAGCCACTGCTTGATGAAGACGTTCGACAGGACGAAGGTGATCACCCAGAGCACCATCAGGAAGGCCGCCGAGCGGGCGACGTTGGTGTACTGGAAGCGCTCCAGGTAGGACTGCACCTGGAAGACCATCAGGGAGTCGCCGGGGCCGCCCTGGGTCATGGCATAGACGATGTCGAACTGCTGGATGCTCTCCAGCATGCGGAACAGGGTCGCCGTGATGATATAGGGGGTCAGCATCGGCAGGGTGATGCGGAAGAACACGAAGCTCGCCGGCACCCCGTCCAGCTCGGCGGCCTCGAAGGGCTGGCGCGGCAGGGCGCGCAGCCCGGCCAGCAGCAGGATCATCATGAAGGGCGTGTAGACCCAGACGTCGACCAGCACGACGGTGAAGAGCGCGCTGGCCGGCGAGGAGGCCCAGCGGAAGTCCTCGAAGCCGAGCAGCCCGACCAGGTAGCTCATGATCCCGAAGTTCGGGTTGGTCATCAGCTTCCACATCAGGGCGGCGATCGCCGGCGCGATCATCAGCGGCAGGATCAGCAGCAGGCTCATCACGTCGTTGACCAGGGTCCGCCGGCGCAGCAGCAGGGCGATGCCCAGGCCCAGGGCCAGCTCGACGCCGACGGTGAGCACGGTGTAGAGCAGCGAGACCCGGACCGTGTTCCAGAACGCCGGGTCGCCGAAGAAGTCGATGTAGTTCTGGAACCAGACGAAGCTGCGCATCATCGGGAACGCCAGGTTGTAGCGCTCCATCGAGTAGTAGACCGCGGTCCCGAAGGGAATCAGGATGCCGATGCAGACCAGCAGCGCCGGCAAACTCAGCAGGTAGGGCAGAGCCGCCCGCAGGAAGGGCCGCTTCGGCCGGACCACTGCATCCGGGCTCAGGGCTTCGGTCGCCATCTCGAGTTCCAGTGCGCCCTTGGAGCATCGTTCCCGGGACGAGTGCTACCTACGCCCCAAGGCCGTGGTGTCCGCAACACCCCCCACCCTAACCCTCCCCCACAAGGGGGGAGGGAAAGGTTCGGGCAGGCCGAGCTACCACCCCCTCCCCCTTGATGGGGGAAGGCCGGGGTGGGGGTGCCTCTATCAACGGCGCAGGCGGGCACTAGAGGCCGGCCTGACGGAGCTGGCGGTTGACGCTCTCGGCCAGCTGGTCCAGGCCCTCGTCGACCGGGACCTCCTTGGCCACCATCTTCTGCAGGCTCGCCGCCCACTCCGTCGTGAGGTTGAAGAACAGCGGCTGCGGGGTGAAGTAGATCTTCGAGCCCGGGGCCGAGGCCCGGTACTGCTCCAGATAGCCCGGATAGCTGGCGGCGATCCGCTTCTGGAACGCGGCGTCGTCCCAGACCGACTGGCGCACCGGGTTGACGAAGTCCATCTTCTGCGCCCCGAAGAGGCCGTGCTCGGCGCCCGAGGCCCACTGCATGAAGGTCCAGGCGGCGTCCTTGCGCTCGGAGAAGGCGCTCATGCCCAGGGACCAGATCCAGACGTTGGGGGTCGGGGCCTCGGCCTCGGGATTGGCGGCGAAGGCGGCATAGGCGAGGTTGCCGGCCTGGGCGTTGTCGCCGCCGTTCATGAAGTAGCCCAGGATGTCGGCGTCGAAGATCATGCCCGAGGCGCCGGCGCCCAGGTCGGTGCCGACCTGGTACCAGGTGTAGGTCGACCAGTCCTTGGGGCCGCTCTCCTGGATCATCTGCACCCAGAGCCGGTGGAAGGCCTTGCTGCCCTCCGTGTTCATGGCGGCCATCAGCTTGCCGCCCTCCATGACGAAGTCGGTCTCGCCGTAGTTGGCATAGCCGGAGAGGAAGCCCGGGTGGATCGTCGCCCAGGAGCGCGAGCCGCGCACCCCGACGCCGTACATGCCGTCGGCCTCCCTGGTGATCCGGGCGGCCTTCTCGATCATGTCGGGCAGGTTCTCGGGCGGGGTCATGCCCAGCTTGTCGAAGACCGGCCTGTTGTAGGCCACGGAGTTGAGCTCGAAGCCCCAGGGGATGCACCACTGCTTGGCGCCCGCGCCGCCGAGCTCGGCCCCCGGCACGCCGGACCAGGCGGTCGAGGCGCGCAGGTTGGGCAGGACGTCGTCCCAGTCGTAGCCCGGGTTGGTGCGCGCGGGGTCCTGGATGAAGGCGTTGAGGTCGACCAGCCAGCCGGCGGGGCCGTACTGCCAGGTCTGGTAAGCCCCGGTCATGAAGGCGTCGTAGGCCCGCGAGCCGGAGCTGAGCGCGGCCGTCACCTTGTCGAAGTAGACGTCCTCGGGGAAGACGTCGTAGCTCACCTCCATCCCGGTCAGGGCCTTGAAGTTGTCCAGGTTGGCGATCATGGCATCCGTGTAGGGATGCTTGTTGAGCAGCAGCTTGATCGCCGTGCCCTTGTGCTTCTGCCAGTCGAAGTCGGCGGCCAGGGCCCGGGTCGAGGCCCGGTTCAGAAGAAAGGCGGCCGCCCCGACGCCGAGGCCCAGCTCTCCCATGCGCCGCAGCGCGTCACGCCGGCCGATTTGACGCCGGACCACGGCGCCGGCCAGATCTTTGGCTTTTTCGTGCATCTTTGCCTCCCTGTTCTTTTCTTGATTTCAGAGTCTCGTCGAGGTTTTACCTCCGGGTTTCGTCGCGGCCGCGGGGCCGCCCTGCGCTTCCGAAACGAGCACGGTCGCGGTCGCCTCGTCGGTGATCAGCCCGGTGAGGACCCCGCTCTTGAGGGCGGCGAGGATCGCCGCCGCCTTGGTTTCGCCGCCAGCGACGGCGACCACCGACTTGCCCTTGAGATCGGCGAGGCCGAGGCTCAGGGCCCGGCCGTTGAGGCTCGCCGCCACCGGCCGCCCCTCGGCGTCGAGGAACTGGCCCAGGATCTCGCCGACCGCGCCGGCCGCGTTGACCTCCGCCAACTCGGCGGCGGTGATCATGCCGCTCTGCATCATGTGCGCCTCGGGCCCGGCCTCGCCGATCCCCAGGACGCAGAGCCCGGCCGCCTGGGCCAGGGCGAGCACGTCCTGGACGCTCTTCTGGGCCAGCAGGACCGCCCGATCCTCGACGCTGTTGGCGAAGAAGGGCACGGGCATGAAGTAGCTCTCGCCGCCGGTCTTGCGGGCCAGGCTGTGGATCACGTCGAAGGGATAGGCCGCGGCGTTGCGGGTCAGCCCGCCGAGCAGGGAGACGAAGCGCAGCCCCGCCCCGGCCCCGTTCGCGCCGGTCAGGTTCGCCCCGGTCAGGTTGGGCAGGGCGTCGACGACGGCGGCCAGCGTCCGGCCGTGGCCGATGCCGATCAGTCGGCCCGCCTCGTCCTCGAAGCGGCTCAGGAGGAAGCGCGCCCCGGCCGAGGCCAGGGTCCGCAGCGGCAGCCCGACCTCGCCGAGGTCGGGGGCGACGGTGCAGACCTCGAGGCCGAAGAGCGCCTCCAGCCGCGCCTCCAGGGCCAGGCATTCGCCGACCTTGCCGTCGACGAAGACACGGACCAGCCCCTCGCGATGGGCCATGCCGATAAGACGTGTCACCTTGACGCGGGACACGCCCAGGCGCTCGGCGATGTCCTCCTGGCGATAGCCGCCGATGTAGGACAGCCAAGCCGCCCGGCTGGCCAGGCCGAGGTCGGGATGAGGCTTGATCGCTCCCTGCACTGAACAATTCTTCGTATATTGAACTTTCGTACAGCTTCGCGCCGGGACCGGCTCTCTGTCAAGGGGCATCGTCCCCCG
>JAKSBE010000604.1 GCA_022361275.1 Kiloniellales bacterium
ACCCGGATCAGCGCCCACCCCAACGCCGGCCTGCCCAACCAGTTCGGCGGCTACGACGAGACCCCGGAGGCCATGGCCGGACACCTGGGCGCCTGGGCCCGCGACGGCCTGGTCAACCTGGTCGGCGGCTGCTGCGGCTCGACCCCGGACCACATCGCGGCCATCGCCGACGCGGTCGCCGGCGTGGCGCCGCGCGAAGTGCCGGAGCTGCCGCCCCTGCTGCGCCTTTCCGGCCTCGAAGCCTTCGCGCTGGTCCAATGAGCGACGTCCAGAGCCTCCAGGGCCGCTTCGTCAACATCGGCGAGCGCACCAACGTCGCCGGCTCGGCCAAGTTCCGCCGCCTGATCCTGGAGGGCGACTTCGAGGCCGGCCTGCAGATCGCCCGCGAGCAGGTCGAGAACGGCGCCCAGATCATCGACGTCAACATGGACGAGGCCATGCTGGACGCGGAGGCGGCGATGACCCGCTTCCTCAACCTCATGGCCGGCGAGCCCGACATCAGCCGGGTCCCGGTGATGATCGACTCCTCCAAGTGGTCGGTCATCGAGGCCGGGCTGCGCTGCGTCCAGGGCAAGCCGGTGGTCAACTCGATCAGCCTGAAGGAAGGCGAGGAACCCTTCCTGGCGCAGGCCCGGCTGATCCGGCGCTACGGCGCCGCGGTGGTGGTCATGGCCTTCGACGAGCAGGGCCAGGCCGAGACCGCCGCGCACAAGTTCGCGATCTGCGAACGCGCCTACCGCCTGCTGACCGAGACCGTCGGCCTGCCGCCCCAGGACGTCATCTTCGACCCCAACATCTTCGCGGTCGCGACCGGCATCGCCGAGCACGACGACTACGCCCGCGCCTTCATCGAGGCGACCGGGATGATCCGGGCCCGCCTGCCCCACGCCCACGTCTCCGGCGGGGTCTCCAACGTCTCCTTCTCCTTCCGCGGCAACGACCCGGTGCGCGAGGCCATGCACTCGGTCTTCCTCTACCACGCCATCGCGGCGGGCATGGACATGGGGATCGTCAACGCCGGGCAGATCACCGTCTACGAGGACATTCCGGCCGCGCTGCGCGACGCGGTCGAGGACGTGATCCTCAACCGCCGCCCCGAGGCCACCGAGCGGCTGCTGGCCATCGCCGAGGACTACCGCGGCAGCGGCGGCGAGCGCGCCAAGGCGCTGGACCCGGCCTGGCGCCAGGAGCCGGTGGCCAAGCGCCTGGAGCACGCCCTGGTCCACGGCATCACCGACCACATCGAGGCCGATACCGAGGAGGCCCGCCAGCAGGCCGCGCGCCCGCTGGACGTGATCGAGGGCCCCCTGATGGACGGCATGAACGTGGTCGGCGACCTCTTCGGCGCCGGCAAGATGTTTCTGCCCCAGGTGGTCAAGAGCGCCCGGGTGATGAAGAAGTCGGTCGCCCAGCTCCTGCCCTACATCGAGGCGGAGAAGACCGCGGAAAGCCGGACCAAGGGCAAGATCGTCATGGCCACGGTCAAGGGCGACGTCCACGACATCGGCAAGAACATCGTCGGCGTGGTCTTGCAGTGCAACAACTTCGAGGTCGTCGACCTCGGGGTCATGGTGCCCTGCGCCAAGATCCTGGAGACCGCGCGCGCCGAGGGCGCCGACATGATCGGCCTGTCCGGCCTGATCACGCCGAGCCTGGAGGAGATGTGCTACGTCGCGAGCGAGATGCGGCGCGAGGGCTTCGAGCTGCCGCTGCTGATCGGCGGCGCGACCACCAGCAAGGTCCACACGGCGGTCAAGATCGCGCCCAACTACGACGGCCCGGTGGTCCACGTCACCGACGCCTCCCGGGCGGTGGGCGTCGCCGGCCGCCTGGCCTCGCCCGAGCAGCGCGGCTCCTTCGCCGCCGAGGTGCGCGGCGACTACGCGCGGATCGCCGAGAGCCGCGCGGGCGGCCGGGCACAGGGCGGCCAGCCGACCCTGGCCGAAGCGCGCGTCAACAAGGCGGCGATCGACTGGTCCGGCTACCGGCCGCCGCGGCCGGCCTTCCTCGGCCTCAGGGCCTTCGAGGACTACGACCTGGAGGAGCTGATCCCGCGGATCGACTGGCGGCCCTTCTTCGCCGCCTGGGACCTGCACGGCCGCTTCCCCGAGATCCTGGAGGACGCCAAGGTCGGCGAGGCCGCCCGCATGGTCTACCGCGACGCACAGGCCATGCTGACGCGCCTCGTCGAGGAGCGCTGGCTGCGCCCCCGGGCGGTGATCGGCTTCTGGCCGGCCAACGCGCGCGGCGACGACATCGAGGTCTACGCCGGCGAGGACCGGACCGAGCCCCTGGCGGTGCTGCACAGCCTGCGCCAGCAGATGGACCGCGGCGGGACCGGGCGGCCGAACCTCGCCCTCGCCGACTTCGTCGCGCCGGCGGACAGCGGCCTCGCCGACTACGTCGGCGGCTTCGCGGTCACCGCCGGTCCGGGAGTCGAGGCCCGTGCCGCCGCCTTCAAGGCGCAGCAGGACGACTACGGCGCAATCCTGGTCCAGGCCCTGGGCGACCGCCTGGCCGAGGCCTTCGCCGAGCGGATGCACGAGCGGGTGCGCAAGGAGTTCTGGGGCTACGCGCCCGGGGAGGACCTGGAGAACGCGGCGCTGATCGCCGAGGCCTACCGCGGCATCCGCCCGGCGCCGGGCTATCCGGCCTGCCCCGACCACACCGAGAAGTGGACGCTCTTCGAGCTGCTGCAGGCCCCGGAACGGGCTGGAATCCGGCTGACCGAAAGCTGCGCCATGACCCCGGCGTCCTCGGTCTCCGGCCTCTACTTCGCCCATCCGGAGAGCCGCTACTTCGGCCTCGGCCGCATCCAGCGGGACCAGGTCGTGGACTACGCCCGCCGCAAGGGCATGAGCCTGGAGGAGATGGAGCGCTGGCTGGCCCCGAACCTGGGCTACCAGCCGGCCTCGCGCGCCGCCTGACAGGCCTCGGGATCGGAGGAGACAGCAGCGCGTCGGCACAAAAGCCCAAGAGTTTCCCAAGGCAATCCCAAGGTGGCTGACTTCACCTGGGATTGCCGTCCCCACTCGGGCCGGACCTTCGCTGTCTGGCCCGCTTTTCTTGGTGGAGATACGACGCTGTGACGACAATCACTTGCTGGGCGGCATGGATCACCGGGTCAAGCCCGGTGATGACAGCCGGGAAACTGACAAGCTAAGAAAGAACCTCGAACGTCTGCGTCGAACCGCGAGACGTCCGCCGATCAGGGATCGCCATGGAAGTGAGCGGAAAATGACGCCTCCCACCCCGTCCCTCCGCCCCGCCACGCCCGAGGACGCCGAGGCGCTGGCCGAGCTGATCAACTTCGCCGGCGAGGGCTTGCCGGCCTATATCTGGGAGCGGATGGCCGAGCCGGGCGAGACGGTCTGGGACGTGGGCCGCCGGCGCGCACGACGCGAGGAGGACAGCTTCTCCTACAGCAAAGCCGTGGTGCTGGAGCGAGACGGCGCCGTCGCCGCCTGCCTGATCGGCTATCCCCTGCCCGATGCGCCGGAGCCCATAGATCACGACGAGATGCCGGCGATGTTCGTCCCCCTGCAGGAGCTCGAGAACCTGGCGCCCGGCACCTGGTACGTGAACGTCCTGGCCGCCTATCCGGAGCAGCGGGGCCGGGGCCACGGTACGACCCTGCTGTCCCATGCCGAGGAGACCGCCGCCGCCAATGGCAAGCGGGGCGTCTCGATCATCGTCGCCGACGCCAACACCGGCGCCCGCCGGCTCTACGAGCGCAGCGGCTACCGCGAGACCGCCCGCCGGCCGATGGTCAAGGAGGGCTGGCAGAGCCCCAGCGAGACTTGGATCCTTCTGGTCAAGCCGCTCTGATCCGGAGCACCCCGCGCTCATTCGAACGCCGATAAGCTGCCTTATACATCCCCTACCTGAAAGGAGAGCAGCAACCTCACCTTTCAGGTAGGGGATGTATTATCTCTATGGAGTTCGATCTAGGCGGCCCGCCGCCCGGTCGGATCGTCCCCGGTCCCGATCAGGCGGCGGCGCAGGGCGTGAGAGGCGGTGTCGATCAGCGACACGGTGACCAGGATCATCAGGATGATGAAGGCGGCCTCGTCCCAGTTGTTGACCCGGATCCGGTCGGAGAGCTGCAGGCCGATGCCGCCGGCGCCGACGATGCCCAGGATGGTGGCCGAGCGGGTGTTCGACTCGAAGAAATAGAGGGTCTGGCTCAGCAGGACCGGGAAGACCTGCGGCCAGAGGCCGTAGCGGACGATCTGCGACCTCCGGCCGCCGGCCGCCTTGACGCCCTCCATCGGCCTGGGGTCGACGTTCTCGATCGCTTCGGAGAAGAGCTTCGCCAGGGTGCCGCTGTCGGAGACGGCGATCGCCAGGATCCCGGCGAAGGGGCCGAGGCCGACGACGTTGATGAAGACCAGCGCCCAGATCAGCTGGTCGATGCCGCGCAGCCCGTCGAAGAGGCGCCGGAGCCCGAAGCGCAGGGTCCAGCTCGGCAGCACGTTGCGGGCCGCGAGCAGGCCGAGCGGGATCGCCGCCAGCGCCGCCAGCAGGGTGCCCAGGAAGGCCATGGCCAGGGTCTCGGCGATCCCGCCCATGAACTCCCAGAAGGCGCCCTGGGTCGCCGGCGGCAGCATCAGGCCGACCAGCAGCCCGAGCTTGCCGAGCCCCTGGTAGATCCGGACGGGGTCGAAGAAGCCGGTGATCGCCAGTCCGTAGACCGTGAATCCGAGGAAGCCGGCCCAGGCCAGAAGGCGCCCGCGCGCGGCACGCCAGGAGGGCGCGACCAGATGACGGTTGGCCGGGTCGCGCGCCGGATCACGTATCGGGTCCCTGGCGCCGGCCGCCGGATCGGTCTCCGCCGTCACGCCGGCGCCTCCCGTCCGATCAGCCGGTGCCGCAGGCGCTCGCAGGAGATGTCGATGATCGAGACCGTGATCAGGATCAGGACCACGATCGCGCTGACGTCGGTATAGATGAACTCGCGGATCACGAACATCAGCTCCTGGCCGATGCCGCCGGCGCCGACGAAGCCGATGACCGAGGCGCTGCGCACGTTGATCTCGAAGCGCAGCAGGCCGTAGCTCAGGTAGTCGGGGAGGACCTGCGGGATCACCCCGTAGCGGATGCCCTGGAGCCAGCCGCCGCCGGCCGCCCGCACCCCTTCGATCGGCCCGGGCGCGACGTTCTCGTTGACTTCGGAAAACAGCTTCGCCAGCGCGCCGGCGCTGTGCACCGCGATCGCCAGGGCGCCGGCCAGGGGGCCGAGGCCGAAGGCGAAGACGAAGATCAGGGCGTAGACCAGCTCCGGGACCGCCCGGGCGACCTCGGCCAGGCGCCGTGCCGCGAAGTAGATCCAGCGGTTGTCCTGCAGGTTGCCGGACGCGGGAAAGCAGAGCAGCAGGGCGCCGGCGATCCCGAGCAGGGTGCCGGCGAAGGCGATCAGTACGGTATCCCAGAGCAGCCCGAGCCAGCGCCCCAGGTCCCAATACCACTCTGCCAGGTCGGCGGCCAGGTGATCGCCGCGCAGCCGCGGCGCGATGTCGTTCAGGTAGTTGCCGAAGCCCGGCAGCCCGTCGACCAGGGTCGCGAGGCTGACCTCGCCGACCTCGATCGACGCCGCGAGCGCCGCGAGGAAGCAGAGCCCGCCCAGGCCGGCCTGCAGCCGCTTGGCGCGCAGAGCCGCCGCGCGGGCACGCTCGAAGGCCGCGACCGAATCGCCGGCTGCGACCGCATCGCTGACGGCAGGCGCCTCGCTGCCGATGGTCACGGCGAGTCTCCTCGGGTCCCCTACGGTCCCTCTCCTCAGCTACCCCTGCGGTCCTTCTGGTTGGCCTCGATCATGCGCACGACGGCCTCGTAGTCCTGGTGGGTGACCTTGCGCAGGGACTGCGCCTTGCCGTCGGTCAGCGACTGCCAGGCCTCCGGCGCCTTGTCCTTCATGTCGAGCAGCATCGCCTGGACGTCGTGCCGCATCGCCTCGGGCAGCGTGTTCGACATGGCCCAGGGGCTGGAGGGCAGCTTGGGCGAGGTCCAGACGATCCGCCACTGGCCCTTGTCGATCATGCCCTTGTCCTCCATGCGGGTCATGTTCGAGTAGTCGTCGTTGCGCCACCAGGTCGCGGCCGCGTCGAAGGTCCCGTTCAGCAAGGCCACGACGCTGTTCTCGTGGCTGCCGGAGAAGCCGGTCTCGCTGAAGTGGCTGTCGACGTCGTAGCCGGCCTCGCGCAGGAAGAAGCGCGGCGCCTGGTGCCCGGAGGTGGAGTTGGGGTCGGCGAAGGCCAGCTTGCGGCCCTTCAGGTCGTCGAGCGACCGGAAGTCGCTGTCCTTCCTCACGATGACCACCGCGTGGTAGCCGAAGGCCCCGTAGTTGTCGATCTCGCCGACCAGCGGCTCGATCTCGCCCTTGGTGACCATCCAGGCCTTGGCGTAGGAGGCCGGGCCGAAGCGGGCGATCTGGATCTTGCCGGCCTTCACCCCTTCGATGATGCCGGCGTAGTCGGTGGCCGTGCGCCAGGTGATCCTGACCCCCAGGGCCTGCTCGAAGTAGTCGCGCACCGGCCCGTAGCGGGCGACGCGGTCGGCCTCGTTCTCCGCGGTGATGACGCCCAGGGTCAGCTCGGGATAGTCCTGCCGCCAGTCCCCGGCGGCGGCCGGAGCGCCGGTCAGCCCGAAGAGGGCAAGGACGGCGAGGGCGAGAAAGTGCTTGGTCGCGGTCATGGTCTTCTCCTCGTTGCGGATGCGGAAGGCCTTCACGCCGACGGCGCCGGGCTCAGCCGGCCGCGGCGACCAAGGGCTGCCCATCCTTTTGTTTCCGCGGCGCAGCGGCGCCCGCGGTCTCAAGATCGAGCTCCGTCTCCGAGACCCCGTAGATCCGCCGCACCGCGTCGGGCGTGAGGCTCTCCGGGGGGCCGTCGAAGACGATCCGACCGGCGGCCATCCCGATGATCCGCTCGCAGTGGCTCCGCGCGGTGGCCAGGTCGTGCAGGTTGCAGAGCACGGAAATGCCGGCGTCGCGGTGGATCGAGACCAGGGTTTCCATGACCCGCGCGGCGTTGGCCGGATCGAGGGAGGCGACCGGCTCGTCGGCCAGGATCAGGTGCGGGCGCTGGAGCAGCGCGCGAGCGATCGCGACGCGCTGCTGCTGGCCGCCGGACAGGGTCTCGGCGCGCTGCAGGGCCTGCGGCAGCAGGTCGACCCGGTCCAGGGCCCGGACCGCCTCGGCCCGTTCCGCCGGACCGAACCACTTCATCATGCTCGGCATCAGCGGCTTGTCCCCGAGGCAGCCGACCATCACGTTGGTGATCACGTCGAGACGGCCGGAGAGATTGAACTGCTGAAAGATCATCGCGCAGCGCGACCGCCAGGCCCGCAGCGCCCGGCCCCGCAACGCCGTCACCTCGCCGTCGCCGAAGTAGATCTTGCCTTCGGTCGGATCGATCAGGCGATTGATCAAGCGCAGGGTCGTCGACTTGCCGGCGCCCGAACGACCGATCACGGCGATCATCTGCGGCCGCGGGATCCGCAGATCGACGCGATCCACGGCCAGAGTATCGCCGAAACGCCTGGTCAGATGCTCGAGGCGAAGCAAGCGGCCCCCCAAACCCGGCCACCTGAGGCCGATCTCACTCGGATGCTTGCGACGCTACTGACGGCAGGTGACGTTTGGATGACGCCCGGGCGACGTTAAGATAACATTCCTGCGTCCCGCCGGGCTCGCCTTCGCGGATCAAACCTCCGCGGTGTAGAAGCGGCTGGCCTCCACGAAGTCGATGATCGGCGCGCGCAGGCTGCCGTCGGACAGTCTTTCGCCCCTGACCGGGTCGACCGCCTCGATCCTGAAGGCCGGCGCGCCCGGGTCGAGGCCGGAGACGATGACGTCGAAAGTCGCCGCCCGGGCCGCCCGGGGCACGAACCAGTGGACGTTGTCGCGCGCGGCGCTCATCGTCGAGACCTCGCCGGTGCCCACCGCGGCGTCGCCGCTCGGCCGGAGGATCATCGCGCCGGCCTCGTCGCGCAGCCGATCGAAGGTGCGGACCCGGAAGGCCCCTTCGATCACCAGATGCGCCGAGACCATGTGCCGATGCCCGTGCGGGGTGATGACGTTGCCACGGTCGAAGCGGAAAAGAGCGGTGGCGTACCTCAGCCTGCGCGACACCCCGGCTTCGTCCCGGAAGACCAGGCTGTGCTTGACCGGATAGTTCGGCAGGGCGCGGCCGACGTGCCGAGCCTCGGCGCGGCCGATCTCGGCGCTCAACGTGGCCAGATCCACCCGGCGCAGCAGAGCCTCGACCTCGGCCTGCCAGCGCCGCGGGTGGATCTCGCCCCGGGCCAGCGCGAGCGCCAAGTCCTGCTGGTCCAGTATCCAGCGCCGGGCGGCCGCGTCCGGGCCCGCAGGCCCCCGAGTGCCCGCGAGGGCGGCGAGCAAGGCATAGGCCGGACAGGCGACCAGCACCTGGCGCAAAAGAGCGCGGCGGTCCATGCCCTTCCTCCGTCTCGGGTTCATGCCCGGCACAGTCTAGGCCGGCCCCGGCCGGGCCGCCAGGATGCAGGATCGTCGCGCCACGATCCCTTTTCACACTTAATTACGGCAAAATTTTTTCTAAACACAAATGTGAAGAGTTTTATGTTGACTTGCACACGGTCGCGGACGACATTTGTCGAAGTCGCGTTTCGGGAACGCGGCCGGACTGGTCCGCCGAAGGGACCCGCGGAATTTGATTGGGCAGCTTGCGGCCGCGTCATCACCCGCTAAAGCGCCACGGGGAGAGCTCCGTGGGCCCGCGGTGGAACCAAGGAGCAGGCGTCGTGGCACGACGGTCCCCCAACCCCTCTTCTTCCTCATATCACACTGGTCCTAAGTGCATTAGCTGCGCCGTGCCGTCCTCGCCCGGCGCGCGGGAGGTGTTGCGATGAAGTCCCTGCCGATCTTCCTCGATCTGAAAGGCCGAACCGCCCTGCTGGTCGGCGGTGGTGCCATGGCTCTGCCCAAGGCGCGGCTGCTGCGGGCGGCCGGCGCCGAGCTGCGGATCGTCGCCCAAGAGCCGGACCCCGAGTTCCGGTCCTGGGCCGCGGAGCAGCGGACCGCCCTGGCCGAGCGCCCCTTTCGGGAGAACGACCTGGAGGGCGTGCGGATCGTCATCGCCGCGGGCCCGGACGACCTGTGCCGCGCCGTCGCCGAGGCCGCGACCGCCCGGCAGATCCCGGTCAACGTCGTCGACCGGCCGGAGCTGTCGAGCTTCCTCATGCCGGCCATCGTCGACCGCGACGACGTCGTGGTGGCGATCTCGACCCACGGCAGCGCGCCGGTCCTGGCGCGGCGACTGCGCCGGACCCTCGAGAGCCAGCTCCCCGCCCGGCTCGGCCCCCTCGCCGCCTTCGCCCGGCGCTACCGGCGCGCGCTGGCGGCGGCGGTCACGGACCCGACCGCGCGGCGGCGCTTCTGGGAGGCCTTCTTCGATGGTCCCATCGCCCGCGACCTGCTGTCCGGGGACGACGCCCGGGCCGGCGCGCGGATGCTGACCGAGATCAACGCCCCGGGCTGGCGCGAAGCGCCGCGCGGCCGGGTCGCCCTGGTCGGCGCCGGACCCGGCGACCCGGAGCTGCTGACCCTCAAGGCGCTGCGCCTGCTGCAGGACGCGGAGGTCGTGGTCTACGACAAGCTGGTCGGGCCGGAGATCCTGGACTACGCCCGGCGCGACGCCGAGCGGATCTACGTCGGCAAGGCCCCCGGCCGGCACAGCCACGGCCAGGCCGAAATCGCCGAGATCCTGCTGCGCGAGGCCCGGGCCGGGAAGCGGGTGGTCCGCCTCAAGGGCGGCGACCCCTTCGTCTTCGGCCGCGGCGGCGAGGAGCTCGAAGCGCTGCTGCGCCAGGGGGTCGAGGTCGAGCTGGTGCCGGGCATCACCGCCGCGACCGGCTGCGCCGCGGTCGCCGGCATCCCCCTCACCCACCGGGACCACGCCTCGGCCGTGACCTTCGTCAGCGGCCAGGGCAAGGACGGGCCGCCGGACCTCGACTGGGCCGCCTTGGCGACGCGCCGGCACACCCTGGCGGTCTACATGGGGGTCGCCAGCAGCGCGCGCCTGTCGCGCGAACTCATCGCCCACGGCCGCGACCCGAGGACCCCGGTCGCGGTGATCGAGCGCGGCAGCCTGCCGGAAGAGCGCAAGGTCTTCGGCACCCTGCGCGGCCTCGGCGCGCTGATCGCCGACGAGAAGATCGAAGCCCCGGCGCTGATCGTCATCGGCGAGGTCGTCCGCCTGGCGGCCGAGGCCCCCCGGGACCTCGCCGGCGACCTGGCGCTGGCCGCCGCGGAATAGGAGGAGAGCGATGTCACTGAGAGCCCTGACCGCCAACCGCCTGAACGACGGCCGGGCGGTCTATCTCACGCCGCAGGGCGGCTGGTCGGAGTGGCTGAACGAGGCCGCCCTGGCCGGCGACGAGGAGCGGGCCGAGGCCATCCTCGCCCGCGGCCGGGCCGAGGCCGCGGCCGCGCGGGTGGTCGAGCCCTACCTGATCGAGGTCGTCGAGACCGACGGCCTGGTGGCGCCGCTGCGCTACCGCGAGGCGATCCGGGCGCGCGGGCCCTCCGTGCGCCTGGATCTCGGCAAGCAGGCCGGTGCGAACTGAAGGACTTGAGGCCATGTACCGCTACGACGAATTCGATCACGCCTTCGTGCAGGAGCGCGTCGCGCAGTTCAACGACCAGGTCGGCCGCCGCCTCTCGGGCGAACTGACCGAGGAGCAGTTCAAGCCGCTGCGCCTGATGAACGGGCTCTACCTGCAGCTCCACGCCTACATGCTGCGGGTCGCCATCCCCTACGGCACGCTCTCGGCGCGGCAGCTCCGCAAGCTGGCCCATATCGCCCGGCGCTACGACAAAGGCTACGGCCATTTCACCACCCGCCAGAACATCCAGTACAACTGGCCGAAGCTGGAGGAGACGCCGGAGATCCTGCAGGAGCTGGCCGAGGTCGAGATGCACGCCATCCAGACCAGCGGCAACTGCATCCGCAACGTCACCGCCGACCCCTTCGCCGGCGCTGCGGCCGACGAGATCGCCGACTCGCGGGTCACCGCCGAGGTGATCCGCCAGTGGTCGAGCCTGCACCCGGAGTTCTCCTTCCTGCCGCGCAAGTTCAAGATCGCGGTGACCGCCGCGGCGGAGGACCGCGCCGCGGTGAAGGTTCACGACATCGGCCTCTACCTGCGCCGCAACGAGGCGGGCGAGGCCGGCTTCGAGGTCGTGGTCGGCGGCGGCCAGGGCCGCACCCCGGTGATCGGCAAGACCATCCGGGCCTTCCTGCCGGAGCGCTACCTGCTGTCCTACCTGGAGGCGATCCTGCGGGTCTACAACCTGCTCGGCCGGCGCGACAACCTCTACAAGGCCCGGATCAAGATCCTGGTCGACCAGGTCGGGGTCGAGGCGTTCACCCGCCTGGTCGAGGAGGAATGGGCGCACACCCGGGAGACCGCCGTCGATCTGCCGCAGGCCGAGCTCGACCGCATCGCCGCCTACTTCGCGCCGCCGGCCTTCGCGGCCCTGGACGACGAGTCGCCGGACCTCGAGCTGCACCGCTCGGCCGAGCGTGCCTTCGATCTCTGGGTCCGCGCCAACGTCTCCGAACACAAGGTGCCGGGCTACGCCATCGCCAGCATCTCGCTGAAGCCGAACGGCGGCATTCCGGGCGACGCGACGGCCGAGCAGATGGAGGCCGTGGCCGACCTGGCGGAGCGCCACAGCTTCGGCGAGATCCGGGTGACCCACAAGCAGAACCTGGTCCTGCCCCACGTCCGCAAGGCCGAGCTCTACGCGCTCTGGCAAGGCCTGAAAGCTGCCGAGCTGGCGGCGTCCAACATCGGCCTGCTGTCCGACATCATCGCCTGCCCGGGGCTGGACTACTGCAACCTGGCCAACGCCCGCTCGATCCCCATCGCCCAGGAGATCAGCCGCCGCTTCGACAACCTCAGGCGGCTCCACGACCTGGGTCCGATCTCGCTCAACATCTCGGGCTGCATCAACGCCTGCGGCCATCACCACGTGGCCAACATCGGCATCCTGGGCGTCGACAAGAAGGGCGAGGAGTTCTACCAGATCACCCTGGGCGGCAGCTCCACCGAGGACGCCGCCATCGGCAAGATCGTCGGCCCGGCCTTCAGCGGAGACCAGGTGCCCGGCGCGATCCAGGACATCGTCGACACCTACCTGGCCCAGCGCCGCGGCCGCGAGACCTTCGTCGACACCTACCGCCGGGTCGGCCTGGCGCCCTTCAAGGAGAAGCTCTATGCCCCTGCTTAAGGACGGTCTGCCCACCGAGGACCCTTGGCGTTTCGCAGAGAGCGAGGAAGACCTGGACCGGGAGGGCCCGGTCTTCGTCACCCTCGAACTCTGGCGCTCGGCCCGGGCGCGCCTTGCCGGGCGCAACGCCGCGCTCGGCCTGCGCCTCAAGAGCGACCAGTCGCCGGAGGATCTGGCCGAGGATCTGGCGCACTTCAAGGCGATCGCGCTGGAGTTCCCCAAGTTCACCGACGGCCGGGCCTACTCCTACGCGCGTATCCTGCGCGAGCGCCTGGGCTTCCGCGGCGAACTGCGCGCCGTGGGCGCCGTGCTCCGCGACCAGCTCGCCTTCATGAAGCGCTGCGGCTTCGACGCGGTGGAGTTGGAAGCGGCGGACCCGTCCGGGAGCTGGACGGCGGCGGCGCGCGAGTTCAGCGCCTGGTATCAGCCGGCCAGCGAGGGCGGCCAGCCGATCTCGGCCCTGCGGCGACGCCTGCAGGCCGCCGAGTAGTCCGCCCCGGAAGCCTCAGCGGGAGCCGCCGCCATGCCCCCTTGCCTTTCGGAAGCCGAACGGGACCGGCTGACCGCGGAACGCGCCCGGACCTTCGAGGCGCGCTACGGCCAGCTCGGCGCCGAGGCGGCCCTGCGCCTGGCGATCCAGACCCTCTTCCCGGGGCGGATCGCGCTGGTCTCCTCCTTCGGCACGGAATCGGCGGTGCTGCTCGACATGGTCGCCCGAATCGACCCGGCGACCCCGGTGGTCTTCCTCGACACCGGCAAACACTTCGGCGAGACGCTGCGCTACCGCGACGCCCTGGTCGCGCGGCTCGGGCTGACGGACCTGCGCAGCGTGAAGCCGGCGCCCGGCGCCCTGGCCCGCGAGGACGCGGAGGGTCTGCTCTTCGCCCGCGACCCGGACCGCTGCTGCGCGCTGCGCAAGGCCGCGCCCCTGAAGGAGGCCCTGGCCGGCTTCGAGGCCTGGATCACCGGCCGCAAGGCCTTTCAGGCGGCGACCCGCGCCGGCCTGCCGCTCTTCGAGAGCGACGGCCCGCGGATCAAGGTCAATCCGCTGCGGCACTGGCGCCCGGCCTGGATCGCCGATCACTTCGCGCGCCACGGCCTGCCGCCGCATCCCCTGGAGGCCGATGGCTTCCGCTCGATCGGCTGCTTCAGCTGCACCGCGCGCAGCGTCCCCGGAGCCGGCGCCCGCGCCGGCCGCTGGCCCGGAATCGCGAAGACGGAATGTGGGATACATTTCGGGCTTGGCGGTTGATCGGGCACCGGCGGGGGAGTATCGAGGCCTGAAAGATCAAGGAGTCTCGATATGAGCGATGGAACCTATGCTGGCGACGTGACTTCCGCGGATGCCTTTGAGATGCTCAAGGACGACGAGCAGACGGTCCTGGTCGACGTTCGGACCCTGCCGGAATGGCAATTCGCCGGCGTGCCCGACCTGCGCGGGATCGGCAAGGAGCCGGTCTTCCTGTCCTGGCAGGTCTATCCGCAGATGGCGCTGCATCCGGACTTCGAGCAGGCGCTGCGCGACCAGGGCATCGGCCCGGACAAGAGGGTCCTGCTGCTCTGCCGTTCCGGGGCCCGCTCCCGCTCGGCGGCCATGGCCCTGACCGCGGCCGGCTACGGCCAGGCCTACAACGTCTTCGACGGCTTCGAGGGCCCGCCGGATGCCAGCGGCCAGCGCGGCAAGGTCGACGGCTGGAAGGCCGCGGGCCTGCCCTGGGCCCAGCAATGACCTCGAAGGGGGGGCCTTCGAAGCGGGAAAGGGACACCGGAGCCTGGCGCCAGGCCACCCGGCTGGTCCGCGGCGGCCTGGAGCGCTCGGGCTTCGGCGAGACCAGCGAGGCGCTTTTCCTCAACTCCGGCTTCGTCTACGACAGCGCCGAGGAGGCCGAGGCCCGCTTCAAGGGCGAGGCCGAGGGCTTCGTCTACTCGCGCTACGGCAACCCGACCGTGCGCATGTTCGAGGCGCGCCTGGCGGCCGTGGAAGGCGCCGAGGCCTGCTTCGCCACCGCCAGCGGCATGGCCGCGGTCTTCGCCTCGATGATGTGCCACCTCAAGGCCGGCGACCGGCTCGTCGCCAGCCGGGCGCTCTTCGGCTCCTGCCATCACATCATCACCCAGATCCTGCCCCGCTTCGGCATCGAGATCCGGCTGGTCGACGGCGCCGACCTCGATCAATGGCGCGAGGCCTTGGCCCCCGGCGCCGCCGCGGTCTTCCTCGAGAGCCCGGCCAACCCGACCCTTGAGCTGATCGACATCCCTGAGGTCTGCGCCCTGGCCCGGCCGGCCGGAGCCCTGGTGATCGTCGACAACGTCTTCGCCACCCCGCTGCTGCAGAAACCCTTCGAGCTGGGCGCGGACATCGTGGTCTACTCCGCCACCAAGCACATCGACGGTCAGGGCCGCTGCCTGGCCGGCGCGGTGCTGGGCGGCCAGGGCTACATCGACGAGACCCTGCAGCCCTTCATGCGCCACACCGGGCCGGCGCTCAGCCCCTTCAACGCCTGGGTCATGCTGAAGGGCCTGGAGACCCTGGAGCTTCGGGTCGCCCGGCAGTGCGAGATCGCGCTGACCCTGGCCGAGCTGCTGCAGGACCAGGACGGCGTCGAGCGGGTGCTCTACCCCGGCCTGCCCAGCCATCCCCAGCACGACCTCGCGCAGCAGCAGATGACCGGCTTCGGGACCCTGATCGCCTTCGAGCTGCCCGGCGGCAAGGCGCAGGCCTTCCGCTTCCTCAACGCCCTGGAGCTGATCGACATCTCCAACAACCTGGGCGACGCCAAGAGCCTGATCACCCATCCGGCGACCACCACGCACCGGGCCATGGGCCCCGAGGGCCGGGCGCAGATCGGCGTCACCGACGGCATGCTGCGCCTCTCCATCGGCCTGGAAGACCCCGCGGACCTGACCGAAGACTTGCTGCAGGCCCTTGAAATAGCACTCTGATTCTCGCCAAAGCGTGGCTTTAGACACAGCCGCGCCGACGCCTTCAGACGACAA
>JAKSBE010000440.1 GCA_022361275.1 Kiloniellales bacterium
ACCAGCGACGTTGAAGAATATGCGCGTCAGGAGCGCAGGACCAAAGTACCGCAAGCATGGGCGCGTCGTTCGCTACCACATCGATGATCTGAACGCCTGGTCAGCTTCGCGCCAAATGGACCCGGCAACGCAGCACAAAAAAGCCAGTTCCAAATGAGTGAGTTGCTGACCCGTGTGGAAGTCCTTTATCTGCCGGATTTGGTCAACTATTGGCTACCGTTCGGCAATGCCCGATATTGGGAGGAACTGGATCGAAGGCGAGCACTGGCGTACTTCGCGCCGGGAAAGGTCATCGGTTACGTCCGCTGGGAAGCGAACGAGTACGGGACCACGTTTTGGCGTTTCTGGATCGCGACTGTTGGCCACAGCGGCAACCGCTTGCAGCGCATCCCCGGCATAAGACCCGGTGCTGAAGTTCTTCTCGACGCGAGCGGTAAGGCGCGTGTCAAGCGCGCGCTAGGCGCCATAGACCGACTTACGGCCAATCAGTTCGATCCGGCCCACGTCGCGCCGGCCTACTTTCGCCATCTGCAAATCCGTGTCCATACACGGCGTCCCGTGCGGGCCTATGCGGCTGCTCAATACCGCGCCGAGGCAATTCGCAGGAAGCTTTTCCCGTGAGCCGCCGCACCACAGCCATCCTATCCGCCGTGGGCTGTTCGGCGCTGGCACTCCTTTTTGTTTCCATCTCGGAGGTTCCGCCACGGCTGCTCTACAACCCGAGCCCGAGCGCCCCGACCGGCTTCTACAAGGTTCGACTTCCAGCAGACTTGCAGGTCGGTGACATGGTGGCTGCGGCCGTGCCTGAACCGCTCCGCTCCCTTGCCGTCCGCCGAGGCTATCTCCGTAAGCAAACGCCGGTAGTGAAGCGCATCGTCGGTGTGGCGGGCGATCATGTCTGCTATCGCGATGGCACGGTCTACCTAAATTCTGCCCCCCTCGTAAACCCAATGATCGCGGATTCTTGTGCGCGTCCCATGCCAGTCTGGACGGACTGCCGAGTGCTGGCGGAAGGCGAGTTTTTTCTAGCCATGCCGGATGTGCCAACCTCGCTTGACAGCCGCTATTTCGGCCCGGTCACGAGTGACAGCCTTCTTGGACGGCTTGAACCGCTCATGACATTGACTGCCAGGTCGGGCCGCGGACCAGATCATGGGCGGTGACGGCGACGACTTCAGGCCGAAGCTAGGTCGTATCCGTTCGCGGGGGAGCGGACAGGCCAAGCGCTACATCAACCGCGTCCTTCGTGCCATGGGCGAACTTAGAGCGCCGAGCCGCCGAGGGGGCACAACGTTCTCCGGCACGCGGATCGGCCGAGGCGCAGGCCACGGCCATGCAGCAGCAGCGCGTGGTCGTCTGTCCGGCCGAGGCGCCGGTATGGCAGGGCGCCGCAGTCGGCAGTCAGGATTGCGCCGAGTCTTGATCAAAGCCCGTTTCATTAAGCTATCTGGCAAGGGGAACGTACAGGCAGCCAAGCACCTAAAATACATTCAGCGTGACGGCGCAGGCCGTGGCGGGGAGCCAGGCAAGCTCTATGACGCGCTGACAGACGAGGCGGACGGCGCGGCGTTCAACGATCGATGCGAGGGCGACCGTCACCAGTTCCGATTCATCGTTTCCCCGGAGGACGCGGCCCGGCTTGACGACCTGAAAAGTTTCACCCGTAACCTCATGACCCAGGTGGAGAAGGATCTGGGCACAAAGCTCGATTGGGTCGGTGTCGATCACCACAACACTGGTCATCCCCATAGCCATATCGTCATCCGGGGCAAGGACGACCAGGGCAATGACCTCGTGATCGCGCGGGACTACATCTCCCATGGCGTCCGCGAGCGAGCGGAGGAGTTGGTCACGCTGGAACTAGGGCCAGAAACTGAACGCGAACGACGTGAAAGGCTCAAACGCGAAGTGACCCAGGAACGCTTTACTAGCATCGACAGAAGGCTTCTGCAGGAAGTCACTTTCGGCGTCATCGACATGCGCACCGATGAGCAGGACAAGGAATCCCGCCTCGACAAAGCTTTCAAGATCGGCCGGTTGCAAAAGCTGGAACGTATGGGGCTGGCACAGCAAATCTCACCGGCGCTTTGGCAGCCTTCAGGGTCGATGGAAGAGACCTTGCGACGCATGGGCGAACGCGGCGATATTATCAAGACCCTGCATCGGGCCATGAGAGGCGAGGGCATCGAGCGCGGCGCTCGCGACCATTCGATCTACGATCCTGTTGTCATGGCGGGCCGTCCCCTGGTCGGCAGGGTCTTGGATGTGGGCTTTTCCGACGAGATTACCGACCGGCACTATCTGATCGTGGACGGGGTGGATGGAAGAAGCCATTACATCGACATGGGCCACCATGACGATCTGTCCGAGTTAAGACGCGGGAGCATAGTGCAAATCACGGCTCGCAGTGCCGAGCCGCGCGCGACGGATCGGACGGTGGCCGAAATCGCCGCCGGCAATGGTGGTATCTATAGCCCCGACGCGCACTTGGCCCAAGATGACAAGGCATCTCCTGCCTTTTCACAGGCGCATGTGCGCCGATTGGAGGCGTTGCGGCGGGGGGCCAACATCGTCGCTCGGCGGGCAGATGGCACTTGGGAGATTCCAGACGACTTTCTCGAAAAGGCCGGTGCCTTCGAGCAGTCGCAGAGCAAGCGGTGGCCAGTCGATGTAAGGGTGGAATCAAGTCTGGCCATTGAAAAACAGGTAGGGGCGACCGGCTCGACGTGGCTTGACACCCAACTTGTCGGCAGGGATAAGGTGCCGATCCGAGACTTGGGTTTCGGTCGGAACGTCCGGCAGGCCCTTGACGCTAGGCGTACCTATCTGGTTGCCGAGGGCTTGGCCGAGCAACGGGGAACGTGGTTTCGGTTCGAGCGAAACCTTCTGCTGACACTCCGGCGACGGGAACTGCAAGAGACGAGCGCCCGGATCGCTGGCGAGACCGGCTTGAACTACCGCGAGCTTGGGGACCGTGATCATGTGGAGGGCATCTATCGCCGCCCGGTCCAGTTGGCGAGCGGCAAGTTTGCCCTCATTGAAGGCTCCCGCGAGTTCTCGCTTGTTCCCTGGCGGCCGGTGCTTGAACGCAACCGGGACAAGCAGGTGTATGGGCTCGTGCGCGGTCAGAGCATTTCCTGGGGCTTGACCAGAGCGCGTGGCCGAAACATCTGATGAAGGTCAGGCCGGAGCCATGAGCTAGACCGGATGTGGATTGATAAACACGTAGTATTCCTTTGATTAACTACCCCGATATATCACTCGGTAAGGGATCAATTCCAAAGCGTTCAACAACCCCTTGCTTGAGGGCATCCTCGACAATCGCCAAAACGATTTGGCCTTCTGCACTCTTGAGGATACAAATCCTGTATTCATGAAGCTCGGCCGGTTTGGAAATTCCCGACGCCACTTGAGACATGCCATCATAATAACAGGTGGAATCCCCTAGATGATCGAGTGTAAGTAAGGTGTCATTCGTCGATCCATCATCACTTGTATTGGAATCAATATAGAACGGATCGATTTTTGAATGCTCTTTGAGCCATAGAGAAACTTTTTCATCAAGATGGTCGTCAGGCTGTTCAGGATAAGACATGTCTGTTTTCACCAGTACTATATCCGGCACATAACTACTCTTTGACCGTCGTTTTAGCCATTCAGTTTGTGCGAGCGCGTCTATTGACCCACCGGTAAGCTGATATGGTGTTAAGTTCATCTCTAATAAGCGGCCAAGCATATCGTATTTGGCGAATCTCGGTATCAGAAGTCGCTGCATATCGAAGTCTTTTAATCCGTCACAAAAACGGCAGAACACTATGCTGTCATCGGTGTTTGCTGCGCAACAAAGGTAGATGGACTGTTGAAGGTGGTGGCGAGTGCTTGTCCTGACATTCGATCCAAGCACACGGACCACCGGGTTGTTATTCTCCACACAAACAGCTTGATCATATTCAAAATTACTAACATATACGCTCGACCAATTTTGACTCTGATCAACTATCGCATACAATAGGGCTACATAAGGTGAGTGCGTGAAATCGATTAATGGGGATGGGAAGCTATGATGCCGTAGATATACC
Source organism: Kiloniellales bacterium (assembly GCA_022361275.1). Classification (GTDB taxonomy): domain Bacteria; phylum Pseudomonadota; class Alphaproteobacteria; order Kiloniellales; family JAKSBE01; genus JAKSBE01. The sequence continues at coordinate 4,080 of JAKSBE010000440.1, forward strand.
ATGTAGCTGTAAAATTCTGAGCCTCCAGGTAACGGTAATTCGAAACTACTTGGATTGTCAGAACGATCCGTAATTTTTTCTTTAAATACTCTGCGGCTTAATTGTTGAAATGACCAGCGCTCATTCGAAAATGACTCGAAGGCACCCTTCGCATCCATTATGTCTTGATAGTATTCTGCGTAATCCATAACTCCTAAATTTTTTCCTGAGATAACGTGCCTGCGTTCAGGCAGTGCGCGCTCCAAAGTGCTTTCAATATTCCACTTATAATTAGATTGACCACGATATATTAGTGAATTTGCTAATGGCTGGCTTGATGAATTTTGTCGAAGGCTTTGGACGACATGTTCGAAATGTGTCCAGTTTTTGATAAATGTTGTTTTCATTATTTCTCCAGTTCTTGTATCGGGTTTTTCAATCAGATTTTTGGGAAATCAAATAATATTCATATTAAAACCTAATCAAGAAAATATTGAGTATTTAGATTGGTATTTTGAGTCAAGAGGTTGAGTGGTGATAAAGAATTATCCAGACGACCTTTTCTGGGCTGCATTGTAAGCCTCCCGCCCAGCATAGCTGCTTATTCCCGACCATATGAGTCAGAATCGGGTCTTGCCGCCTCTGCGTTCCGCCGCAGCGCCGGCTACGGCCTGCTTGGACTGTTCTTGCATCGTGTTGTCAGCCAGCGTAAGGCTGGCAAGCGGTTGGACCGGCGTAAAGGCCACGACAGGGTCTCGGTCGAACTCCAAATAAGGCTCTTGTCGCTGCATAGCGTACTCTGCGGTGTCACCCCATAGCCAGTAGCGGTGATGCTTCTTCTCGGGTTCGCCATACTTATGTACAACCCGGGTTGTCATCTGATCGAGGCTCAGGTCTGAACCAAAAAAGTGGTATGTGATCCGTCCAACCTGCGAGCCGGATGGCATCTGTACGAAGAAGATTTCGATACTCTCTCGGTCGTTGCCGAACTTCACAAGCTGAACGCCCGCATAGTCTTTCGCGAGAACCTGTTCTCGGTTCTCCAAAGCAACCGCTTGCTCGAACGAAGGCGCCGGCGACTGCTTTACGCCGTCGAAGCCGCTGGCGTGGGCTTGAGATACAACCTCAGCCAGCGTCATTCCAAGCCTGATACCAATAACATCAAAGGCGGTGGTGTCGGCTTCTGCCGCCGTTGACGGTGGGCAGGCGAGTCCCACTGCCACCGTGAGAGCGAGGAAAGTTTGCGTTTTCATCGCTGTACTCCGTCCCTTGACACATACCGAGTGTGCCGCTGCGGCACAGTTGGGCCTTTCGCCCAATGATAGCAAATTTTTTTAAAGGTCTCTAGAGGGTACTGTGCGGACTTGTCTGGATTTCTACTGTCTCATTAGGCGCTCTGCGGCGCATAAATACTTGAATAGAAAAATAAAAAATTCTTGACAACTTGGGTTGTCTGCCGATTTCCTTTTTGGCGTGCGTAGCGAATGCGGGTCCGCCTTGGGAACACGTCACATGACCCCTACGAAGGTTCTTCTTGGCCAGATTGCGGCAGTCTTCGCCATCATCATTGGCAGTCAATGGGCTGCCACGCAATGGGCCGCCGCCATGCTTGGGCATCAGGCTGCGCTAGGTTCGCCCTGGTTCACCGCCGCCGGCCAGCCGGTGTATCTTCCCTGGCGTCTGTACTCTTGGTGGTATGCCTACGAAGCCT
>JAKSBE010000324.1 GCA_022361275.1 Kiloniellales bacterium
CCAGGGTCTCGACTCCTGCGGCCGCGCCGTAGCGGGTCAGGCTGGAGCTCGGCTTCAGGCCGTCCTCGTTCATGCCGCCGGCCAGGAAGCGGCCCTGCCGGTCGCAGCGGCCGTCGTTGTAGCGCGTGCTCGGCCGGTCCGGCTCGAAGTCGCTCAGCCTTTCGCGCCGCCAGGTCGCGGGATCGACGCGGAAGAGCCCGCTTTCGAAGGCGGCGAGGATCGCGCCCGCAGGGTCGAAGGCGAAGGAGCCGAGCCGTTCGGGCAGGTCGACGGTCACGACCGCCCCGCCCTCGGCGTCGCAGCTCCAGAAGCGCTTGCCGTGGATATCGGTCCAGTAGAGCCGCTGCGTATCGCCGCGCCACTGGATCCCTTCGCCCAGTTCGCAGCGGCAGTCGAGCAGCAGCGCGGCGTCGAGATCCTGCGTCATTGCCGCCGACGCTTGGGGTTCTCGCCGAGGATGATCATCGAGAGCACGTCGTCCTTGGTGACGTCCTCGACCCGCTCGGTGCCGACCAGCCGGCCGTTCTTGAGCACGGTGACCCGGTCGGCGAGGTCGAAGACGTCGTGGATGTCGTGGCTGATCAGGAAGATGCCCAGGCCCTCGGCCTTGAGCTGCTGGATCAGCTCGGCGACCATCTGGGTCTCCTGGACGCCGAGGGCCGCGGTCGGCTCGTCCATGATCAGGATCCTGGCGTTGAAGTAGACCGCGCGGGCGATCGCCACCGACTGCCGCTGGCCGCCCGAGAGCGCCTTGACCGGGGCCTTGAACTTCTGGAAGTTGGGGTTGAGCCGCGCCATGATCTTGCGCGTCTCGGCTTCCATCTGGTCGTCGTCGAGGAAGCCGGCGCCGGTCAGCAGTTCGCGGCCGAGGAAGAGGTTCGCCGGCGCGTCCAGGTTATCGGCCAGGGCCAGGGTCTGGTAGATGGTCTCGATGTTGTAGCTGCGCGCGTCCCGGGGATTATGGATCTCGGCGACCTCGCCGTTGATCCGGATCTCGCCGGCCCGCGCCTGGTAGGCGCCCGAGAGCACCTTGATCAGGGTCGACTTGCCGGCGCCGTTGTGGCCCAGCAGGCCGACGACCTCGCCGGGATAGAGATCGATGGTCACGTCGTCGACGGCCTTCACGCCGCCGAAGGCGACCTCGATGTTGCGCATCTCGACCAGGGGCGCCCGGTCCGGCGCTGGAGCGGGCGAAACTGTCATGGCCGCCTCCGTCATGTCGCGGTCCGCCGTCGGTAGAGGTGGTCGGCCCAGACCGCGAGGATCAGGACCAGGCCGATGATGATCGACTGCAGCGAGGTGTTGATGCCGACCAGCGCCATGCCCGACTGCAGGCTCTGCATCACCAGGGCGCCCAGGATCGCGCCGTAGATCGTCCCCACGCCGCCGGCCAGCGAGGTGCCGCC
>JAKSBE010000421.1 GCA_022361275.1 Kiloniellales bacterium
ATGGTGGAAGCCGCGGAGGCGCGTTGCTTCCCTCCCGCCAAGTCACGGTCGTCCAGGCACTTGCTTCCAGGCTCTCCGCCAGCGCCTTGGCCGATCCCGGCCGGTGATCCTGGCCGGTGATCCTGGCCGCGGCGCAGGGCCGAGGGCGGCCGCCCGCGCCCGCCCCAGGCCTTGGGCGCCAAGGGGCCTGTCCCCTAGCCAAGCCCCAGATCGCTGACCCCCGAGCGGAAGCTGGTCTCGTTGCCATAGCCGGCGTCGGCCAGAACCACCCCCGGCGCCACGCCGGCTGCCTTGGCCGCCCGGATCTGGACGGGGAGAAGCGGCAAGGCTCCCGGGCCAAGCCAAAGCTCTTTATCTCGGGCCTTGACAGTATATGCATGATACACACATATAAAGACATGAAAAAGGAGCAGCTTGCCAACCTTCTGGGTAGCCTGGCGATCGCGGTCTCGGATGCGCAGAGCGAGGCCATGGCGGTGCGCACGTCGCTCAACGCCAGCGAGATGGCGGCGGTGATGACGCTGGGGACGTCGCCCGGCCTCAGCATCGATCACCTGGGCAAGATCCTGGGCCTCAGCCATTCGGCGACGGTCCGGCTCGTCGCCAAGCTGGCCGCCCAGGGCCAGATCGCGCGCCGGCCGCGCGCGGACCGACGGGAGGTCGGCCTCCGGCTCACCGCGAAGGGTCGCGCGCTGCGGGACCGGCTGGTCACGGCCAGAGGCCGGGTCCTCGAGGGCTGCATCGCCAGCCTCCCGGCGGCCGAGCGGGCAGCCTTCGGCCGTCTCGTCTCGACCCTGCTGGAGACCCTGACGGCGAGCCGCCGGCAGGCGGACCACATCTGCAGGCTTTGCGACGAGACGGTCTGCCCCCTGGAGAGCTGTCCGGTCGAGCGGAAGGCGGTCCGGCTGGAGACGGGCGCGCCATGACGGCCCTCACCGGGCCGCGGGGGCCGGAGCGGAAGGGCGCCGGGCAAAACGGCGCTGGCCGGGGCCGCCTGCGGGCCGTGCTCTTCATGGTCGCCTCGGCGGCCTGCTGGGGCCTGGCGACGGTGATGAGCAAGGGCGCGCTGGACCACGCGCCGCCCATGACCCTGCTGGCGGTCCAGCTCGCCGCCAGCGTGGCCTTTCTCGGGGTCATGATCCTGGTCACGGGACAGCGGGTCGGGCTCGACCGCGGCGCGACACGGGCCGCGCTGAGCGGCGCCCTCGAGCCCGGCCTGGCCTACGCGCTGGGCATGGCCGGCCTGACCATGACCAGCGCGGCCAGCGCCTCGATGATCGGCTCGACCGAGCCGATCATCGTCGTCGCCCTCGCCTTCCTGCTGTTCCGGGTCCGGACGGGCCTCGGCCAGCTCGCAGCGATCGCCGTCGCCATGGCCGGGATCGCCCTGACCAGCTTCTCCGACAGCCGGGACGGCGGACAGGCGGGCCTGATCGGCGACGGGCTGATCGTGCTCGGCACGGTCTTCGCCGCGCTCTACGTCGTGGTCTCCAGCCGGCTGGTCACCGCGATCGCGCCGCTGCCCCTCGCCTTCCTGCAGCAGGCGGTCGGACTGCTGCTCGCGCTGCTCCTGCTCGGGCTCGCACTGATCCTCGGACTGGAGCGGATCGGGCGCCTGCCGGGCGCCGAGGGCTGGGCCCTGATGATCGGCTCCGGCGTGGTCCAGTACGCCCTGGCCTTCTGGTTCTACCTCCTGGCCCTCAGGCGCCTCCCGGTCGCCAGCGCCGCGCTCTTCCTCGCGCTGATCCCGGTCTTCGGCATCGGCGGCGCCGCGGTCTTCCTGGGCGAGACGATCACCGCCCTGCAGGCCCTCGGCTGCGCCCTGATCATCGGCGCCATCCTGTCGACGGCATGGTCCGGGGCGGGGCCCGGGGCGCGGTCCGGTCACTGACCGTCCCGCAGAGCCCGCCCTGCCCCTGCGCGCGGGCGGAAGCTCCCCTAGGCTGTCGCTTTCGGCCAGCAGCGGGCCAGCAGCAGGAGGGACGTCATGGCCTTGAGCGACGACAGGACGGCGTTGGTGAGGGGCGCGTCGAGCGGCATCGGGCGGGCGACGGCGCGGGCCCTGGAGATCGTGCCCAACGAGCAGAGCTACGGCGGCCTGCACATGGCGCCGGCGGGCCGTGACTGACGGCCGGCGAGGGGGCGGACTGTCGCCGAAATGTCACGCTCGACCCGAAAAGACGGACCGCCTCCGGCGCGGCGGACCTTCGGCCCCGGCCGCGACTTGACTGACGCGCCGCAGCCCCCAAATGAGACCCGTTGCCAGGGGCAGACATAGTATTACACGACAAGACACCAGTGTTTCAGCGCCTTGGCAGCGGTGTTTTCAGACCTGTCCATTGTCTCCGAAGTCAAATAGCGGTCGAGACCTGGAACATACTGACTGTTGCGGTTTCATTACGAAATCATTGCCCGTTCCGGGTCTCCAATTTGAAGTCGAAGCAAGTCCGTAGCCAGAAAATCACTTTTTTGTCATGGCATCGCCCTGACATTAGACAAATTTCAGCTGTGAAATTTTTCGTCGCGACGGCGGTATTCTTTTGCAGGATGGACCCATGCCCGACGTATCACGCCGGTCCGAGGATCGAGACGCCGATGACGAGAACGTCGACGGCGAGACGGTCGAGGAGCGCAAACCCGACGCTGAAGACACGCCAGCCCCCCAGCCGGACACGCAGGAGGTCCTCGCCGAAGCCCTGTCCGCGCTGCGCGAGCGGCTGCTCGACCTGACCGGCCGCAACAAGCTGCTCAATTTCCGCCACGCCTCCCTGAGCTGCCTGCGGATCGTCGACGAGATCCCGGACCGGCTCTTCGAGAACCTGATCGCCGGCAGCAAGTTCACCTTCGACCCGGTGCCGCTGCCGAGCGAGGCCGAGACGGTCCGGTACATCGCCAGCGCCGAGGGCATCACGGCCAAGGAGGCGCGCCAGCGCGACCTCGGCCCGCCGCCCTCGGAGAAATGGGCGCGGCAGCTCGGCATCGACACCAGCTACGACCTGCCGGTCGAGCAGTCCGGCGAGCAGGAGGCGCGGCACGCCGACAGCAAGATCCAGACCCTGCTCTACGCGGATCCGCTCGACGCCAGGCTCAAGAGGCTGCGCGCCGACGCCCGCCTGGCGATCGGCGAGACGGGCACCAACTTCCTGCACCTCGCCCTCGGCTTTCTGGAGTGGAACGATATCGGGCAGACGGGCAAGCCCTGGTACGCGCCGCTGATCCTGATCCCGGTCGAGCTGGAGCGCGAGCGCGACCGCTCGGGCAACTACAAGTACCAGATGTCCTGGACCGCCGAGGACCTGCAGTCCAACCTGTCGCTGCAGAAAAAGCTGAACGACGACTTCGGCATCGAGCTTCCCGACCTGGAGGACGGCGAGAAGCCCGAGGCCTACTTCCAGAAGATCCAGGCCCGGCTCAATGGCCAGACCCGCTGGCGGGTCAACCGCTTCGCGACCCTGGCGCTGTTCCAGTTCGGCAAGATCCTGCTCTACAAGGACCTGGACCCCGAGATCTGGCCCGAGGACGCCGGCATCCTGGAGAACCCGCTGGTCCGCAGCCTCCTGCTGGGCGAGGGCGGCGGCGAGCCCGGCGGGCCGGAGCACCTGGTGCCCGACCCGGTCGAGATCGACCTGAGCCTGGAGCTGATCGACCGCGCGGATTCGAGCCAGGCCGGCGCCCTGCTCCACGCCCTGTCCGGCAAGAACATCGTGGTCCAGGGGCCGCCCGGCACCGGCAAGTCGCAGACCATCACCAACCTCATCGCCGCCTCCCTGGCCCGGGGCAGGAAGGTGCTCTTCGTCTCCGAGAAGCTGGCCGCGCTGGAGGTGGTGCGCCGGCGGCTGGAGGAGGCCGAGCTCGGCGACTTCGTCCTGGAGCTGCACAGCCACAAGACCCGCAAGCTGGCGCTGCTGGAGGACCTCAAGCAGCGCACCGAGCGCGAGCATCCGGCGCCGGAGAACATCGCGCAGGAGCGCGAGCGCCTGGTCGACCTGCGCGACAGGATCGAGACTTACGTCCGCGCCGTGGGCGACACCGTCGGCTCGATCGGCTGGTCGGTCTCCGACGTCCTCTTCGAGGCCGGGCGGCAGCGCCTGCGCAAGAAGGAGAAGGACCTGCCGGACGTCGGCCTGCCGTCCCTGAACATCAACCGGGTCACGGAGCCGGAGCGCGCGCGCGCGCACGCCGCCATCGACGAGTTCCTGCGCGTGCTCAACGCCGCGGCCAAGGGCCAGAACCCCGCCCTGCACCCCTGGGCCGGCATCTCCTCGGACAAGATCCTGGGCGCGCCGGACGAGAGCAAGGTGGTCACCGCCGCGAAGGCCTGGAAGAAGACCCTCGGCGAGCTCAACGAGGCCGGCCAGGCGGCCCTGGTCGCCCTGGGCCGCTCCAAGCTGCCGGACGGCGAGGACATCGCCGACCTCCGCCGGATCGTCGACAGCCGCGCGGACATCGAGGCCCTGCGGGACAGCTTCGCCCGCGTCTCGGCCCTCGCCCAGCGGGTCGTCACCGGGCTTCGGCTCGAGGTCCGCGATCCGGCCTCGGCGATCCTGATCGTCGGCAAGGTCGAAGCCGTGGTCCGCGCGACCCCCGAGGCGATCGAGACCTTGAACCGCGACTTCGCCGAGCAGGAGAACGCCCGGGCCAGGATCGACAAGGCCCTGGAGGCGCAGGCGGGGATCCGCAGCGAGATCGAGGCCGTGGAGCGCGAGATCCGGCTCCCCGGCGCCGAGGCGCTGGGCCTCGACAAGCTCGACGAGATCGCCGCGCGGCTCGAGGAATCCGGCTTCGCCGCGCGCATGGGCAACGCCTTCCGGACGGCGAAGCGGCTGTACCTGGGCATCGCGACCGAGGCCGCGTTCCATCAGGACGATGCGGCCCGGACCCTGAGGCGCGCGATCGCCGTGATCCGCCGCAAGGCGGCCTTCCACGCGGATCCGATCCTGGCGGAGGTCGGCGCCTCCGGCTTCGACGATGCCGAGGCCGGCTTGCGCCGCTGCCTGGCACTGGTCGACTGGGCCGAGCAGATCCGGACGGCGTTCGGCTCCGGCTTCTCGGAGCTGGGGCCGGTCGGCAAGGCGCTCTACCGCCTGCCCCTGCCCGAGCTGCGCGAGCTGCAGCAGATCCTGGCGGAGGACGAGGGGCTGGGCTTCGTGGCCGAGCGGCTGCGCGAGGCCGGCTGCGAGATCACGCTGGAGGCGCCCAAGGGCAAGCGCGGCAAGGGTGCGGACCCGCTGGTCAAGGTCCTGAGCGGAATCGTGCCGCAGCACTATGCCGAGGCCATCGCCACGGCGTCGGCGGCCCAGCTGGCGGCGATCTTCGAGGCCTCCGCCCGCGCCCTGGAAAAACGCGACGTCGAGCAGACCCAGCGCCACGCCTTCGAGGAGCTGACCGGTCTGGAGCGCGACCGTGCGCACGTCCTCGCCGGGAGCTTCGACGACCGGATCCAGGCGCTGGGCAAGGCGATCTCGGCCCCGGGCCGCCTCTCCGAGTGGCTGGAGCTCGACCGCGCGCTGAAGGCCAACCGCAACAGCGACTTCCAGGACTTCGTCGAGGCGATCTTCGCCGGCCGCCTGAGGCCCGAGCAGGGCAAGACCGCCTACGACCACACCCTCTTCGACGGCCTGGCCCGGCTGGCCATCGAGCGCCATCCGATCCTGCGCCAGATCAACCTCGGCGCCCAGGACGAGCTGCGGTCCCAGTACCGCGACCTCGACGCCCAGATCATGGACCTGAGGGCGCGCGAGATCGCCTCCTTCCTCGGCGCCAGGGAGATCCCGAGCGGCCGCCACAGCGCCCGGGTCAAGGAGCTGACGGAGATGAACCTGATCCGTCACGAGATGAGCAAGAAGCGGGCGCACCTGCCGATCCGCCGGCTGCTGGAGCGCTCGGGCCAGGCGCTGCAGGAGCTCAAGCCCTGCTTCATGATGGGGCCCCTGTCGGTCGCCCAGTACCTGGAGCCCGGGCGGATCGCCTTCGACATCGTGATCTTCGACGAGGCCTCGCAGCTCAAGCCGGAGGAGGCCATCGGCGCCCTGGCGCGCGCCGGCCAGGTGATCGTGGTCGGCGATTCCAACCAGCTGCCGCCGACCTCCTTCTTCGACCGCATCGGCGTGACCGACGAGGAGGACGCCTTCGTCGCGGAGTCGCCCAGCATCCTCGACGTCGCCGAGAAGCAGCTTCCCAGGGAGATGCTGCGCTGGCACTACCGCTCGCAGAACCCGGACCTGATCCGCTTCTCCAACGAGCGCTTCTACGACGGGCGCATGGTGCTCTTCCCCAGCCCGCGGCGGAACGACCAGAGGGAGGGCGTGGTCTTCCACCACGTCGCGGGCTCCAACTACAAGGCGCGCCGGAACGAGGCCGAGGCCCAGGCCGTCGCCCAGGAGGTCGTCCGGCACCTGCAGGAAAGGCCGCAGGACTCCATCGGCGTCGTGGCGATGAACGCCGAGCAGCGGGACCTCATCGACAACAAGATCGACGAGCTGCTGCGCGACCAGATCGAGCTGCGCGAGCGCGCCGAGGACCTGGCCAGCCGGGCCGAGCCCTTCTTCGTCAAGAACCTGGAGAACGTCCAGGGCGACGAGCGCGACGTCATCATCATCTCGATCACCTACGGCCCGGATCCCGAGACCGGCCGGGTCATGCAGCGCTTCGGGCCGATCAACTCGGACGACGGCTGGCGCCGCCTCAACGTGCTGTTCTCGCGCGCCAAGCGCCGGATGGTCGTCTTCTCCTCGATCAAGGAGAGCGACATCGAGATCGGCGACACCAGCAAGCGCGGCGTCGCCGAGTTCAAGGCCTTCCTGCGCTTCGCCGAGTTCGGCAGCCTGCACAAGGACACGGAGCCGACCGAGGAAGACCGGAACAGCGTGCTGGAGATCGCGGTCATCGAAGGCCTGCGCAAGGCCGGCTTCCACTGCGAGCCGCGGGTCGGCGCCATGGGCTTCTTCATCGACATCGGCATCGTCGATCCCAACGACCCGGGCAGCTTCGCCGTCGGCATCGAGTGCGACGGCGCGACCTACCACGGCGCCCAGAGCGCCCGCGACCGCGACCGCCTGCGCCAGGAGGTCCTGGAGAACATGGGCTGGACCATCGAGCGGGTCTGGTCGACCGACTGGTTCCGCGACCCCGAGCGCGAGCTGGCGCGCCTGGTCGATCGGATCGACGAGCATATCGACGACGCTCAGGGCCGGCGCGAAAACCGCGGGCGGCGCGGCGGCAAGCTGCTGCGGCTCTCGCCGCCGCAGGTCCAAGGGGCGGCGGACTTGACGGCGGCGGACTTGGCGGCGATGGATTTGGCGACGCTGGACGCGGCGATTGACGTGGAGTTCGTGGAGGCCGAAGAGCGGGAGGACACGGCCGCGCCGCTCGCCATCGAGGCCGCCCGCGAGGACGAGCTGCTGTCCCGGGACGACGAGCGCCTGGCCCTGGAGGCGCCCCGTCCCGACGGCTCGGAGAACGCCCTGGTCGCCGCAGTGCAGGACGGCCTCGGCCTCGAGGACGCGCGCGCCGAGCTGATCCGCCTGCGCGACGCCATCACGCCGGAGATCCCCGAGGCCGAGCGCGCCAAAGGCATCCTGCGCCGCGCCATGATCACCGAGCTCCTGCGCAAGCGCCCCCTGGACGAGGACGAGTTCCGCCGTTACGTCCGCCAGTCCCTGCGCCAGGACACGGCGCCGGGACAGCTCGCCAAGTACGGCCCGCGCATCTTCGAGATCCTGGCGCGGATACGGGATTAGGCCCGGATACAGGATTAGCCATGGCAAGCTGAAGGCGCCCGCGAAGATGGATTGGTTGTCCCCTAGCTTTGTCTAGATCAAACTGCGCTTAGCTGATTCCAGTTAAGCGCAGTTTGATCTAGACTGACGACAAGGCGCCTGGAAAAGGCGCCGAGAGCGAGTCATAGACCAGA
>JAKSBE010000415.1 GCA_022361275.1 Kiloniellales bacterium
AGCGCCACGGCGGCGAAGCCGGTGATGAACATGACCTTGAGGCCAGGCTGCTCCTTGGCGGCCCGGCGGGCCAGCTCGATGCCGTCCAGCCCCGGCATGACCACGTCGGCCAGCAGCAGATCGTAGCACTTGCGGCTGACGGCGTCGAAGGCGTCCAGGCCGTTGCCGAAGGCCTCGACCTCGTAGCCCGCGCGCTGCAGCGCCTTGGCCAGGAACTGACGCATCACGTCGTCGTCCTCGGCCAAGAGAATGCGTGCCATTCCTGGTCCCACGGTGCTCATCTCGTTCTGTCTCGCTGGGCCGTTCCGGGCCCTCCCCAGGCCGGACTATACCCCAGGGCGTCGAAAGAGGAAGGGGGGATGTGCAAGCCCTTGTAACGGCTTGCGCCTTGCCGGCCGAATTAACCAAGAAAGCCCGGTGACAGGGCGCCTCCTATCGATTAACTCTAAAAGCGATGATGGACGCCCAAGCAGCCCGCGCCCGGCCCGGCCCGGACGGTCTCGGCCCGGCCTACGAGATCCTGGCCCCCGAGACCCAGTCCAAGCCCCTGGTCTTCGCCTCGCCGCACAGCGGGGCCGACTATCCGCCGGACTTCGTGGCTGCCTCCAGGCTCGACCCGCTGGCGCTCCGGATGTCCGAGGACAGCTTCGTCGACGAGATCTTCGCCGCCGCGCCCCAGCTCGGCGCCCCGCTCCTGCGAGCGCTCTTCCCGCGCGCCTATATCGACGCCAACCGCGAGGCCTTCGAGCTGGACCCGGCGATGTTCGTCGACCCGCTGCCCGACTACGCGAACACCCGCTCGCCGCGGGTCGCGGCCGGCCTGGGCACCATCGCCCGGACCGTGGCCAACGGCACCAACATCTATCGCCAGAAGCTGACCTTCGCCGAGGCCCTGTTCCGGCTGCGCAACTACTACTGGCCCTACCACCAGGCCCTGCGCGACCTGATCGAGGGGACCCGGTCCCGTTTCGGCTACTGCATTTTGATCGACTGCCATTCCATGCCCTCGATCGGCGGGCCCATGGACCGGGATCCCGGCAACCGGCGGGTCGACTTCGTCCTCGGCGACCGCTACGGCCGTTCCTGCGACCCGGCGATCCTGGAGGCGGCCGAGCAGGTTCTGTGCGACTTCGGCTACGTGGTGACCCGCAACAAGCCCTATTCCGGCGGCTACGTGACCGACCATTACGGCCGGCCCGAGGCCGGGGTCCACGCCCTGCAGATCGAGATCAACCGCGGACTCTACATGAACGAGCGCCGGATCGAACGGGGCAGCCACCTGCCGGTCCTGAGCCAGCGGATCCGCCAGGTGATCTCCGCCCTCGGCGGCGTCCGCCTTGAGGCGAGACCGCAGCGCTAAACCTCGCCGCGCCGCCGCGCGACCAAGTCTCCGCCAAGGCCAGACCGCCTGCCCCCGCAGCGACAACGCAGCATCCCGTCGTTAACCATAGCCCGGCGAGAGAGCACGCTCGCGTCGCCTCTACTTAACGGAATATTCGTCGCCTTCACGGATCATTCACCCAGATCCGAACGGAGGGCCAGGACGGCATGCGAAACGGAAGGATTCCAGCAGGCTGCGCCGCGGCGCGCCGAAGCAGCGCAACGGCCAGGGGGGCCGATGCCAGGGGGAGCGATGACTGTCGCTTCTCAGCCCGCGTCCTGCGGTGCGGCCGCGGAGGCCTTTTCGCGCTGGTTCTGGCCGCCCTGCCCCTCGACGCCGCGGCGGTCGGCGAGACGGTCGACCAGGGCGACGAGGCCTGGCTGCTCTGCACCGAGAACGCCGACCAGATCGAGAAGTCCCGCGGCCTGCCGCCCTTCCTGCTGACCGCCATCGCCAAGGTGGAGTCCGGCCGCTGGCACGATCTGAGCGGCGAGACCCGGCCCTGGCCCTGGACGGTCACCTCGGAGCGGGGCGGCCGCTACCTGCCGAGCAAAGAGGCCGCGATCCGCGAGGTGCGCCGCCTGCAGAACGAGGGCGTGGTCTCCATCGACGTCGGCTGCATGCAGGTCAACCTGCTGCACCATCCCGACGCCTTCGACGACCTGGAGGCCGCCTTCGACCCGGTGCAGAACATCAGCTACGCGGCGCGCTTCCTCAGCGACCTCCAGCGGCGGCTGCAGTCCTGGACCCGGGCGATCGGCCGCTACCACTCCGCCTCGCCGGAGTTCAGCGGCAGCTACCGCTTCAAGGTCCTGCGCGTCTGGCGCGCCGAGCGCCAGCGGGTCTGGCAGGTCCGCCGGACCCAGACTTCCGGCTGGCCGAACGGTTAGACGAGCCACAGGACCACTTTCGGCCCCTTGGCGGCCCCTTGGCGGCCCCGACGATTGCACCCCGGCGATTGTGCCCCCTCGACGATCGACCAAAGTGCCGTCGCAAACGCAGGAAGAGCGCGTCGTGATCATCCTTCGACAGGCTCAGGATGAGGCTGATTGGGGGTGTCCTTGCACACGGGGATCCCTGACAGAGGGGATCCCTGACAGGGATGGCAGGGTGTAGACCGCAGACGTCTCACCCTCACCTGCGTATAGGCGCTGCGCTTCGCGCCCTGTCGAAGGGCGAGGGTCGGCAGCCTGCCTGTGTCATGACCCGTTAATCCGCCCGGCTCTCCAGCAGCAGGGCCTCGACCTCGGCCGCGTTCTTCGGCCAGCGCGCCCAGTCGGCGGCGCCGAGGCCCCACTTGTTGCGCTGCGCCGGGTCCGCGCCGGCGGCCAGAAGATGCCGCATCACCGCGACGTGCCCCCGCGCGGCCGCCATCATCAGGGCCGAGTTGCCGGCGTCGCTGGTCTTGCCGACCTCGGCGCCGGCCGCCAGCAGGCGCTCGACGCAGTCGAGATCGCCCCAGGCCGCCGCCAGCGCCAGGGCCGGGGCGCCGAAGCGGTCCCGGGCCTTGGGGTCGCCGCCGGCCGCCAGCGCCGCCGCCAGGGCTGCCGCGTCGCCCCGCGCCGCGGCAGCCAGAACCTGCCGATCCTGCTCCGTCATGGTCTCGCCCTCCCGGCCGACCAAAGGCCATGGCCGGCGGCGCCGGTCAAGCCCGGACAGCGGCTTGGCTTCGCGCCATTGGATGCCTAGAGTCCGCGGCTTCCAGCCGAGGAAAGGACCCCGATGGCCATGGATATCGCCCGGGCCCGCGCCGAGACGCCGAGCTGCGCCAAGGTCGCCCATTTCAACAACGCCGGCGCGGCGCTGATGCCGCAGGCGGTGCTGGACGCCCAGATCGACCACCTGCGCCTGGAGGGCGAGATGGGCGGCTACGAGGCCGCCGCCGCCGCGGCCGACAAGATCGCCGGAACCTACACCGCGGTCGCCAAGCTGCTGAACTGCGCGACCGAGGAAGTGGCCCTGGTGGAGAACGCCACGGTCGCGTGGAACCAGGCCTTCCACGCCTTCGACTTCCAGCCCGGCCACCGCATCCTGACCGCGGAGGCGGAATACGCCGCCAACTACATCGCCTGCCTCAAGGTCGCCCGGGACCGCGGCGTGGCGGTCGAGGTCGTGCCCAGCGACGAGAGCGGCCAGCTCTCGGTGTCGGCGCTGGAGGCGATGATCGACGACAAGGTCAAGCTGATCTCGGTGACCCACGTGCCGACCAACGGCGGCCTGGTCAATCCGGCGCCGGAGATCGGCAGGGTCGCCAGGGCCGCCGGCATCCCCTTCCTGCTCGACGCCTGCCAGTCGGCCGGCCAGCTGCCGCTCGACGTCGAGGCGCTGGGCTGCGACCTGCTGTCGGTCACGGGGCGCAAGTACCTGCGCGGGCCGCGCGGCAGCGGCTTTCTCTACGTTCGCAAGGCGATGCTGGAGCGGCTGGAGCCGCCGATGCCGGATCTGCACGCAGCCGCGTGGGTCGCGCGCGACCGCTACGAGCTGCGGCCCGACGCCCGGCGCTTCGAGAACTGGGAGTTCAACACCGCCGCAGTCATCGGCCTGGGCACCGCCGTCGACTACGCCCTCGGCTGGGGCCTGGAGGCGATCGAGGACCGGGTGGTCAAGCTGGCCCATCACCTGCGGCTGCGTCTGGAGGAAGAGCTCGGCCTGCCGGTCTACGACCTGGGCCGGCGCAAGTGCGGCATCGTCACCACGGCCCTGCCCGGCATCGAGGCCGCAGAGGTCCGACGGCGCCTCGGCGCCCAGGCCATCAACAGCTCGCACTCCACCCCGGATTCGACCCGCATCGACGCCGAGAAGCGCCGGCTCCCCGACCTGCTGCGCCTCTCGGTCCATTACTACAACAGCGAGGAAGAGATCGACCGCCTGATCCAGGCCCTGCGGGAGGTCCTGCGGGAGGTCAAGGGCTGAGACGAAAAAAGGGGTCAGAGCGATCTTCGCCGCGGCAGCCCCCGGGGGCGCCCCCGAGGACGCACGCCCGCCGGCCGGCCCAGCCTCTGCTCGACCGCCTCGAGGAAGGCCGCCGGGCCCAGGGCGCCGCCTTGGTTGGTCGCGGTCCTTATGGACGCCATCTGGCGCGCGGGAATCTCCTCCTCGAAGAGCCGGCTGTAGGCCTGGCATCGCGCCTCCGGGCCGGGGCCCAGGGCGGTGTAGACCGGATGCTCCCGCAGGAGATCGTCGTGGCGGCCCTCGGCGTTACGGCGGTAGCTGGACCAGGCATAGTCGCGGCGGCGGCGGACCAGCCCGGCCCGCATCGGGTTCAGCTCGATGTAGCGCGAGCAGACGAGGTAATAGGACTCGCTGTCCACCAGAGCGGACCTGTAGCGGCCTTCCCATAGCGTCCCGCTCCGATCGTGCCGCCGATTGATGTACTGCACGTAGCGACGGCCGACGGCCTGCATCGTCTTGCTGACCGAATCGGGGGCCTCAGGCGTCGCGAGCAGATGGACGTGGTTCGTCATCAGCACGTAGGCGTGAATGCGGAGGCCTTGCTCCTCCGCGGTCTCGCCCAGCCACTCCAGGTACTGCTGCCGTTCGGAATCGGCGAAGAAGATCGCCTGGCGATTGTTGCCGCGCTGGATGATGTGCTGCGGGTATCCTTCGATGAAAAGCCTCGGCTTGCGCGGCACGCTTCGCAGGTCCTGAAAAAAGGGGGGGTCCCCAAAAAAGGGGTCAGAGTCATTTTTCTCCCTGAACGTGTCACACTTTCAAGGGCCATGCCTTAGAAAAATGACTCTGACCCCTTTTTTGGGGACCCCTCTTTTACCCTGTCCCTCAGCCTCCGAAGCCGGCCCGGCCGTCCATGGCCAGGAAGCCCTCCGGATCGGCGACCCAGACCTTGGCGTCGCTGTCGCCCTCGGGCGCCCCGGCGACGGTGAAGGGGGCGGTGTCGAAGATCGGGCGCAGGGCGCGGAAGGCGAAGCTCGTGACCGGCCGGCCGGCGGCGCGGCGGGCCAGTTCGACCATCAGGGTGGCGAGCAGGGGGCCGTGGACGATCAGACCGGGGTAGCCCTCGACGCCGGTGACGTAGGGCTGGTCGTAGTGGATGCGGTGGCCGTTGAAGGTCAGCGCGGAGTAGCGGAACAGCAGCACCGGGTCCGGCCGGACCGCGCGTTGCCAGGGCGGATCGGCCGGCGCCGGGCTGCCGGGACGCGGCGTCTCGCCAGGCTGCGGGGCGGCGCGGTAGACGATGTCGTGTTCTTCCTCGACCGCGAGGGCGCCCGCTGCGGAGACCCGGTGCCGCACGGTGACGAAGGCCAGCTGGCCGCTGCGCCCCTCCTTGAAGTCGACGGCGGTGATCTCGGACTCGCGCTTCGCCTCGGCGCCGAGGGGCAGGGGTGCCGGGAAGCGGACCCGGCTGCCCGCCCACATGCGCCGCGGCAGCTCGATCGCCGGCAGGAAGCCCCCCCGCGCGGCATGGCCGTCCGGGCCGATGGCCGAGGCCGGCGCGACGCTCCAGAAATAGAGCCAGTGCCAGAGCGGCGGCAGGGGATCGCCGGCCTGGAGCGGCCGGTCCTCGACGCCGAGCGTGGCCTGCATGGCCCGGGCCCGGTTGAGGTCGAGGAGATCCCGGGTCTCCTCCCGGCGGCCGAGCCAGGCCCGCCAGCGTTCCAAAGCCTCGGTCATTCCCGGAACTCCCTGCGGAGGGTTGCGCGGTTCTCGGCCCGCGCCGTGTTGTCGTGGGAACGGGGGGCGTCGGCCAGCTCCGGCCGCGCCGGCAGCGCGGCGCAGAGCCGCCGCCATTCCCGCTGGTTCCGGATCGAGACCACCACCGCCTGCTCCAGGCTGACCATCAGAAGGCCGTCGAGGGTTCTGGCCGTCATTGTAGGGCCACCGCCCGGTGGTGAACGCGGGCTTCGCCTTCCCCCGCCGTCACGGCCAGAGCCCGTACGCGCTCTGGCCATGACGGCACGAGGTGGATGGGGCCGGGTTCGGCGCATCTCGCTAATAGGACCGCGGCAGGCCGAGGACGTGCTCGGCGAGGTAGGAGAGGATCAGGTTGGTCGAGATCGGGGCG
>JAKSBE010000135.1 GCA_022361275.1 Kiloniellales bacterium
CAGGCAGCGGGGCCTGACGCGGTCAGCGGGCGCCCGGGCGGCTGGACGAAGTCTCGGAGGTCAATCCTTGCGGTCGGGTTAGCCGGCGGCGCCTCTCCCTTTGCCCCCCGGCCCTGGCTTGGGCTAGACTCCGGCCGGCGCTGCGGCGCGCCCTCCGGGGGCGGCGCGGCGCCGCGCAACCAAGGAAAGAAACGCCACCACAACGGGCCGAAGGCTCGGGAAACAGGGAGGAAAGCGGATGCGGATCCGTCGTGTTGCGGGCGCGCTGGCGCTCGCGGGGCTGTTGGCGGGCACGCCGGCGCTGGCCGAGGAGGAGGTCAAGGTCGGCCTGCTGCTGCCGTTCTCCGGCGTCTATGCCGGGCTCGGCAACCACATCGAGAACGGCTTCAACCTGGGGCTGGAGCACTTCGGCGGCGAGCTGGAGGGCGTCGCCATCACGGTCGCGCGCGCCGACACCGAGGCCAAGCCGGCCACCGGCCTGGCCAAGGCCAAGAAGATGGTCCTGCAGGACAAGGTCGACGTCCTGGCCGGCATCGTCTCCTCGGCGGTCCTGGGCGGGCTGCGCGACTTCGTCCACGGCGCCAAGATGCCGCTGATCGTCGCCAACGCCGGCAACGACGCCATGACCGGGCCGAAGTGCAGCCCCTACATCACCCGGGTGTCCTTCTCCAACGGCATGATCAACCGGCCGATGGGACCGTGGCTGGCGGCCCAGGGGGTGAAGACCGTCTACGCCATGGCGCCGGACTACGCGGCCGGGCACCAGATGATCGAGGCCTTCAAGGCGACCTTCACCGCGGCCGGCGGCGAGGTGATCGGCGAGTCCTTCCCGCCGCTCTCGGGCACCAAGGACTACGGCCCCTACCTCTCGGCCGCCAAGGCGGCGGGGCCCGACGCGATCTACACCTTCTTCGCCGGGGGCGCGGCCATCACCTTCGTCAGGCAGTACCACGACTTCGGCCTGAAGCAGGAGATCCCGCTCTACGGCGCCGGCTTTCTGACGTCCGCGGCCTACGTCCACGTCCAGGGCGAGGCGGCCGACGGCATCGTCGGCGCGCTGCACTACGTGCCGACCATCGACACCGCGGAGAACAAGCGCTTCCAGGAGGCCTACCAGGCCAGGCACGAGAAGGTCGGCTCGGAGTTCGCGGTCCAGGGCTACGACGCGGCGCGGCTGATCGTCGAGGCCCTGAAGCTCTCGGGCGGCGACACGTCCAAGCTGGCCGAGAACCTGCGCAAGGTCCGCTTCGACGGACCGCGCGGGCCGCTGGAGATCGACCCCGAGACCAACAACGTGGTGCAGTCGATCTACATCTACCGCAACGACTTCAAGGACGGCGCGGTGACCCAGACCGTGCTCGACAAGGTCGAGG
>JAKSBE010000172.1 GCA_022361275.1 Kiloniellales bacterium
ACCGCCAGGACTTCCCCTTCATCGGCGCGGTCGCCGCCAGCGAGACCCGCCTGGCCGACGGTACGAAGGTCCGGACCCTGGCCAACACCTGGTCCGAGACCCCGCTGCACGGCGGGCTCACGACCTTCCCCCACGTCTCGAGCTCGACCGCCGCGGGCTACGAGATCAACGACGGCCCGGGCAACGCCCCGGTCACCACGGCGACCACGACCACGCTCTACGACGACTTCGGCAACCCGACCCGGGTCACCGCGGCCACCAGCGGCGCGGGCGAGACCTTCGAGACGGTCACCGACAACGTCTACGGCAACGACACGGTGAACTGGTTCCTCGGCCAGCTCGACCGGGCCACGGCGACCAGCACCCTGCCGGACCTGAGCGCCGAGACCCGGGTCGCGGCCTTCGCCTACGACCCGGTGACCGGCCTCCTGGTCGAGGAGGTCATCGAGCCAGACCAGCCGGCCTTCAAGCTCACCACGGCCTACGGCCGCGACGACTTCGGCAACATCATCAGCGAGACGGTCAGCGGCGACGGCATCACCGCGCGCACCACGACCAGCGGCTTCTCCGCCGACGGCCGCTTCGCGACCGGCCTGACCAACGCCCTGGGCCACGGCGAGACCCGCGCCTTCGACGCCCGCTTCGGCACCGTCACCCGCCTGACCGGTCCCAACGGGATCACCACGACCTGGGACTACGACGGCTTCGGGCGCAAGACCCGCGAAGCCCGCGCCGACGGCACCGAGACCCGCTGGGCCTACGCGCTCTGCGCCGCCCAGTGCCCGCCGGGCGGCGTCTACGCGGTCAGCCAGCAGGACTTCGACAGCGCCTCGGGCGCCGCCATCGGCCCGCGCGCGGTCGAGTACTTCGATGCCCTCAACCGCGGCTTCCGCAGCGAGACCGAGGGCTTCGACGGCACCAAGGTCTTCGTCGACACGACCTTCAACGCCCGCGGCGAGGTGGTCGCCGTCACCCGGCCCTACTTCGCGGGCACCGCCGCCGCCGACATCCACGAGACCGTCACCACCTACGACGACATCGGCCGGCCGACCAGCGTGACCCAGCCCGACGGCGGCGTGACGACCAGCGACTACGGCGGCCTGACCACGACCTCGACCAACGCCCTGACCCAGGTCGAGACCCGGCGGACCAACGCCCTCGGCCAGCTGGTCGAGGCGACCGACAACCTCGGCACCACGATCGCGTACAGCTACGAGCCCTTCGGCAATCTGACGGAAACGAACGCCGGGGGCGTGGTCACGACCGTCGGCTACGACATCCGGGGCCGGAAGATCTCCATGGACGACCCGAACATGGGCGCCTGGAGCTACGACTACAACGTCCTCGGGGAGCTGATCTCCCAGACCGACGCCAAGCTGCAGACCGTCGACCTGTTCTACGACGCCCTCGGCCGCCTCGAGCGGCGGGTCGAGGACGAGGGCACCACCGAGTGGTTCTACGACACGGCGGCCAAGGGCGTCGGCAAGCTGCACCGGGTCACGGCCCCGGGCGGCTACGAGGGGACGCAGAGCTACGACAGCCTCGGCCGGCCCAGCGCCACGAGCGTCACCATCGACGGGACGACCTACACCCATGCGGTCGGCTACGACCTCTCGGGTCGGCCCGAGACCCTGACCTATCCCTCCGGCTTCGCGGTGCGCAACGCCTACAACGCCCGCGGCTATCTGGCCTCGGTCTCCGAGGACGGCGGGGCCGCGGTCTTCTGGCAGGCCGACAGCGTCAACGCCGAGGGCCAGGTGACCCGGGAGACCTTCGGCAACGGCATCGTCACGACCAACGCCTACGACCCCCGGACCGCCCTGATCGACAGCATCGCCACCCTCGACGGTCCGACGGCGATCCAGGACCTGGCCTACGACTTCGACCTGCTGGGTAACCTGAAGCAGCGGGCCGACCTGCGCCAGGACCGGCAGGAGGACTTCCTCTACGACGGCCTCAACCGCCTCACCACCACCACTCTGACCGACACCGGCGCGGGCGGCGGCACCCTGGCGACCGCGGCCGCCACCTACGACGCCCTGGGCAACCTCAAGACCAAGTCCGACGTCGGAACCTACGTCTACGGCGGTCCGCGCCCCCATGCCGTCACCGCGGCCGGGGGCGAGACCTACGCCTACGACGCCAACGGCAGCATGATCTCGGGCGCCGGGCGGGAGATCACCTACGCCTCCTTCAACAAGCCGACCCTGATCCGCGAGACCGCGAGCGGCGACGAGGCCGGCTTCGTCTACGGCCCCGACCGGGCCCGGATCAAGCAGCGCGCGGTCGAGGGCGGCCTTGTCCGCGAGGTGGTCTACGTCGGCAGCCTCTACGAGCGCCGGACCCGCTTCGGCAGCCCCGACGAGCTGGTGCACCACATCGCGGCCGGCGGCACGGTGGCGATCCACACCATCTACGACGACAACCTGCCGGCCACCGACAAGACGCGCTACCTGCACCGCGACCATCTGGGCTCGGTGGAGAGCATCACCGGCGAGACCGGGGCCGTGGTCCAGCGCCTGTCCTTCGACGCCCACGGCAAGCGCAGGCTCGCCGACTGGACCGCCGGCGACCCGGCCGGCCCCGACGCCGAGACCCCGCGCGGCTTCACCGGCCACGAGCACCTGGACTCGGTCGGCCTGATCCACATGAACGGCCGGGTCTACGATCCGGTCCTCGGCCGCTTCGTCTCGGCCGACCCCCACGTCCAGGCGCCGGACGCCACCCAGTCCTTCAACCGCTACAGCTACGTCGTCAACAACCCGCTGAGCTACACCGATCCCTCCGGCTTTTTCTTCGACAAGATCAAGGACGCCTTCAAGAAGATCGGCAGGGCGCTCTCCGACGCCGGCGAAGCCGCCTGGAAGGTGGCCCGGGAAGCGCTCCAGAACCAGTGGGTGCAGCAGGCGGTCCAACTCGGTATCGCCGCCCTGCCGCCGCCGTACAACATCATCGCTTCCGCCGCCTTCGCCGGGCTCACCACCCTCGCCAACCACGGCAGTCTGTCGGACGCCCTGATGGCCGCCACGGTCGCCGCGCTGAACGGTTCCATGACACCGAACGCCGAAGGCGGGCAGCAGGGGCAGGACGGCGGGGACCTCTTCGGCCAGCTTCTGGCCGCCGGCCTGAAGCACCTCACGAGCGACCTGTTCAAGGAGCAGGTCGAGAGCGCCGTGAACACCGTCCGCGCCACAGTCTCCGACGCGGTCCAACACCTCGACATGGCCTACGACAACCTCTCCACGCTCGAGAAGGTGCAGCTCACCCTCGACGTGGTCTCGGTCGGCCTGGAAGCCTCGGTCATCGGGGCGCCGCTGGCGATGGTCGCCGATCTGGCCAGCGCGGTCCTGTCGCTGGCCCAGGGCGACTGGCTGGGCTTCGGGCTCGGCCTGGCCGCGATCGTCCCGGTGGTCGGCCTCGCCGCCAACGCCGCCCGCCTGGGCCGGCGCGCCGACCTGGTCGAGGACGCGGCGACCTTCTGCCGCTTCTCCTTCGACGGCGAGACCCTGGTGCGCACCGAGGACGGCTTCGTGCCGATCGAGGACATCCGGCCCCGGGCGGACTCCGTCCTGGCCCGGGACGAGGAGACCGGCGAGCAGGCCTACAAGCCGGTCCTGGCCCAGCACCGGAGCCGCTACGACGAGACCGTCCGGGTCACGATCCGCGACCTGGAGACCGGGGCCGAGCAGACCATCGCCGCCAACCGCGTCCACCCCTTCTACGTCGCCGACGAGGTCTCCGAGCTGCGGCTGGTGGCCGCGGGCGGCGGCGCCGCGCCGGTGCTCGGCACCAACGACACCGGCCGCTGGGTCCA
>JAKSBE010000433.1 GCA_022361275.1 Kiloniellales bacterium
CCTGGGCCTCACCCCCCACCGGAGCCGCCCCGTGACCCCCGCCGACGACCTGCCGGACCTGCCGCCCGGGCCCTTCGTCTATGTCCGGCGGGTGCGCTGGGGGGAGTGCGATCCGGCAAAGATCGCCTATACCGGCAACATCCCGGGGATGGCGCTGGAGGCGGTGGAGGACTGGGTCAAGGCCTGCACCGGGGCCGACTGGTACGTCGGCCACCTGGACCAGGGCATCGGCACGCCCTTCGTCCACCTGTCCTGCGACTTCACCGCCCCGATCACGCCGCGCCACGACCTGGTCTGCCACCTGACGGTCGAGCGCCTGGGCCGGGCCTCGGTGGCGACCCGGGTCGAGGCGAGCCAGGACGGCCGGCTCCGCCTCAAGGCGCGCTACGTCTTCGCCTGCGTCGACGCCGAGTCGATGCGGCCGATCCCGATCCCGCCGGCGATCCGGGCGCGGATGCGGCGCTTCGCCGAGGGCCAGGGGCGGGACTTCGAGGATGCGGCGGGGGGCGGGTGAGATCGTGCCGAGGTCCGCATACTTCGCCCCTCGACAAGCTCGGAATGAGGGGCTCAGCATGAGGACCTTCTTGGTTCGGCGGCGGTCCCCGCGGCGCGACGGCGTCCTCTCGCCTCGTCCTGAGCCTGTCGAAGGGCGGGGCCGGCACCCCGCAGACGGCCGCGCCTAGAGCCGGAGGAGGCCCACTTGGCCAAGCGGAGTCACGACGACTGGGTGCTCTCCGGCGAGCTGGAGGCGGAGTCCGAGCGGGCGATGAGCCGGCGCGGCTACCTGCAGCGCCTGGGCGCGCGGGTCAAGCGGGCGCGGGAGAAGTCGCGGACCAGCCGCCGGCTCCTGGCCCACCTGGCCGGCGTCTCCGAGCGCTACCTGGCGCAGCTCGAGGCCGGGCGCGGCAACGTCACCATCCTGAAGCTGCGCGAGATCGCCCGCGCCGCCGCCATCCCGCTGGAGGAGCTGGTCGCCGAGGAGCCGGTCCTGCCGGATGTGATCTGGTTCTACCGCCTGCGCCTGCGCGAGGCCACGGCCGAGGAGCTGCGTGCCGTCGACTCCGCCCTGGGCGCGATCTTCCGCCTGCCGGGCGAGGGCCAGCCGCGGACCCGGCGGGTCGCCCTGATCGGCCTGCGGGGGGCCGGCAAGTCGACCCTGGGCCGCCTGCTGGCCGAGGCGATGGGCGTGCCCTTCGTCGAGCTGAACCGGGAGATCGAGAAGGAGGGCGGGCTTTCGACCGCGGAGATCTTCGACCTCTACGGTCCCCAGGGCTATCGCCGGCGCGAGGCCGCGGCCCTGCTCCACGTCTTCCAGCGCGATCGGGAGGCGGTGATCGCGACCGGCGGCGGCATCGTCGCCGAGCCCGGGACCTTCGACCTCCTGCTGGCCAACTGCGCGACCGCGTGGATCAAGGCCGCGCCCGAGGAACACATGGCCCGGGTCCTGGCCCAGGGCGACCGCCGCCCCATGGCCGGCCACCCCGAGGCCCTGCGCGACCTGGAGCTGATCCTGGAGGCCCGCAGCCAGCACTACGAACGCGCCGACGTGACGGTGGACACGACCGGCAAGCGGGTGGCGGTGAGCCTGGCCGAGCTGCGGATGGCGCTGGCGGCCTATGGGGTGACCAAGGCAAGGGTAAGGGGGGAGGGGTGAAGGCTGCTTGGCGGTGTGACGTCCAATCCCAGCCTCGGAGCGCGCGTAAACAGGTTCACAACCACCGCAGCTCCGGAATTCCGTCGCCTTGCAAGCACATCGAAGGTGCAAGCAAACCCGGTAAACGAGTCATGATCAACGCTCCTTGGCATAGGCCGCCCCCTCTTTCCGGTCCGCCGGCACCACGTCGAGCTTGCGGACGTGCCAGAGCAGGCGGGCGGCGACGCCGCGCCAGGGGCGCCAGGCCTCGGCCAGCTTGCGCATGCGCTTGGCGTCGGGACGCTTCCTCAGGCCCTTGATCTTCTCCATCCCGATCATCAGGCCGACGTCGTCGGCCGGCCAGACGTCGGGGCGACCGTAGGAGAACAGGAGAAAGCACTCGGCGCTCCAGCGGCCGATGCCCTTGAGCTTGACCAGTTCGGCGATGGCCGTCTCGTCCTCCATCGCCTCGACCGCGCCGAGATCGACCCGCTTGCCGACCAGGTCCTCGGCGATGGCCTGGCCGTAGGCGGTCTTCTGGCGGCTGAAGCCGACGGTCCTCAGGTCGTCCTCCCCAAGGGTCAGGAAGGCCCGCGGCGTCACCTCGGTCTCGACCGCGTCCAGGCGAGCCTGCAGCCGGTTCCAGATCGCGTTGGCCGAGGCGACCGAGACCTGCTGCGCCACGATGATCCGCAGCAGGGTGTCGTAGGTCGGCGGCCGGTAGCGCAAGGGCGGCAGGCCGTGGGCGCGGTAGGCGCGGCCGAGGTCGGGGTCGGCCGCGGCCAGGGCCTCGCAGCCCTCGGTCAGGCTGTCCTCGCAAACGACGGGTCTCATGGCCGCGACCCTGTCCCCTGACGCCGCCGCTGGCAAGCCCGCAGCGGCGGCGCCGCCGGCAGGCTGGTGACGGCCGGCCTCCGGCCCGCCCTTGCGGAGACCCGGCGTCTTGTGAGCAAATGACGGCGGCATGGCCGACGTCGTCACCCGCTTCGCGCCTTCGCCCACGGGTCATCTGCACCTGGGCCACGCGCATTCGGCGCTCTTCGCCTGGCACAGGGCGCAGGAGGCCGGCGGCCGCTTCCTGCTGCGCATCGAGGACATCGACCTGGGCCGCTGCCGCCCGGAGTTCGAGGCCGCGATCCTCGAGGACCTGGCCTGGCTGGGCCTGACCTGGGAGGAGCCGGTCCGCCGCCAGTCCGAGCGCCTGGCCGACTACGAGGCCGTCCTGGACCGTCTGACCGACGAAGGCCTGCTCTATCCCTGCTTCTGCACCCGCAAGGAGATCGAGGCCGAGGTCGCCGCCTCGGCGGCGGCGCCCCACGGCCCCGAGGGGCCGCTCTACCCCGGCATCTGCCGCGGCCGCAGCCGCCTGGAGCAGGCGCGGCGGATCGCCGAGGGCGCCGCCTACGCCCTGCGCCTGGACGTCGCCGCGGCGGCGGGGCTGGTCGGCCCCCTGACCTGGGAGGAAAAGAGCCAGGCGACGGTTACGGCCGAACCGACGAGCCACGGCGACGTGGTCCTGGGCCGCAAGGACGTGCGCAGCAGCTATCACCTGGCGGTCACCCTGGACGACGCCGACCAGGGCGTCACCCTGGTGACCCGCGGCGAGGACCTGCGCCCGGCGACCGACGTCCACCGCCTGCTGCAGGCCCTGCTCGACCTGCCGGTGCCGGTCTGGCAGCACCACGGCCTGGTTTTCGACGACTCCGGCCGGCGCCTCGCCAAGCGCCACGACGCCCTTTCGGTCCGCGCCCTCCGGGACGGCGGCAAGTCCCCCGCCGAAGTCCGCGCCATGGCCGGTTTCCCGGATTGAGCGGGGCCGGCCGAGGCCGGCCGCGCGAAGCGCGCCTGGCGGGCGGGCGAGCAAACCCGGTCAAACGAGGCATGATCAACGCTCCTCGGTATGAACCGCGCTTCGCCACCTTTCCGCCCCAGTGGCGCCTTCGGCGAGCCAAAGTGGCGGCGCCTTCTCGGCGATCATGCCGAGCCGAATCTCCTCTCCAGGCAGGCCCGCCAGCGTCGCTCTTGCGGTCGGCCTCCTGTTTTTCGCCGCCGCCGCGCCCCTGCGGGCGGCCGGGCTCGAGGCCGACTCGCGGATCACCGCGGTCACCGTCTTTCCCGACCGGGCCCAGGTCACCCGCCTGATCGAGGTGCCGCTGCCCCAGGGCGACACCACGGTCGTGGTCTCCGGCCTGCCGGCGAGTCTTCTGGGCGATTCCCTCAGGGTCGAGGGCGCGGGCAGCACGCGCCTGCGGCTCGGCGCGGTCGAGGCCCGGACCCGGCACGGCCGCACCGCCGCCCGGGAGGAGGAGCGCCGCCTCAAGGCTGAGATCGAGGCCCTGGGGGACCGCAAGCGCCTGGTCACCGACCGCATCGCCGCGCTGAAGTTCAAGCAGGGCGTAATCGAGGCCATCGGCGTCGCGTTCCCCGGGACCCGGGAGACCCGGGACGAGGACGGCAGGAGCCGGCTTCCCGATCCCAAGACCTGGGCCGAGGCCTGGAACGCCCTGGGCGAAGGCGCCGCCCAGGTCCGCGCCGAGATCGCCAAGGAAGAGGTCGCGGCCCGGGCGCTGGAGCGCGAGATCGAAGCGGCGCGGCAGCGCCTGTCGCAGATCGCCACCGGCCAGACCGCCAGCGTCGAGGCCCGGGTCGCGGTCGAGGCGGCTGCCGCCGGAACCGCCGCCCTGCGCCTGACCTATCAGGTGCCCGGCGCCTCCTGGCGGCCGATCTACGACGCCAGGCTGGAGGCCAGGACCGAGAGGGTGACCCTGACCCAGCTCGGCGAGGTCCGCCAGCGGACCGGCGAGGACTGGCGCGGCGTCGAGCTGACCCTCTCGACCGCCCGTCCGGCGACCGGCGCCCAGGCGCCCGAGCTGGCCGCCTGGTTCGTCGACATCTTCGAGCCGCCGGTGCCGGCCCGGCCGGAGCACCGCCGCGAGGACGACCTTCTGAGCCTGTTCAAGGACAAGGAGCGCACGGCCGAGGAGTCCGCGACCGGCGCCGCGGTGCCCGAAGCGGCGCCGCCCCGGCCCGCCGAGACCAAGGCCGCCCTGGTGGCCGCCGGCGCGTTCGCCGCCGTGTACCGGATCCCGGGCCGGGTCGACGTCGCGGCCGACAACTCGACCCACAAGGTCCGGGTCCAGGAACGCGAGACCGCAGCCGCGCTCAGCCTGCGCGCGGTGCCCAAGCTGTCGCCCCAGGCCTACCTCCTGGCCGAGATCACCTACGGCGGCGAGGACGCCCTGCTGCCGGGGCCGATGGCGGTGTTCCGCGACGGCGCCTTCATCGGCAACGGCCGCCTCGACCTGCTGCGCAGCGGCGAGACCTTGAAGCTCTCCTTCGGCGCCGACGACCGGGTCCGGGTCAAGTACCGCCTGGCCGGAGGCCAGCGCTCCAGCGAGGGCATCCTTGCCAAGGACCGGCGCATCGAGCGGCGCTACAAGATCGAGGTCGCCAACCTGCACCAGCGGCCGATGACGATCGAGATCCAGGACCAGCTCCCGGTCCCGCGCGACGAGCGCATCGAGGTCGAGCTGCTGAAAGCCGGCACCGAGCCCACCGCCACGGACCTCGACGACAAGAGCGGCGTCCTCGCCTGGAGCTACGACTACGCGCCGGGCGAGACCCGCGAGATCACCTTCGGCTACGCCGTGGCCTTCCCGGAAAAGGCCAGCCTCTACGGTTTCTGAGGCGTTTTTCCCCTCACCCGGAGGCCGGACCTCACCCGGAGGCCGGACCTCACCCGGAGGGCGGACCTCACCCGGAGGGCGGACCTCGCCCAGAGGGAGGGGTGCCGAGCCTTGGCCGAAGCCGGGTGACGGGTCGACCGGCGCCGTGGCCGCGATCGTCAGTCCTTGGACTTCTCCGCGGTCAGGGTGTCGAGCTGGCGCTGCAGGAGGTCGAGCTGGCGCTTGAGCGCGGCGAGCTGCTCGCTGTCGGCCTCGCCGTTGTCGGCTTTGCCCGCGGCGTCCCCCGCGCCGTCCTGCTCGGCCCCGCCGAAGGGCGAGAACATCTTCAGGGTCTGCTCGAAGAGCGCCATGTTCTGCTTGTTCATCGCCTCGACGTCGGGGAAGGGGAACATGCCGCCGAAGGTGTCCTGCATCGACTTGCGCATGCGCTCCTGGTTGGCGGAGAAGACCTCCATCATGTGCTCCAGGTAGCGCGGCACCACCCACTGCATGGAATCGCCGTAGAGCGAGATCAACTGGCGCAGGAAGTTGATCGGCAGCAGGTTCGCGCCCTTGGCCTCCTCCTCGACGATGATCTGGGTCAGCACCGGGCGGGTGATGTCCTCGCCCGTCTTGGCGTCGTAGACCGCGAAGGCGACGTTGTCCTTCACCATCTGGCAGAGATGGTCCAGGGTCACGTAGCTGCTGGTCGCCGTGTTGTAGAGCCGGCGGTTCGCGTACTTCTTGATCGTGATCGGGTTGTCGTCGCTTCCCAGGGGCGCCGCGCCGTTGCGCGCTTGCCCCCCCTGCTTTGCTTTGCCCGCCATACCCTGTTCCAGGTTCGGGTGCCATCCTGCACGCTGCTGTCCGGCATAGTGCTGTGCAGCGGCAAGCCCTGTCAACGCCTAGGAAAGAACCCGAAGTGCTCCTGCGGCCTCCTTCGCCAGGGCTTTCCGGCGCCCGCTGGCCAAGCCGCCGGGGCGCCGTCTATACTCGGCCGCCATGGCAGATCCCGCGGAGCTCGACGAACTCGCCCGGCGCTACCTGGACCTCTGGCAGGACCAGGTCTCCGCCCTGGCCGAGGACCCGGCCTTCGCCGAGAGCCTGAACCGGATGATCCAGGCGATTGGCCCGGTTGCGGCCATGATGGGGGCGGCCGTTCCGGGGACGGCCATTCCGGGAACGGGGGGGGCCTGGCCGTTCTGGCCCGGGGCCATGGCGGGCGGCGCCACCGAGGCTGCAAGAAGGAGCGAGGCCGGTGCCCCGAGCGAAGACCGAGGCGAAGGACGAGGCCCGGAGCGAAGCGCCGGCGAGCCGGCGCCTCGGACCGCGGCCGCTGGCGCTGCACCTGGCGGTGGCGGCCCTGACCTGGCAGAGCTCACGCAACGCCTGGCCGATCTGGAACGGCGGGTCGCTGCCCTGGAAGGACGAGGCCGCGGCGGCCGCGCTCCGAAGGGCGCTGGAAAAGGTCGATCCTGACGCCTTCGCCAAGGCCCTCGACGGTGCGGTGCGGGCGCGCAGCCTGCAGCTGCTGCGCGGCATCCAGGCCTACCAGCGTCATCCCTACCGGCGCGACCTGACCGACCCGGCGGCGCTCTGGCAGGGGGGCACGACCCGCCTGCTGGACTACGGCCGTACCGGGTCCAAGAGTTCCGGGTCCAAGAGTTCCGGGTCCAAGAGGGGTCGCAAGGGGCCGGTCCTGCTCTTCGTGCCTTCGCTGATCAACCGGGCCTACATCCTCGACCTGGCCGCCGACTGCAGCCTGGTCAGGGACTTCGCGGCGCGCGGCTTCCGGCCCTTGCTGGTCGACTGGGACCGCCCGGGCCCGGAGGAGCGCCGCTTCTCCCTGACCGACTACATCGCGGGGCGCCTCGAGGCGGCGCTGGACGCCGCCCTGGCCCTGGACGACGGCCCGGTCGTCGCGGTCGGCTACTGCATGGGCGGCCTGCTGGCCCTGGCCCTGGCCCAGCGCCGGCCGCGCGACCTGGCCGGGCTGGTCCTGATGGCCACGCCCTACGACTTCCACGCCGGCGGCGCGGCGCAGGCCAGGGCGCTCAGCCGCGCGACACTCGGCTTCGGCCCGGCGATGGACCTCCTGGGCGAACTGCCGGTGGACGCCATCCAGGCGCTCTTCGCCCTGCTCGATCCCCAGCTCGTGGTCCGCAAGTTCCTGTCCTTCGGGCGCCTGGACCCGGCGAACGCCAAGGCCGCGGCCTTCGTCGCCCTGGAGGACTGGCTGAACGACGGCGTGCCTCTGGCCGCCCCGGTGGCCCGCGAGTGCCTGCAGGGCTGGTACGGCGAGAACACGCCGGGAGAGGACCGCTGGCTGGTCGCCGGCCGGGCCGTGGCGCCGGCCCGGCTCGACCTGCCGGCGCTGTCGCTGATCCCGGCCAACGACCGCATCGTGCCGCCCGGCTCGGCGCGGGCGCTGGCCGCGCGCCTGCCGCGGGGCGAGGCGCTGGAGCCGGCCCTGGGGCATATCGGCATGGTGGTCAGCTTCAAGGCGCGCACGGCGGTCTGGGACCCGCTGGCCGAATGGTGCCGGGCGGCCGCGGAGCGCGCCGGATAAGGCCCTCCGGGCCAGTCGCGGCTTGCAGGCGCGGGCCGGCTGCTCTTATATGTTGCGTTAACTTGTTGCACTGCGAAAAGCGGTGCCTCGCCGAACCGGTAACAGGATCGGGCGCGGTTCCGGGGGCGGGCGGCACTCCGCCCCGGACAGGGACATTGGAACCCGGACAGGGACATTGGAAAAGGAGTGGCAGCCATGACTGAAGTCGTCATCGCCGGGGCGGCGCGTACGCCGGTCGGTGCGTTCAACGGGGGGCTTTCGAGCGTCCCGGCGTCCTATCTGGGCACCGTGGCGATCAAGGAGGCGATGGTGCGGGCCAAGGTCGACGCCCAGGAGGTCGACGAGGCGATCCTGGGTCAGATCCTGACCGCCGGCGCCGGCCAGAACCCGGCCCGCCAGGCGGCGGTCGAGGCGGGCATCCCGGTCGAGCGCACCGCCTATCAGATCAACCAGCTCTGCGGCTCCGGCCTGCGCAGCGTGGCGCTGGGCTACCAGGCGATCCAGGTCGGCGATTCCAAGGTCGTGGTCGCCGGCGGCCAGGAGAGCATGAGCCAGGCGCCCCACGTCGCGCATCTGCGCAACGGCACCAAGATGGGCGACGTCAAGTTCATCGATTCCATGATCAGGGACGGCCTGTGGTGCGCCTTCAACGGCTACCACATGGGCAACACCGCCGAGAACGTGGCGCGCAAGTGGCAGCTCACCCGCGAGGAGCAGGACGCCTTCGCCGCCGCCTCCCAGCAGAAGGCCGAGGCCGCCCAGAAGGCCGACCGCTTCAAGGACGAGATCGCCGCGGTCACCATCCAGACCCGCAAGGGCGACGTCGTGGTCGAGAGCGACGAGTATCCCAAGCACGGCACCACCGCCGAAAACCTGGCCAAGCTGCGGCCGGCCTTCGACAAGGAGGGCACGGTGACCGCCGGCAACGCCAGCGGCATCAACGACGGCGCCGCCGCCGTGGTCCTGATGTCGGCCGAGGACGCGGCCGGCCGCGGGGTCACGCCGCTCGCCCGGATCGTGTCCTGGGCGACCTGCGGCGTCGACCCGGCGATCATGGGCACCGGGCCGATCCCGGCCAGCCGCGCCGCCCTGGAGAAGGCCGGCTGGTCGACCGGCGACCTGGACCTCATCGAGGCCAACGAGGCCTTCGCCGCCCAGGCCCTGGCGGTCAACAAGGACCTCGGCTGGGACGCCGACAAGGTCAACGTCAACGGCGGGGCCATCGCCCTCGGCCATCCGATCGGCGCCTCCGGCGCCCGGGTCCTGGTCACCCTGCTGCACGAGATGCAGAAGCGCGATGCCAAGCGCGGCCTGGCCGCCCTGTGCATCGGCGGCGGCATGGGCATCGCCATGTGCGTCGAGCGGTGACGCAGCGTCGTGCTCTACGCTTTTGAAGTAGGGCGGGCTTCAGATCTGAAGCCGGGTCGGCTTCAGATCATCTCGCTCTAGGCCCTGCGTCCCAGGAGGAACGAGGCGGGCCGCCGGCCGGGCGGCCCGCTTTCGTTTTGTCACGGGCGCCGCTGTGATCTAGTTCAATGATCCCTGGCCCGGCGCGTGCTTCCATGTTTTCATGAACCATCCGGTCGAAGGCGACATGGCCCCGAGAGAACGGGGCCGGGATAAACGCAGGCGGGCTTGAGAAAAGTGACAGGGAGCGAAGCTATGGCAAGAGTGGCGCTGGTCACCGGCGGAACCCGAGGCATCGGGGCCGCCATCTCGGTCGGGTTGAAGGACGCGGGCTACAAGGTCGCGGCCACCTACGCCGGGAACGACGAAGCGGCCAATGCCTTCAAGGCCGAAACCGGCATTCTGGTCTACAAGTGGGACGTCGGCGCGTTCGACGCCTGTCAGGCCGGGGTCCGTCAGGTCGAGGCCGACCTGGGGCCGGTCGAGGTCCTGGTCAACAACGCCGGGATCACCCGCGACGGCATGTTCCATCGCATGGAGCCGGAGCAGTGGCACGCGGTGATCCGCACCAACCTGGACTCGCTGTTCAACATGACCCGGCCGGTCATCGAGGGCATGCGCGAGCGCAAGTTCGGCCGTATCGTCAACATCTCCTCGATCAACGGCCAGAAGGGCCAGATGGGCCAGAGCAACTACTCGGCGGCCAAGGCGGGGCTGGTCGGCTTCACCAAGGCGCTGGCCCTGGAGAACGCCTTCAAGGGGATCACGGTGAACGCCATCGCGCCGGGCTACATCGCGACCGAGATGGTCCGGGCGGTGCCCAAGGACGTCCTCGACAGCAAGATCATCCCGCAGATCCCGGTCGGGCGGCTGGGCGAGGCGGAGGAGATCGCCCGCTGCGTGGTCTTCCTGGCCGCCGACGACGCCGGCTTCATCACCGGATCGACGCTCTCCGCCAACGGCGGGCAGTACATGGCCTGATCCTGGATGGCCCGATCCCAGATGGCCCGATCCCAGATGGCCTGACGTTCGGGCCGAGCTTCGGGCCCGCCGTCTATGGTTTCCAATTGAGCGTCGTTTGATCTAGATTGCGGGCCCGAGCCCGGCGCCGCGTGCCGTCGGCAGTGCAGCTGAAGGGGGACCCATCCGCGTGTCGCCGTCCGGGCGCGGGCAGACCGTCCAGGTGGCGCCCTTCTATCGCCTTCTGCTGGGGCGCGGCTTCGAATCCCTGCCGGCGCCGATCCGCCAGCTTCACGACGTCAGCCACGAGACCATCGCCCGCGGCCGCTGCACCATCCGGCGCGGTGCGCATCCCTTGTCGCGCCTGGTCGGCACGCTCTTCCGCCTGCCGCCGCCGGGGGACAACCTGCCGGTCAAGGTCCGCTTCCTGCCCCAGGCCGGCGGCGAGCGCTGGTTCCGTCGCTTCGGCACCCACCGCATCGCGTCCTACCAGATGCCGGCCGGCCGCCCCGGCTGGATGTTCGAGAGCTTCGGCCCCGGCCGCTTCCTGATCGAGCTGGCCGCGGGCAGCGAGGGCCTGACCCTCTCGCTGCGCGGGGTGCGCTTCCTCGGGCTGCCGCTACCGCGCGCGCTCTGGCCGCAGATCAGCGCCGGCGAAAGCGTCGAGCGCGGGCGCTTCGTCTTCGACGTCGAGATCGCCCTGCCGGTCGCCGGCCTGCTGATCCACTACCGCGGCCACCTGCGCCGGGAGGACGTGCCCGATTGAGCGCTGGCCCCGGCGCCGCCTCGGGTGTTAAAGAGCGCTCACAGGCTTCTGAAGATGTCGCGGGGTGTTGCTCGCGGTCATGCTTCGACAGGCTCCGCACGGGGAGACTGGTTTGAGATCGCCCACCCTCACCCTGAGCTCGTCGAAGGGCGATGGCGGGAAGGGCGATGGCGGGAAGGGCGAGGGTGGCCGCCGGCGCAGTTCTTGCCGCTTGCCGGAGCGAGGCCGCAGGGAAGGGACGAGGCGATGCCGATCAGCCGTTTCGTGGACTACGCGGAAGCGCCGCCCGGGGTGCGCGCGGTCTGCGCCCCGGACTCCAGGGTCAAGGAGATGATCTTCGTCGCGGTCGGCGCGACCAAGGGCTGCGACGACTGCGTCAACTCCCACACCGCGGCGGCGCGCCAGCGATGAACGACTATCCCGACCGCCCGCTGATCGGGGTCGGCGTGGTCGTCTT
This sequence comes from Kiloniellales bacterium, assembly GCA_022361275.1. Classification (GTDB taxonomy): domain Bacteria; phylum Pseudomonadota; class Alphaproteobacteria; order Kiloniellales; family JAKSBE01; genus JAKSBE01. The sequence continues at coordinate 11,458 of JAKSBE010000433.1, forward strand.
CAAGGGCGACCGGGTCCTGCTGGTGCGCCGGGGCAAGCCGCCGCGCCGCGGCCAGTGGTCGCTGCCGGGCGGGCGCCAGCGCCTGGGCGAGACCGTGCGCGCGGCGGCGGCCCGCGAGGTCGCCGAGGAGGCCGGCCTGACGATCGAGGTCACCGCCCTGCTCGACGTGGTCGACTCCATGACCCGGGACGAGGACGGCAGCCTCGCCTACCACTACACGCTGGTCGACTTCCTCGCCGAATGGCGGGCCGGCGTCGCCGCCGCCGGCGGCGACGCCGCCGAGGTCGCCTGGGCGGACCCCGACCACCTGGCGCCCTACGACCTCTGGGACGAGACCCTGCGGGTGATCGCTCTGGCGCGGCCCTAGCCCGCATTTCTCACCGTGGTCACGGTGAGAAATGCGGGCTAGGGCGGCAGGTGCGGTGAGAGCCCGGCGGCGGCGTGGTGCGATTGCCAAGGTCCTGGCGCTACCTGGCTGGGGCGGCTGACCCCTTACCCTCCCTAGCCGCGAGCGGGTGAGGGATAAAGGCCGCGGCGATCCCGGCCGGCAGGAGCTATTCACCCCCCGGCCGGCGCGGGGTCGGGCGCCAGTCGGGTGGGGCCAGTTCGAAGCCCTCGAAGGTGAAGGCGGGGCCGACGGTGCAGCCGACCAGGGTCCAGTTGCCCAGGGATTCGGCGGTCTGCCAGGCCTTGGCCGGGACGACGGCCTGGGGCCGCTGGTGCCGGGTCACGTCGGGGCCCAGGTACAGGGCGCGGGCGTCGCGGCCGTTCTCGGAGATGGTCAGGACCAACGGCGCGCCGGCGTACCAATGCCAGATCTCGGTCGCGTCGACGCGGTGCCACTGGCTGACCTCGCCGGCCTTCAGCAGGTAGTAGATCGCGGTCATGGCGCCCCGGCCGCCTTCGGCGGGAGCGTCGCGGAAGGTCTCCCGATAGTGGCCGCCCTCCGGGTGCGCCTGCAACCCCAGGGCTTCGATCAGGGTCTCGGCGTCGATCATGTCGCGCCTCAGGCCTCTGGAGGTGCGGTGTCGCGCATCGAGGGCCGGCCGGCGAAGTCCCGGTACCAGGCGGCCAGCTTCGGACGGCCGGCGCGCCAGTCCTCCTCCGGGAAGCGGAAGTCCAGGTAGCCCAGCGCGCAGCCCAGGGTGATCGGCGCCAGGGTAATCGGCGCCAGGGTCAAGGGGCCCGCGGGGGCCTCGGCCTCGGAGTCCAGCAGGTCCAGGGCCCGGTCGATCTTGGCCTTCTGGCGGGCGTCCCACTCGGGCCAGCGGTAGCCTTCGGGCCGGCGGGCCCGCTCGATCAGGCGCAGCACGGCGGCGTCGAGGATGCCGTCGGCGGCGGCGTGGAGGCGCAGGACCGCGGTCCGCGCCGCGGCCTCGCGCGGGATCAGGCTCGTCTCCGGCTGCAGGCCGTCGAGATAGTCGCAGATCACCAGGGAATCGAAGAGCACCTGGCCGTCGTCGGTGGTCAGGGCGGGCACCTTGCCCAGGGGATTGGTCGCGGGCAAGGCATCGGCCTCGTCCCAGGGATTGCTGTCGACCTTCTCGATCCGCCCGTCCAGGCCCAACTCGAGGGCCGAGACCAGGACCTTGCGGACATAAGGGGAGGTCGGGGAGTGGTTCAGTTTCATGGGATCCTGCTCGCTCTGCCGGGAATCCGGGCTTCCTTCGAGCCAGGGTAGCACCACGGGGCCCGGCGCAGAAAGGCCGCGGGGCGCGCCGCCGCGGCCCTTTCACAGGACCTTCACCGAGCCTATGTTACCTTTCCAGATGCGCAGCGACGTCGTCGATCTCAGAGAGTTCTATGACACCCGGACCGGGCACGTCGCCCGGCTGCTGATCCGGCGGGCCCTGCGCAACCTCTGGCCCGACGTGCGCGGACAGCAGCTTCTGGGCCTGGGCTACGCGACGCCCTATCTGCTGCAGTTCCGGGATGAGGCGGAGCGGGTCTTCGCCTTCATGCCGGCGCAGCAGGGCGTGATGCACTGGCCGGAGGAGGGGCCCCAGGCGGTGGCCCTGGTCGACGAGACCGAGCTGCCCTTGCCGGACAACTCGGTCGACCGGGTGCTGCTGGTCCACGCCGTCGAGAACAGCGAGGCGCTGCGCTACCTGCTGCGCGAGACCTGGCGCGTCCTGGCCGGCAACGGCCGGCTCCTGGTGGTGGTGCCCAACCGCCGCGGGGTCTGGGCCCGCTTCGAGCGCACGCCCTTCGGTCGCGGCCTGCCCTACACGCCCAGCCAGCTGTCGCGCTTCCTGCGGGACAACATGTTCACCCCGACCCGCAGCGCCCGGGCGCTCTACATCCCGCCGACCCGCTCCCACACCCTGCTGCGCACCGCCCCGGCCTGGGAGCGCCTGGGCATGCGCTGGTTCCCGACCTTCGCCGGGGTCGTGGTGGTCGAGGCCAGCAAGCAGCTCTATGCCGGCACCCTGACCCACGAGCCGGCCCGGCTGCGCCTGGGCCGCCCGGTGGTCGTGCCCTTCCCCCAGGTGGCCGGCCGGGGCAGCGACGACGGCGGCGCCTGAGGCCTCCGAAGAGCCCCGCAGCGGACCCGGCATCGCTCCCGCGCTCCTTTCGGTTTCTTTTGCTTTTCCCCCGGCCTCTGACTATCACTAGATCAGACTGCGCCCATTCGAGCGCAGATAACTTGATCTACCTCACAGGGATAGAGCGGCTTACCTGCGTTCACCTGAACGCAGGCGGCTCCAGGGCCCTTGCGGTGGACTTGTGACGGAGGTGTGACAGGGCTGCTCATGGCGGGGGACCAGCCATCGCTCGAAGAACTGCGGCGGCGCATCGACGAGATCGATGCGGCCTTGCAGGATCTGCTGATTCAGCGGATCGAAGTGGCGCGCCAGGCCGGCGCCGCCAAGCAGGGCGGGCGTGCCCGCATCCGCCCGGGCCGCGAGGCCCAGGTCCTGCGCCGTCTGCTGCGCCGGCACCATGGGCCCTTGCCCAAGGCGGTGCTGGTGCGGCTCTGGCGCGAGCTCTTCTCGGTGGTCACCGGCCTCCAGGGGCCGCTCCAGGTCGTGGTCCAGGCGGCGAGCGGCAACGACGGGATCTGCCGCCTCGCGGCCGAGCATTTCGGCTCGCAGACGCCGATCCAGGCGGTGGGCAGCAGCGCCCAGGTGATCAAGGCCGTGGCCCAGGACGACGGCACCCTGGGGGTCCTGCCCCTGCCCGAGGCCGACGAGCCGCAGCCCTGGTGGCCCAGCCTCGCCCGCAAGGGAGCGAGCGTGCCGCGCATCATCGCCCGCCTGCCCTTCATGGAAGCCCCCGCCGGCCGCTTCGGTGTCGCGGGGGCTTTGGCTTTGGGGCTGCTCGATCCCGAGGACAGCGGCTGCGACCGCAGTTTCTTCGTGATGGAAGCGGAGACCGAGCTGTCGCGCAGCCGCCTGCGTGAGCTGCTGGCCAGCGCCGACCTGAGCGTGCTGGACCTGCAGAGCCGCGCCGAGGGCGGCGTCCGCTGGCTGCACCTGGTCGAGGTCGAGGGCTGCTTCGACGCCTCCGGCGCCCCGATCGCGCGGCTGCGCGAGGTCGGCGAGGACGCCATGCTGCAGATCTGGCCGATCGGCGGCTATGCCGCGCCGCTCAGCCTCGCCGAGCTGGCGCCGGTGCAGGAGGCCGCGCAATGAGCCCGCGGCCGCGGCCGGGAGTCCTGGAGGTCGAGCCCTACGTCGGCGGCGAATCGCGGGCCCCCGGCGGCAGGCCGCCCTTGCGCCTGGCCTCCAACGAAAACCCCCTGGGCCCCAGCCCCAAGGCGGTCGCGGCCTACGAGGCCGCGGGCCCGGAGCTGCACCGCTATCCGGACGGGGCCTCGGCCGAGCTGCGCCAGGCCCTGGGCGCGCTCCACGACCTGGATCCCGCGCGCATCGTCTGCGGCGCCGGCTCCGACGAACTGATCGGCCTGCTGGTCCGCGCCTACGCCGGGCCGGGCGACGAGGTGCTCTACAGCGCCCACGGTTTCCTGATGTACGGCATCTCGGCGAAGTCCGCCGGGGCGACCCCGGTCACCGCGCGGGAGGCGAACCTGACCGCCGACGTCGACGCCCTGCTGGCCAAGGTGACCGAGCGGACCCGGCTGCTGTTCCTGGCCAACCCGAACAACCCCACGGGGACCTACCTGCCCGCGGCGGCGTTGCGGCGCCTGCACGCCGGGCTGCCGCCGGAGGTCCTGCTGGTCGTCGACGCGGCCTACGCCGAGTACGTGACCGCGCCGGACTACGAGGACGGCCGGGCCCTGGTCACGGCGCAGGACAACGTCGTCATGACCCGCACCTTCTCCAAGATCTACGGCCTTGCGGCGCTGCGCCTGGGCTGGGCCTACTGCCCGCCGGCCGTGGCCGACGTGCTCAACCGGGTCCGCGCGCCCTTCAACGTCACCCGGACCGCCCAGGTCGCCGGCCTGGCGGCGGTCCGGGACCAGGGCCACGTGGTCCGCTCGCGCGCGCACAACGAGACCTGGCGGGCCTGGCTGATGGAGAACCTGCGCGGCCTGGGCGTGGAGATCACGCCCAGCCTGGGCAACTTCCTGCTGATCCAGTTCAGCGACGCGCCGGGCCGGACCGCGCACGACGCCCTGGCGGCGCTGAAGGAAGAAGGTGTCCTCCTGCGCGGCATGGCGGCCTACGGCCTGCCGGACTGCCTGCGCATCACGGTCGGGAGCGAGGCCGAGAACCGGGCCGCGGTCGACGCCCTGCGGCGCTTCCTGGCATGACCGGCGGCCGCCAAGCGCCGGCGCCGGAAACCCCGATGTTCGATACGGTCGCCCTGATCGGGGTCGGCCTGATCGGCTCCTCCCTGGCCCGCGCCCTGCGCGGCAAGGGGCTGGCGCGGCGGATCGCCGGCTGCGTCCGGAGCCAGGCCAGCCGCGACAAGGTCCTGGAGCTGGGCCTGGCGGACAGCGTCCACGCCGAGGCCGGCGCGGCGGTCGAGGACGCCGACCTGGTCGTCGTCTGCACGCCGATCGGCACCTATGCCCGGATCGCGGAGGCCATGGCGCCGAAGCTGAAGCGGGGCGCCATCGTCACCGACGTCGGCTCGGTCAAGCAGGCGGTGATCCGCGACCTCGGACCGCTCCTGCCCGAGGGCGTGCACTTCGTGCCCGGCCACCCCATCGCCGGCACCGAGCGTTCGGGGCCGGAGGCCGGATTCGCCGAGCTCTTCGAGCGCCGCTGGTGCGTGCTCACGCCGCCGCCCGGCACCGACGCGCAGGCGGTCGAGCGGGTCGCCGCCCTGTGGCGCGCCTGCGGCAGCGACGTCGAGATCATGGAGGCCGGCCATCACGACAAGGTGCTGGCCATGACCTCGCACCTGCCGCACATCATCGCCTATACCATCGTCGGCACGGC
>JAKSBE010000484.1 GCA_022361275.1 Kiloniellales bacterium
CCCGCCAGGTTCACCGTGTTCTTCTTGTTGTGGAACTTCTTGTCGGTGTGGCGGCAGGCGTTCTTGCCGTCCATCTTGACGTCGAAGGAATAGGTGATCCAGTCGGTGTGCTGCTTGAAGGTGCTCGACTTGACCCCGCCGACGGTGCCCGGCTCGTCGCCGGTGCTCATCGCGTAGCGCGAGCCCTTGACCGCGATCATCTTGTTGTTCTTGGCCTTGACGGTCTTGGTGCCCTTGGTGAGCGTCCCCTGGTTGGCGAAGTTGGGATAGGGAATCGGCACCGGCCCGCCCGGACTCGGCGTCTTGCAGACGTCGGGCAGCGTCGCGGTGGAAAGGCCGATGGTGCTCTTGTAGGTCAGCCCTAGTTTGTTCACAAGGATGTGCGTCGGCATCTAGACCGCCTCCCCTCGCGCGGCCGGATCGCGCAGGAGGGCCGCCGCGCGCAGACCCGCCTCCGAGCTTCCCCAGATCATGGTCAGCGGCCCCGCCGCGTAGCCCTTGGCCGCGGCCGCCGCCGCAAGCACGGCGAAAAGTGGCCCCGAGGCGGCGCCGAGGTCGCCCCAGCAGTCCGCCGGGGTCTGGAAGTCGGCATCTTCCCGGAACCCGCCCGCCGAACGCAACATCGAAAAGCCGAACTCGTTGCCGCGGTACCGCTCGCCGTTCATGTCGCAGATCGTGTGGTCGACCGGCGGCAGATCGGCGGGCGCACGCGCAAAGGCCTTCCGGAAAGCAGCGCTCAGACCCTCGCCGATGCACACGGTCCGGGTCTTGATCGGCTTGCTTTCCCGGGCGCTGGCCGCGGAGACGACCTCGAGCAGGACCGGCAGCCCGAGTCGCGCGGCGGTCCGGGCGGTGGCGAGCAGGCAGAAGCCCGCGCCCTCGCCCGGGCAGAAGCCGTAGATGTTGCCCTCCGAATGGAGCTGCTCGTTCTCGTCCAGCCATTCGAGGGTCTCCGGCTCCAGGTAGCTCTCGATTCCGCCGACAAGGCAGAGCTCGCAGTCCCCGTCGCGCAGCGCCGCAACCGCGTGATCAAAGGCCGCGATCCCGCCGGCGTTCCCGACCGCGGCGTGGCGCAGCGTCCCGAGCGGTATGGTCTTCGCCAGCCGCGCCGCCAGGGCCCGGGCCACGTCGCGGTCGCGGTGCTCGGGCCAGCCGGGACGGACCTCCGGCGCGGCGATCATCAGCATCACCGGCGGCAGGTCGCGGGCGCCCTCCAGGACCGGGGCCAGGGCTTCGAGCGCGGGATCCAGGGCGAGCGCGAGCATCCGACCGGTACCCGACAGCCCGGGATCGGCGCCGGCGTCCATGGACACCATCATCGGTTGACCGAAGCGGTCGATCATGAAGGGATGCTCTTCGATCATCGAGATCCCGGCGCGCACCGCGGCCGCGGTCGCCGGCGCGCCGAAGCCGAGCGGCGTGCGGGCGCCGACGCCGATGATACCGATCCCCGGAGCGCCCGACATCGCCGGCCTATCCCGGGATCCAGGCGCCGCTGCGACGGGTCGCCTCGGAGACGCCGCTGCGCTGGCGCAGCGCGACGGTCGTCTCCTTCAGCCGCGCCTCGTCGTAGGGACAGGGCAGGCCCGAGTGCCAGACCATCTGGAAGCGGCGCTCGTCCGGCAGAAGCCGGACGGTGTGCAGCACGGCCTCGTGGGTCCGGTCGGGGCCTCGATAGAACTGCGTCACGATGCGGAAGGTGACCCGGGGCAGGACGAAGTCGAGGTAGCCCTCGGGCGTGAGATTGCCGAGCTGCACCCGCTCGTAGCCGAGCAACAGGCCGTCCGACTGCTGGTCCGGCGGCGCGCACTGGTAGAAGGCGTCGTCGAAGTCCGTGGGCGGCAGCGGGAAGCGGGTCTTCTCCCAGGCCGCGTCGTAGGTCCCGGCCAGCTCCCGGCGCGGCGACCAGTGGCGGGCGACCGGGCCGAAGCCGGCCGCCCGCCCGCGCCGGTGGTCCCGGTAGGGCGCATCGGGATACTCGATGTTGGGCGCCGGCCCCCGCGCGACGTGGTCCTTGCGCAGGCCGAAGCCGACGCCGACCGGGTTCGTCGGCTCCCAGGCGTGTTCGGCCGGATCCTCGCTGCTGCGGTCGGTGCCGCCGAAGCTGCGCTCGTAGACGATCTCCATCTTCTCGAACGGCTGCGGCCTGCCCGGCATCGGCCCCGCGGTGTCTTCGGAGAGCGAACGCTCTCCGAAGACGTTGAGAGTCTTGTCGATGCTCGCCACCTTGATGCGCACCGGCACCCGTTCCGCCGGCCGGCCCTCGGGCGCATAGGCGTGCCCTTTCAGGAGAACGTCGGTCCGCGCCTTCCTCAGGACGAAGTCGGTCTCCTCCACGAGGCCGGTCTCGGCCGGGTCGCCGGCAAAGAGGGGCACCCGGGAGATCGGCTCCTGCACCTCCGCCACGAACTGGCGCCCCTCGGGATCGATCTCGAAGGTGGCCTTGATCGCGACCAGCCAGACCTCGGCACCCTCGGCGTCTCGTATCCAGGTCCGCTCGGCCTCAAACGGTGTCGCGTTTTGCAGCAGCCACATGCAAAGACCTTTGTTCCGCTCGGGATACCTGTCAGTCTCGAGGGCGTAATCTATTCCATTTGCAAAGCCGCCGACAGCCTCCGGTTGAAACCGTCTCCAATTCTTCATGCGCTGACGGACTCCGGCGATGCCCCCCTGCCGCTGCCTGCGCCGACTCGCGCAGCGCCCTGCGAGCCGGCTGCAGCGGGGTCGGAAGGCTTTGTCGTTGCCTATGGATTCACGAGACGTCACTCTCTCATGGAGAGAAGCGCTTGCAAGGGACTTCTACCGTGACGACGTTCAGGCTCGCCGCCGCAATCACAGGGCTCTGTCTTGCCGGACGCCGACGGACGAGACGGCGTAAGCGTGGCTGGCTTTCCCTGGCGCTGCTTTGCCCCCTCGCGGCGGCCCGCGCCGGCAGCACCGCATCCACGTCCTCGCCGCCCGGCGCCGAGCCGTCTCTGTTGTCGGCGCCGGACACCGAAGGGCTGCTGGCCGATCTGATCGACCCGCGGGTGTCCTATGCCTGCACGCCCTCCGCCGAAGACGCGGTCGAGAGAGTCCAATGCGCCCAGCGCGGCCTGCCGGGCGACGCCGCGAGCTTCTCGGTTCTCATGGTCGAGTCCGGACCGGCCGAAGCGGCGCTTCGCCCCTGCGCCTCCCTGCCGGATATCGAGCCTGCCGTGTTCTTCGGGCCCGGCGGCGCGAGCACGGCGCTGACCTGCCTCCTGCCCTCGGGGACGCGCTACCTGAAGGCGGATCTGCTTGAGAAGGTCGGCGCGCCCTTCCCGGCGACGGGTCTCGACCTCCAGATCTTTGCGCAGCGCTACGTCGAGGCCTTGGACTAGACATCCGACAGCAGGCGAAAAGGGGCTCCCACCATGACGGATCATCTGGCGGCTCTGGACGTTCGGCAGGTGCACGCCTGGTACACGCGGCTGGCGGACATGATCGCCCGCCAGACCGTGCCCGACGGCAACCGCGCGGCCTAGCCGGTCCAAGGGACCGGTCCGGAAGGAAAGGACGCCATGGAACTGATAAGGGACGACCTCGACAGTGCGGATGTTGCCCGGCTGCTTCAGCAGCATCTGGACAGCGCCGCCGAACTCTCCCCTCCCGAAAGTGTGCACGCCCTGGACCTTTCGGCCTTGCGCCGGCCGGACATCACCTTCTGGAGCGTGCGCGCGGGCGGCGAGCTTCTCGGCTGCGGCGCGCTCAAGGAGCTCGACCCCGGTCATGGCGAGATCAAGTCCATGCGGACCGCCGCGGGCCACCTGCGCAGGGGGGTCGCATCGACAGTCCTGCGCCGGATCGTCGAGGAGGCCAAAGGGCGCGGCTACAAGCGCTTGAGCCTTGAGACCGGCGCCGCCGCGGCCTTCGCATCGGCGCGGGCGCTCTATCGGAGGTTCGGGTTCGAGTGCTGCGGTCCTTTCGGGGACTACCGGGAAGATCCCCACAGCGTTTTCATGACCCTTGCGCTTTGAGCTTCGGCTCCGCTTCGCACCGGTCGCAGATCAGGAGTCTGAAGTCGCCGCCCGCACCTCGTCCGCCGTCCGCCCGACCAGTTCGCGATAGAGCACCGGATCCGTATCGCCCTCGGTCGAGAACAGCAGGACCCGGGACTCCGCGTCCAGGTCCAGGGCCGCGGCCAGCGCGGGGCGGCGGCGGACACAGATCAGGGCGGCCAGCCCGGCGACCGCGGACTCGCCGGCGACCAGAGGCGGGTCGCCGTCCACACCCGCCGCCAAAAGGCGCATGGCCAGCGGCGCGCTGGCGTCGGGCAGGGTCATGAAATCGTCGGCGCCGTGGCGCAGGAGGTCCCAGGCGACGAGCGAGGTCTCGCCCGCCGCCAGGCCGGCCATGACCGTGTCGAGATCGCCGCCGATCGTCGCCGCCTTGCCCTCGGCCGCGCTGGCGAAGAGGCAGGCCGCCGTCTCCGGCTCGACCACGACGACGCGCGGCCGGGCGGCCCCGAGGGTCTGCCAGAGGTAGCCGCAGACCGCCGCGGCCAAGCCGCCGACCCCGGCCTGCAGGAAGACGTGGCTCGGCGGCGGCGCAGCGCCCCACTGCGCCAGCGCCTCGGCCGCCATCACCGCATAGCCGGCCATGACGTCGCGCGGGATCTGCCGATAGCCTTCGTAGGAGGTGTCGGAGACCACGGTCCAGCCGTTCTTCGCCGCGTCCCCCGCGGCCCGGTGCACCGAGTCGTCGTAGGTGCCCCCGACCCGCCGGACCTCGGCGCCGAGGCGGACGATGGCCGCCTCGCGGCCGGCGCTGACCTGCTCGTGCAGATAGATCACGCAGGGCAGGCCGAAGGTCCGGGCGCCCCAGGCGACCGAACGGCCGTGGTTGCCGTCGGTCGCACAACAAACGGTCAGGCTGCCCGCGATCTCGGCAAAGCGCCCGGCGAGCAGCTCTCCGGTCGAGGGCGCTGCGCCGGTCTCGGCGGCGACCCGGGCGCGGAACTGACGCAGCACCGCATAGGCGCCGCCCAGGGCCTTGAAGCTGCCGAGGCCGAAACGTCCGCCCTCGTCCTTGACCGAAAGGCGCGCGATCCCCAGCGCGGCGGCCAGACCCGGCAGCGCGGCCAGCGGCGTCGGCCGGTAGCCCGGCTAGGCCGAGATCTCCGCCCGCGCCGCCTGCCAGTCCGCGGGCCCGAGAACGGCGGCTTCCGCCGCGCCGTAGGGGCGGCCCGGCGCGGCTCCAGGGTTGGCGCGCCAGGCCGGCGTCAGCGCCGCGATCTCCGGCAGCAAGGCTTGGGCGTCCTTGTTCTGGGGCATACCGTCCTGGACCATGCCGCGAGCCTCCCGCAAGCGGCCGCCGCCGGTCAAGCCGCAAGGCCCGAATCGCGAGGACCCAATCGCGAGGCCCCAATCGCGAGGCCCCAATCGCGAGGACCGAATCGCGAGGACCGAATCGCGAGGA
>JAKSBE010000204.1 GCA_022361275.1 Kiloniellales bacterium
ACCCTCCCGCTTCAGCGCTTTTCCCATCAGGTCATCTCATTGTTTCGTTCCGACCAGTGAGCGGTTCGAGCGCCGGTACCCCCCACCCTGGCCCGCGCACAGCGCAGCGCGTACGCGCCCCTCAAGGGGGGAGGGAAAGCTGGGCCGCAGCATTAGCGCCCCCTCCCCCTTGACGGGGGAGGGTTGGGGTGGGGGTGACGCTCCGAACCATCCACGTCGGATACCCCTAGTTCAGGTCCAGGAGCACGTCGTAGGTCTCCGGACGGCGGTCGCGGAAGAACTGCCAGGTGTTCCGGACCTCGCGGACCATCTCCATGTCCATCACGTGGACCAGCAGCTCGTCCCGGTCGCGGCTGGCCTCGGCCTCGATCTGGCCGCGCGGGTTGGCGAAGTAGCTCTGGCCGTAGAACTCGCCGATGTTCCAGGGCGCCTCGGTGCCGACCCGGTTGATCGCCCCGATGTAGACGCCGTTGGCCACGGCCGAGGCCGGCTGCTCCAGCTTCCAGAGGTACTCGGACAGCCCGGCGACCGTGGCCGAGGGGTTGACGATGTACTCCGCGCCTTTGAGCGCCAGCGCCCGCCAGCCCTCGGGGAAGTGCCGATCGTAGCAGATGTAGACCCCCAGCCGGCAGGCCCCGGTCTCGAAGACCGGCCAGTCCGAGGCGCCGGGCTTGAAGAAGAACTTCTCCCAGAAGCCGGCGACGTGCGGGATGTGGGTCTTGCGGTACTTGCCGAGGTAGGCCCCGTCGCCGTCGATCACCGCGGCGGTGTTGTAGTAGACGCCGGTCATCTCCTCCTCGTAGATCGGCACCACGATGACCATGCCGTGCTTCTTGGCGTACTCCTGCATCAGCCGGGTGGTATGGCCGTCGGGGATCGCCTCGGCGGCGGCGTACCACTTGCCGTCCTGGCTCGGGCAGAAGTAGGGCTGGGTGAAGACCTCCTGGAAGCAGAGCACCTGCACGCCCTGCCTGCCGGCCTCGTCGATCAGCGGGAGGTGCGCCTCCAGCATGGCGTCGCGGATCGCCTCGGGACTCATCGAGGTGTCCCCCTTCAGCGCCATCTGGATCAGGCCAGCCTTCAGCTTCGCCATCGGATCTCTCCCAAGAACACCCGCAAAAGAACGGCGTCCTCACGTCACCACGATCGCGCCTTCGCCCCTGCGGCACGGCCGCGCCGAGAGGGCCCAAGCCGAACGCGCTTCGCCGGACGGACAGCGGGCAGATTGGACTTCGGGAAGCGGCAAGGCGGCGGCGAAAAGACGCCGGATGCCTGGATGTGCGACGGCGCAGGTCCTGCGGCGTCTCCCTGATCTCTCCCTGCCGTCGGTCGCGTGCGACCTTATTCGTCTTTGGCCCTTGCCCCCGGGCGGTCTTCAGGCCTCAGGGCCGATCATATCAGCCCTTTCGGCAGTTACATCGACTATAATAAAATTGACCAAACGGTCAAGATCATAGCGGATCTCCGCGCGGAATCCTGAGACGCGGCTCCGGCCCAGGAACGCCCTCAACCCCGCGGCACTTCAGCGGCCGGCGTGTGTAGCGGTCGATGCCGCCGCGGCAGGTCTTGGTCGTCTTCGCAACACCGCCGCCGTCCGGCCCCGCAACCGCAACACCCCGATCAAAGCGCATGAACGAACCAAGAAAACTGTGACCCATCTCACCGGTTGCTCAGCTTAGCCGGAGCTGGGCGAGAGGAGACCCCTGACGCCGAGCGCCTTCGCCGGCCCTCACACCGCCGGCGCACAGGGATCGAAGCTCTCCGTCTCGCCGCCCAGGCTCAACTCCACCCGCTGCGGCGCGCAACGAGCGATCACCTTGCCGGCGCGCAGCACGAAGAGCCGCGGCGGCCGCAGGCGCAGGGCCTCGATCGGATCCCGGCACTGCAGGACCACCAGGTCGGCGCGGCGGCCGGGCGCCAGGCCGTAGCCCTCCAGGCCCAGGACCCGGGCGCCGGTCGTCGTCACCGCGTCGAAGCAGGTCCGCATCTCGGCCCGGCCGGTCATCTGGCCGACGTGCAGGCCCATGTGCGCGACCTCCAGCATGTCGTGGCTGCCCAGCCCGTACCAGGGGTCCATCACGCAGTCGTGGCCGAAGGCGACGTCGAGGCCGGCGGCGGCCAGCTCCTTGACCCGGGTCATCCCGCGCCGCTTGGGATAGCCGTCGTGGCGGCCCTGGAGGGTGATGTTGATCAGCGGGTTGGCGACCACCTTCAGCTCCGCCTCCGCCATCAGCGGGATCAGCTTGGCGACGTAGGCGTCGTCCATGGAGTGCATGGAGGTCAGGTGCGAGCCGGTGACCCTCCCCTCGAGGCCCAGACGCCGGGCCGCGCAGGCCAGGCTCTCGACGTGGCGCGAGTTGGGGTCGTCGGTCTCGTCGCAGTGCATGTCGACCGGCAGGCCGCGCTCGGCGGCGATCTCGCAGAGCTGCCGCACCGACTCCGCGCCCTCGGCCAGGGTCCGCTCGAAGTGCGGGATGCCGCCGACCACCCCGACCCCCAGGTCGAGCGCCCGCAGCAGGTTCGCCCGGGCCGCCGGCAGGCGCAGGAAGCCGTCCTGGGGGAAGGCGACCAGCTGCAGGTCCAGATGGGGCGCCAGCTCGCGCTTGACCTCGAGCAGGGCCTCGACCGCCGGCAGCCGGCCGTCGGAGACGTCGACGTGGCTGCGGACCGCCAGGGTGCCGCGGGCGATCGACAGCCGGCAGAGCCGGAGCGCCCGCGCCTTGATCGCCTCGGCGGTGAGGTCCGGCTTGAGCTCGGCCCAGAGCGCGATGCCCTCCAGCAGGGTGCCGCTCTCGTTCACCCGCGGCCGGCCGTAGGTCAGGGTCGAGTCCATGTGGAAGTGGCTGTCGACGAAGGGCGGCGTCACCAGATGCCCGCCGGCGTCGAGGGTCTCGGCCGCCTGGCCGTCGATCTCCGGCCGCAGTTCGGCGATGCGCCCGTCCTTCACCGCCACGTCGACCGGATCGCCGCCGTCGGGCAGGCGCGCGTTGCGTAGGATCAGGTCCAGCATGCTTCGGTCTCCGCCAGACGCCCCGGCCCTGCGTCGGAACGGCCCCCATCGGAACAGCACGGGCGCGGCCGCCGCGGAGGTTGACAGCTTCGGGCCGGTTTTGCTCTTTGCTTATTTGTCCATTTGATCAAAAACATACTGTGAAGCCGGAGTCACGGCGTCAAGCGCCTTGGCACCCCGGCGGCAGTCCGAGGGCGGCGCCGAGACCGCCCCGGAAAGGCGAGGCCAGCCATGAGCGACAGAAGCGCGCGTGCGACCCGGACCCGCAAGCGCACGCGCATCCAGGTCGTCAACGAGGAGAAGATCCTGGAGGCCGCGCTCGCGGTCTTCGCCCGCTACGGCTTCAAGGGCGCGGCGATCGACCAGATCGCCGCCGCCGCCGGCATGTCCAAGCCGAACCTGCTCTACTACTTCCGCAGCAAGAAGGCGCTCTACATCGCGGTCCTGCGCCGGACCCTGGAGATGTGGCTGCAGCCGCTGGAGGCCATCGCGGCCGAGGACGACCCCGAGGCCGAGATCCGCGCCTACATCGCGCGCAAGGTCGCCTTCTCGCGCACCCACGCGGTGGAGTCGCGGCTCTTCGCCATGGAGATCATCCAGGGCGCGCCGATCCTGAAGGAGATCCTGGAGACCCGGCTACGCGACCTGGTCGACGACAAGGTCCGGGTGATCGAGGCCTGGGTCGCGGCCGGCAAGATCGCGCCGGTCGACCCGCACCACCTGATCTTCACCCTCTGGGCCTCGACCCAGCACTACGCCGACTTCGACGCCCAGATCCGCGCCCTGCTCGGCGCCGGGGCCGACGACTTCCTGCTGACCGCCGACAGCGCCCTCTCCGACCTCCTGCTCAAGGGCCTGCTGCCGCGCCGATCTTGAGCGGGCCGAGGCGCGACCTCGTCACTCGACCGAGCGCGCCAGCCGTTTCGGCGCGATCAGCCGGTAGCTGCGCTTGACCACCTCGGCCACCTCGTCCCAGTCCGGATCGTCGTCCAGCCGCAGGCCGATCCAGCCCTTGCGGCCCACGTAGGGCGGCACGAAGAAGCGTTCCGGGGCGGCGCCGACCAGGATCTCCTGGCTGCCGGGCGGCGCCTTGCACCAGAGCGAGATCCGCCCGTCGCCCCGCTTCTCCATGGCGAAGATCTTGTCGCGGACCCGGAAGGTCGGATCGCCCCAGGCTTCCTTCTCCGTCGCCTCCGGCAGCGCCAGGCAAATCGCGCGCAGCCGCGCGGTCGGTTCGGCAGTCATGTCTCACCTCACCAAAGGACTCTGCCGCCCGCCGTCACGTCAGCGCCAGCAGGTCGGCGCGCAGGCGGTCCGGATCCAGGTCCGGCAGCATTTGGCGGTCAGGGTCGTGCGGTCCATCGCCAGCAGCGGGGCCACGTCGCCGATCCGCGGCGCGGCCGGTCGATTGAGCGCCATCAGCAGGGAGTACTGACCGTTGGTCAGGCCATTGCCGCTCGCACGGCTTGAGTGGTCGTGGCGCTGCCCTGAAGCACTTCTCCCATAGGGCCTCCTTCCGATGACCACGAATCAATAGACCATCGCACTCCGGGACTAAACAACTAGGAAAGGGCTAGAAGGGACAGGGATAGGCGAAGAGCGTCCACATGTAGGCCGCATAGGCGAAGAGGAAGAAGCCGCCCTCGCGCCGGGCGATGCGCCGGCCGGTGAAGAAGAAGACGAGGGCCAGGACCGCCGCGCCGAGAAAGACCGCAAGGTCGCAGGGCGTCACCGCGTTGAGCGGCAGCGGCGTGGCGATCGCCGAGAGGCCCAGGATGCCCAGCACGTTGACGATGTTGGAGCCGATGACGTTGCCGAGGGCGACGTCGCCGCGGCCCCGCGCGGCGGCCACGGTGGCCGCGGCCACCTCCGGGAGCGAGGTGCCGAGGGCGACCAGGGAGAGGCCGATCACGGCCTCGGAGACCCCGAAGGTGCGGGCCAGGCCGACGGCACCTTCGAGGAAGAGGTTGGAGCCGAAGGCCAGGGTCACCAGGCCGACCAGGGACAGCAGCCCGGCAATGCCGACCCGCTTGGGCACGCCCACCGGATCTTCCTCGATCTCGGCGCCGGCGGCCACAAGCTCGTCGCTCCGGTTCTTCCGCTCGGAGAGGTAGATGTAGCCCCAGAACAGGATCAGCCCCGAAAAGAGCAGGATGCCCTGCCAGCGGTGCATGGTGCCGAATACGGCCAAGGCGACCACCAGCGCCGAGGCGCCCAGCATCACCATGCCGTCGCGCCAGAACGCCTCCCGCGGCACCGGCAGGCTGCGGATCATCGCCGAGAGCCCGAGGATCAGGAGAACGTTCGCGATGTTGGAGCCGATGACGTTGCCGACCGCGATGGCCGGCTGGCCGGTCAGGGCCGCCTCCAGGCAGACGATCAGCTCCGGCGCTCCGGTGCCGAAGCCGACCACGGTGAGGCCGATGATCATGGGCGAGACACGGAGGTGCCGTGCCAGGCTCACGGCGCCTCTCAGCAGGGCCTCACCTCCCAGGAACAGGAAAAGGATTCCCGCGGCGACCAGCAAATAGTCCATGGGCGTTTAACCTGGCGTCGAAGTTATGGGCTTACAAGGTAGAAGAATCAAAGAGATCGCCGGCACCGGCGGGGGTGATGAAGGCGCGGCTTCGGAACGGGAGATCGGTTTCGCCGCATGCTCAGCCCCAAAGTGCAGCGGTTGGCGGATGAACGAGGCCCTTGTCGAACACCAGGCCCTCGCCGCGATCCTTCTTCAGCCAGAGGGGGCCGTCCAGGTCGACCACCGCCGCGCCCTGGGCCACCAGAAGCGCCGGCGCCATCGACAGCGAGGTCCCGACCATGCAGCCGACCATGATGCCGAGCCCCCGGGCCTCGGCCGCCGCCTTGAGCTGCAGGGCCTCGGTCAGGCCGCCGGTCTTGTCCAGCTTGATGTTGACCATGTCGTAGCGCTCTTCCAGGCCTTCGACGGAGGCACTGTCGTGGCAGGATTCATCGGCGCAGATCGGCACGCTTCGGTTCAGCCTGGCAAGCTCCCTGTCGCCGTCGGCCGGCAGAGGCTGCTCGATCATCTCGACGCCCAGTTCGGCCAGACTCGGCAGGACCGCGGACAGGGATTCGGGCGACCATCCCTCGTTGGCGTCCACCAACAGGCGCGCCTCGGGCACTGCCGCGCGCACCGCCGAGACCCGCTCCAACACCGCCTCGCCGTCGAGCTTGATCTTGAGCAGCGGATGGTCCGCGGCCTCGGCCGCTGCCTGCCCCATGCGCTCGGGCGTATCGATCGCGATCGTCAGGGCCGTCACCACGGGCAGGGGCGCATCGAGCCCCGCCAGATCCCAGGCCGGGCGCGCGCTGCGCTTGGCCTCCAGGTCCCAGAAGGCGCAGTCCAGGGCGCAGCGGGCCGGGCCGGGCGCCAGCCTTTCCTGCAGCTCCTCCCGGGTGAGGCCGGCCTCCAGCGCCGAGCGCTGGGCTTCGATCTGGGTGACGACCGCCGCCGCATCCAGGCCGTAGCGCGGCACCGGGACCCCTTCGCCACGGCCGCGGATGCCGTCCTCGGCCAGTTCGACCACCACGACCTCCGCTTCGGTCCGACTGCCGTGCGAGATGGTGAAGGTGCGGGCCAGCGGCCAAGTCTCCGCCCGGACGGTCAAGCTGGGCATCGCCGTCGCCCCCCTGACGCTGCAGAGCCGGGCATCCCGTGGACAGTCGCCGCCAATCGCACCTCCTGCGCTCCTTCGCCGCTGCTCTTGCGGTCTTGCGGTCTTGCGGTCTAGCCGGCGAGGCGCCCGAGCGCCCCGTCCTGGATCCGGTCGACGATCGGCCCCACCCCGTCGCGGACCGGATCGACGGCCGGCAGGCCCAGGGTCTGCGCGGTCTCGTCCAAGAGACGCCGGGCGGCCCCCGGGTCGAGGGCCGAAGTGTTGACCGCCACGCCGATGCAGGTCGCCGCCGGATTGGTCAGGCGCGCGGCCTCCTCGTTGCGCCGGATGCATTCCTCGAGCGGCGGCAAGGGGTACTCGGGCAGGCCACGCATGTGCGGTCGGGTCGGTTCGTGGCAGAGCACCAGGGCGTCGGCCTGCGCGCCGTGCAGCAGGCCCAGCGACACCCCGGCGAAGGACGCATGGAACAGGGAGCCCTGACCCTCGATCAGGTCCCAATGGTCGTCGTCGTTGGCCGGGCTCAGCCACTCGACCGCGCCGGAGATGAAGTCCGCCACCACGGCGTCGACCGAAACGCCCTCGCCGGCGATCAGGATGCCGGTCTGGCCGGTCGCGCGGAAGTCGGCCCTCATGCCGCGCGCCTTCATCTCGCGCTCCAGCGCCAGCGAGGTGTACATCTTGCCGACCGAGCAGTCGGTGCCGACGGTCAGCAGCCGCTTGCCGCTGCGCTTCCGGCCGTCGCCGACCTCGAAGCCGCGGCTCGGGTGGCGCACGTCGTAGAGGCTCCGCGCGTGGGCCTCGGCGGCGCCGCGCAGGCGGGGCACGTCGACCAGGCGGTTGTGCAGACCGGCCGCCAGGTCGAACCCGGTCTCGATCGCCGTCTCCAGGACCTCCGTCCAGCCGTCCGCGATCACGCCGCCGCGATTGGCGACGCCGAGCACCAGGGTCTTGGCGCCCTGGGCCGCCGCGTCCTCGAGGCTCAGGTCCGGCAAACCGAGATCGGCCTGACAGCCGGGCAGACGATACTGTCCCAGGCACCAGTCGGGCCGCCACTGCAGGACGCCCTGGGCGGTCTTGGCCGAGAGCTGGTCGGGCGCGTCGCCGAGGAAAAGGAGATAGGGATGCTCGATCGCCATGCGGTTGTTTCCCCCCAAGTTTCATCCCTCGGCCACGCAGCGACCATGTTAGCCGACAGGTGCAGACCTGTCCTGCAGCGTCGTGCGTTGCACCGTGCCGACGGCCACCGTTATAGTCGTCGCCATCATGTTTACAACCCGACCCGAAATCCGCGGCACCTTCGGGGTGGTCGCGTCCACCCACTGGCTTGCGTCGGCGAGCGGTATGGCGGTTCTCGAGAAAGGCGGCAACGCCTTTGACGCGGCGGTGGCCGCCGGCTTCGTGCTCCAGGTGGTGGAGCCGCACCTCAACGGGCCGGGCGGCGAGGTGCCGATCATCCTCCATGCCCGGAAGACCGGCAGGCCGGAGGTCATCTGCGGCCAGGGCGTCGCGCCGGGCGGCGCGACCATCGCGCACTACAAGTCCGAGGGCCTGGACCTGGTGCCCGGCACCGGCCTCCTGGCCACGGTGGTGCCCGGCGCCTTCGACGCCTGGATGCGGCTGCTGCGCGACTACGGGACCCTGCGGCCCCGCGACGTGCTGGAATACGCCATCGGCTATGCAGAGGGCGGCTATCCCCTGGTGCCGATGATCTGCGAGACCATCGGCCGCGTCGAAGAGCTGTTCCGCGAGGAATGGCACAGCTCGGCGGCGCTCTACCTGGCCGGCGGCGGCGTCCCGGCGCCGGGCTCGCGCTTCACCAACGTCATGCTCGCCGGGACCTACAAGCGGATCATCGAGGAGGCCGAGGCCGCCGGCGCCGAGCGGGAGGCCCAGATCGAGGCCGCCCGGGACGCCTGGTACCGCGGCTTCGTCGCCGAGGCGATCGAGACCTACTGCCGCACCCAGGAGGTCATGGACACCTCGGGCGAGCGCCACCGCGGCGTGCTGACCGCCGAGGACATGGCGAACTGGGAGGCGACGGTCGAGGCGCCCCTGACCCTGGACTACCACGGCGTCACCCTCTGCAAGGGCGGTCCCTGGAGCCAGGGCCCGGTGTTCCTGCAGCAGCTCGCCCTGCTGAAGGGCTTCGACCTGGCTGCCATGGACCCGAGCGGACCCGACTTCGTCCATACGGTCACCGAATGCGCCAAGCTGGCCTTCGCCGACCGCGAAGCCTTCTACGGCGATCCCAACTTCGTCGAGGTCCCGGTCGAGACCCTGCTCTCCGAGGCCTACAACGACCAGCGCCGGGCGCTGGTCGGCGACCAGGCCTCGCTGGAGCTGCGGCCGGGCGAGATCCCCGGCTACGGCGGCCGCGTCGACCTGGAGGCCAGCGCCCGACGCCGCCTCGAGAGCGGCTTCACCGCGCTGGGCGGCGGTGAGCCGACCGTGCAGACCGCCGAGACGCCCCATCCGAGCCGGGCGCAGATCGGCGGCGACACCTGCCACCTCGACATCATCGACCGCGACGGCAACATGGTCGGCGCCACGCCCTCGGGCGGCTGGCTGCACGCCTCGCCGGTGATCCCCGAGCTCGGCTTCTGCCTGAACAGCCGGGCCCAGATGTTCTGGCTGGACGAGGACAACCCCTCGGCCCTGGCCCCCGGCAAGCGCCCGCGCACCACCCTCTCGGTCAACCTGGCGCTGAAGGACGGCAAGCCCTGGATGGTCCACGGCACGCCGGGCGGCGACTACCAGGACCAGTGGAGCCTGACCTTCCTGCTGCGCCACCTGCATCACGGCCTGAACCTGCAGGAGGCCATCGACGCGCCGATGTTCCAGACCGACCACTTCCCCGGCTCCTTCTGGCCGCGCTCGGCGGACCTGGGCTCGCTGAAGGTCGAGGGTCGCATGCCCGAGGCGACGGTCGCCGAGCTGAAACGCCGCGGCCACAAGGTCACCGTCGACAGCGACTGGTCCCTGGGCCGCCTCTCGGCCGCCCAGCGCGGCGGCGACGGCCTGCTGCGCGCCGCCGCCAACCCGCGCTTCATGCAGGGCTACGCCGTCGGGCGGTGAAGTGGCGGACCGCAGGGCAGCCAGGGACGGCTCCCGCCGGTCTTTGCCTTGTCCCGGGCGATGGCGGTTGATCCGCAATCGTTCCCAAAGCGTAGGATTCCTGGTAGATTGCCATGGATCGAGGTTGGCCATGTCGCAGACATCTCAATTCCCCCGCAGAGACCTTCTGGCCATGCTGGCCGCCGGGGCCGTTTTGGCACCCACTTCGGGCCTGCGCGCCGCCCTGACGCCCGGCAACCGGATCGCCTTCGACGTCCTGCGCGAGGACTCCTCGATCGGCAGCCATGTCATCGGCTTCCGGCGCGACGGCGGCGACCTCCTGGTCGACATCGACATCGCCTTGGAGGTCCGCTTCGCCTTCCTCACCCTGTTTCGCTACCGCCATCGCAACCGGGAGCGCTGGCGCGACGGCCGGCTGATCAGCCTGAACAGCGAGACCGACGACGACGGGACGCCCCACTGGGTGCGGGCCGAGGCCAGCGGCGACGGTCTGCGGATCGAAAGCGGCGAAGGCCGCTACACCGCGCCGGCCGAGACCCTGCCGACCAGCTACTGGAACCCGCGCACCGTCGAGCAGCGGCAGTTGCTGGACAGCCAGCACGGCCGTCTGCTCTCCGTCGAGGTGCGGCCGAAGGGCGAGGGCGACCTGCTGCTGCCGCTGGGCTTGAAGAACGCGCGGCACTACCGCGTGGCCGGCGACCTGGAGCTGGACCTCTGGTACGGGCCGCGCGGCGAATGGCTGAAACTGGCCTTCGAGGCCAAGGGCGCCGAAATCGAGTACAATCCTCTCGAAATGGCGAGCCCGAGCAGTCTTTGAGCCAAGCCGAACCGCGGGACCGCGTCTGGATCACGGGAGCCAGTAGTGGCCTGGGACGTGCGCTGGCGCTGAAGATGGCGTCCCAAGGCTGGCGCGTGGCGGCCTCGGCGCGCAGCCACGACCAGCTGCGGGCGGTCGCCGCCCTGGCCTCGGCCTTTCCCGGCAGTATCGAGAGCTATCCGCTCGACGTCACGGACCGGGCCGCGGTCCAGGACACGGTCGCCAGGATCCTGGAAGACTTCGGACCGCCGGACGTGGCGGTCCTGAACGCCGGGACCCACAAGCCGACGCCGGTCGCCAAGCTGGCGGCCGAGGATTTCCGCCTGCTCGTGGAGCTGAACCTCATGGGCACGGTGCATTGCCTGGAGGCGATCCTGCCGCCGCTGCGCCGGCGGCGGAGCGGGCAGATCGCCATCGTCGCCTCGCTGGCCGGCTATGTCGGCCTGCCGCTGGCCGGCGCCTACGGCATGACCAAGGCCGGCCTGATCAGCCTGGCCGAGGCGCTGCAGCCCGAGCTGCGCGCCGAAGGCATCACCCTGCAGGTCGTCAACCCGGGCTTCGTCAGGACGCCCCTGACCGACCGCAATCCCTTCCACATGCCCTTCCTGATGGAGGTCGAGGCGGCGGCGGAGGCCTTCTACCGGGGCTTGCAGTCCGGCGCCTTCGAGATCGTCTTCCCGCGGCGCCTCGCTTACCTGCTGAAGGTCCTGAGGGTCCTGCCCTATCCCCTGGCGCTGGCGATGACCCGCCGCCTGCTGCCGAAGCGATGAAGCGGGCGCCCGCCGCCGCCTACGTCGCCTTCCTGGAAGCGCTGACACCGGAGCGCCTGCCGGAACTCTCCGCCTATCTGGCACCCGAGGCCCGCTTCAAGGACCCCTTCAACGACGTGACCGGCCGGGAGGCGGTGCTGCGGGTCTTCGCCAAGATCTTCCAGGACGTCACCGATGTCGCCTTCACCGCGCGGGACCTTGTCTGCGGCGATGGGGCCTGCTTCTTCGCCTGGACCCTGCGCTGCCGCCGGCGCCGCAGCGGCCGGCCGCTCACCTTCGAGGGCGTGACCGAGCTCCGCCTCGATGCCCAAGGCCGGATCGTCGCCCATATCGACCACTGGGACGCCGCGAGCCAGCTCTACGCCAGGCTGCCGGTCCTGGGCCGGCTTCTGGGCGGTCTGCGGCGGCGGCTCGGCGCCGAAGAAAGTTGAACGGCTACTCGGCGGCGATGGCGGGTTCGGCGGGCGCCTGGGCCTGGCGCCCGGCCGGCTTGGTGAAGACGATGGTCACTTCGCCGAGCTTGAAGCCGAACTTGGTGACTTCGGCCCGATTGATGATCACGTCGTCCGCCTGCAGAAACATCCAGTCGTCGAAGTCGACGTTCCAGGTCGAGTCGCCGACCTTGAGCGCCAGGCGGTAGCGCCAGTTCAGGACGTTGCCATAGACCTTGCCGGCCGCCGGGCCGATGACGTCGTCGGCCCGGCCCTCGTAGCTGTGCGGCCCGGTCTTGCGGATCTTCCAGATCCGCTGCTCGGTCTCGCCGTCGTCGTAGAGGAAGTCTTCCTTCAGGGTCAGGGTCTCGCCGTCCCAGGTGCCGTCGATGTCCACCACGAACTGCCGGCGCAAGTCGCCGAAGCGGTCGACAAAGAGGCCATGGGCCCGAGTCTCGCCGGCGAAGTATTCCTCCAGCGAGAGCTTCGGCTCGCGTCCTGCAAAGTCTTCAGGTTTCATACCACCGCATCCGGTCAAGAACAGGGTCAAGCCCAGCCAAATCAGCGAGTTCCTCGTCATGAGCGTTCTACGCGAGGGAGCCGGATTTGGATGCCTGGCGGCCCGCGATCCGGCGGCGCAGCCGGTCGTGCCGCGCCGCGGTGATGGGATAGCCGCGCATCAGGGCGATGCTGGCCAGCTTGAAGGCCACCGGGACCAGGCTGTAGAGCGCCGCCAGGGCGAAGAGCGGCAGATCTCCGCCGCCGCCGGGCACCGCCTCGAAGCCCGCCAGGTCGAGCAGCGGAAAGGCGATCCCGACCGCCAGCGCCAGGGCCAGCTTGGTGCCCATGCCCCAGATCGCGAAGTAGAGCCCGGCCCTCTCCCGCCGGCTGCGCAGGCGGTCGAGGTCGATCACGTCGGCCTGCATCGAGGGCGGCAGCACGAGGTCCGCGCCCAGGGCCAGGCCGGTGAGCACGCAGACCAGGAAGAACCAGGCGCCGTCCCCCGGCCCGAGCAGCGGCACACAGACGAAGACCGTGCAGGCCAGGAGCATGGCGCCGATCCAGACCCGGTGCTTGTCGAAACGCCGCGTCAGCCTGAGCCAGAGGGGGACCGAGAGGATGCCGAAGAGGAAATAGGTCAGGAGGAAGGCGCCGCTGCGTGCCTTGGCGTCCAGGCCGAACTCGGCGAAGAGCAGGAAGAGCGTCGCCGGGAGCCCGTTGGCGATCCCGTTGAGGAAATAGGCCAGGATCAGCCGCCGGAAGGGTCCATTGGACTTGAGCAGGCCCAGGCTGCGACGCCAGGACAGCGCCGCCCCGGACCTTAGGGCGGGCTCCGGCACCAGGCTCAGCGCCAGCGCCAGGGCGACCGGCAGCGTCGCCAGCAGGATCCAGAACAGGACTTCCAGGGCCTGGCCCCGGTCCTCGCCGAAGGCGGCCGGCAGGCCGGCGGCCAGGATCGTGCCGACCACGACGAAGACCTCGCGCGAGGCCGAGACCCGGCTGCGGCCGTGATAGTCCCCGGTGAGCTCCGCGCCCCAGGCGCTGTAGGGCAGCAGCACCATAGTGCCGCCCAGGGTCAGCACGGCGACCCAGAGCAGCAGGTAAGGCCAGCCCGCGCCCGGGGCCGGCAGGAAGAGGAAATAGGCGCTGATCAGCAGCAGGGGCGCGCCGGCCAGCATCCAGGGCCGGCGGCGGCCGAAGCGGCCGCCGGTCCGGTCCGACAGGGTCCCGATCAGGGGGTCCGTGACGACGTCCCAGATCCGCGCGACCAGCAGGACGGCACCGACCGCCGCGAAGCCGAGGCCCAGGTCAGCGGCGTAGAAGGCCGGCAGGTAGACGTAGAGCGGCAGCAGCAGCGCGGCCAGCGGCAGGCCGGGCAGGCCGTAGGCCGTCAGGCGTAGCAGCGAGGACGCCGCCGCGCGCTCCATGTGCCGTCTCCTTCATCTTCTGCGCAACCTTCCGCGCCGCGCGGCGGCCTCAGGGCCGGCGCAGGGCCATCTGCAGGACGTCGATCCGGCCGCTTCGGAACCCGGCCTCGCAGTAGGCCAGGTAGTAGCGCCACATCCGGCGGAAGCGGTCGTCGAAGCCGAGGCGGCCGATCTCCGGCCAGGCCTCGCAGAAGCGCTGGTGCCAGAGGGCCAGGGTCCGGGCGTAGTGGGCGCCGTAGCCCTTGTCGCTCAACCAGGCGAGTCCGGCGCTCTGCGCCCGCTCCACCAGGGCCCGGCGCGGCGGCAGGATGCCCCCGGGAAAGATGTAGCGCTGAATGAAATCGGCACTGCGCCGGTAGCTCGGCCAGGCGTCCTCGGCGATGGTGATCACCTGCAGCGCCGCCGTGCCGTCCGGCCTGAGCACTTCGTTCAGCTTGCGGAAGAAGGGGTCCCAATACCGTTCCCCCACGGCCTCGAACATCTCGATCGACACCACGCGGTCGAAGACGCCCTGGGTGTCGCGATAGTCCTGGAGCCGGATTTCGACCCGGTCCTGCAAGCCCTCGTCCACGACCCGCGCCTTGGCATGGTCGTACTGCTCGCGCGAGATGGTCAGGCCGGTGACCCGGCATCCCAGGCTCTTGGCGGCATGCAGCGCAAAGCCGCCCCAGCCGCAGCCGATCTCCAGAACGTGATCGCCCGGCTTCAGCCCGCCCAGGGCGGCGAGGTTCGCGTACTTGTTGCTCTGGGCCGCCTCGAGCGGCTGGTCGGCCTTGTCGAAGACCGCGGAGGAGTAGGTCAGGCTGCGGTCCAGCCAAGCCGAATAGAAGCTGTTGCCCAGGTCGTAGTGGTGGGAAATGTTCTGCCGCGCGCCGCGCTTGGAGTTCGGCCGCAGGACGTGCACCAGCCGGTGCAGACCGGCCAGCATCCGG
Source organism: Kiloniellales bacterium (assembly GCA_022361275.1). Lineage (GTDB taxonomy): Bacteria > Pseudomonadota > Alphaproteobacteria > Kiloniellales > JAKSBE01 > JAKSBE01. The sequence goes on from JAKSBE010000204.1 coordinate 14,602, forward strand.
GTCCTGGTGAAGAAGTTGCCCCAGGCATCCTCGTTGCGGGCGCCGAGCTCCAGGAGCGCCGCGAGATCGGGCGTCTCGAACTCGCCGGCCAGATAGCCCTCGGCGAAGCCGTTGCTGCCGTTGGTCAGCATGCGGCGGAGAATCCTGTGGTTGCGGAACTGGATCTCGGCGCTCGGACCCGGCTCGCCGCCCTGGAAGTCGTGCTCGCTGCCGTCCGGCAGGATCACCCTGAGACGGCCGAAGCGGGTCCACTCCAGGACCCGGAAGATCAAAGCGAAGTAGCCCGCGCCCGCGCGGACGGCCGGTTTGGCGGGTATCTCCATCTCCACCTGCTCCCCCTCTACTCGGCCGGCAGCTGCGCAGCGGGTGTTTCGAGAGAGACCGGCTCCTCCGGTGGCCGGGGACGCCGGTGATAGCGAGCCCCCTTGACCCACAGCCGCAGCGCCTGCCAGTGGATGGCAAGCATAATCTTGAAGGTGAGCAAGGGATAGAGCAACAGGGCGCGGAACAGCGCAGCGAGACCCAGACGGGCGCTGCGGCCGGTCCAGGTCGCGAGCAGGATCTCCCCTTCCTTCACGGCCTGGCGGATCAGCACGGCGAGGCGCCGCCCCGGGACCCGAAGCCGGAAGCGGTAGGACGCCGCCATGGGAATGAAGGGCGACACGTAGAAGCCCTTCGCGCAGGCCTGATCGAAGGCCGCCTCCGCGGCCGGAGGCACGGTCAAGGGAATCAGGTAGCTGTGGTGCTCGCCGAAGGTGTTCCGGACCTCGTAGATCACCGCGCGCAGCTCCCCCTCGGCGTCGTGACAGAACCAGAGCGAGAGCGGATTGAACGCGTAGCCGAGGAGCCGCGGCAGACAGAGCAGCCGGACCCGGCCGCCGCGCAGATCGACGCCGGCCTCGGCGCAGAGCCGCGCCGCCCAGGGCTTCAGCGGACTGCCGTCGCGCGGCCCGTGGTCGCGGTCGCGCAGGCTGAAGAGGTTGGCGCGGTTGTGGGAGAACAGGGGCAGCTCACGGTCGAGCCGCTCCAGTTCGTCGAGATCGAAGAGAAAGGCGTAGACCCGGTAGGCGAAGCGATGCCGGAACGGCCTCAGCCGCCTGTGCATGACGCGGCCGAAGTAGATCCGGGATCTGAGGGCCGGGCGGGGCATCGCCGGCGCCTACTCCGCCGCCTCGAGGGCGAGTACGGGCTGCACGGCGCGCCAGGCAGGGCTCGACGTGCCGGCTTCCTCCGCCCAGGGCACGGCCGCGCCCAGCTCGGCCGCGACCTTGAACCCGGCCTCCAGGCCATCCTCGTGGAAGCCGTAGCCGCAGTAGGCGCCGCAGAACCAGGTCCGCTGCCGGCCCTGGATCCGGTAGAGCGCCGACTGGGCGTCCAGCGCCGCCTGGTCGAACTGAGGATGCGCGTAGCTGTAGCTGGCCAGCACCCTGTCCGGATCGGGCCGCTGGATCGGGTTGAGGCTGAGCAGCAAAGGCGCGCTGGTCTGCAGGTTCTGCAAGCGATTCATCCAATAGGTGACCGAGACCTTGCGGCCGCGCGCCTCGACCGCGCCGCCCATGTAGTTCCAGCTGGCCCAGGCCGCACGGCGGCGCGGCATCAGCTCGGGATCCTGGTGCAGGACCGCGAGGTTGTCCTCGTAGCCGAGCGCCGAGAGGATCTCGGCCTCCTCGCAGGTCGCATCCCCGCCGAGGATGCGCAACGCCTGGTCGCTGTGGCAGGCCAGGACCAGCTGATCGAAGCGCTCCTCGCCGCCGGCCTCCGTGGTCACGAAGACCCCGAACGGCGTACGCCGGCAGGCGAGCACCGCCTGGTTCAGGCGGACCCGGTCCCGGAAGCTCCGGCTGAGGCGGCGGACGTACTCCCGGCTGCCGCCCTTCACCGTCATCCATTGCGGCCGCTTGGTATAGAGCAGCAGGCCGTGGTTCCGGCAGAACTGCACGAAGGTGCGCGCCGGGAAGGACCGCATGTCGGCCAGGGAGGTCGACCAGATCGCCGCCCCCATCGGCAGCAGGTGGTCGTAGACGAAGTCGTCCGAGTAACGCCCGGCCTCGAGGTAGGTCCCGAGGCTCAGGGCCGTATCGGGGTCCAGCTTCAACAGTTGCGGCGCTTCGCGGTAGAAGCGGGCGACGTCGCGCAGCATGCGCCAGAACCTCGGGCGGCCCAGATTGCTGGGCTGGGCCAGCAGGCCGGGCAGATCGCCCTTGTATTCGAAACTGCCCTGCCCGAGCGACACCGAGAAGGACATGTCGCTTTCCTGGGTCGGCACCTCCAGCTCCCGAAACAAGCGCGTCAGCTTCGGATAGGTCCGCTCGTTGTAGACGATGAAGCCGGTATCGACCGGGACCCGGCGTCCGCCGTCGGCGACGTCCACCGTGTTCGCGTGGCCGCCGAGGTAGCCCTCCGCCTCGAAGAGCGTGATCTCATGCTGCCGATTGAGGGCCCAGGCGGCGCCGAGACCGGCGATGCCAGTGCCGACGATGGCGATCTTCATCCGTTAACCAGCTCCTGCCAGGGCTCCTGAACGACGACCAAGAGGCCCTCGGCCGCAGGGTCGGATGTGGGATCGAGCCGATCCAGGTCCGCCTCGAAGCGCACTAACAGGCTGTTGAAAAAGTGCGAGCCGCCACCCGCACCCTTCGACAGGCTCAGGGTGAGGGTGAGCCGTTTCAAGCACTTCGCCTCATCCTGAGCCTGTCGAAGGATGACCTCGGGCAAGGACTCGGGACTTTTCCAACAGCCTGCTAATGGTCGTTACGCCAGGGACTTGGCACCGGATCACCGGCGCCGGCAGACGGCAAATTGAGGTGATCCGATCGGCCCGCCGGTCCGTATCGCTCTCAAACGGAGGCCTTATGGTGACAGGGGTTGAAGCAGTCCGACCGGCGAACCGCGGCACGCTTGTAGGCGTGGCCGTGATGACCTTAGATAGCGGGATGGGTTCGAACGCCACAGTCGCTTCGCGAGCCGTCCCGGACGAGTTAAGCGGACTCTTGAATGCCGTCGCGGAACATCGCGACCGCAAGGCCTTCATACGGCTGTTCGAGCATTTCGCTCCGAGGGTCAAGAGCTATCTCAAGCGCCTGGGCGTGACCGACAGCGAAGCGGACGACCTCATGCAGGAAGTCATGCTGACCGTCTGGCGCCGGGCCGAGCAATTCGACCACCGGAAGGCCAGGGCGAGCACCTGGATCTTCACCATCACCCGCAACAAGCGGATCGACGCGATCCGCAGGGAGCGACGCCCGGAGCTCGATCCCAACGACCCGGCCCTGGTGCCGGATCGAGACGACGATCCTTCTGCGGCCGTATCGGCGAACGAGTGGCGCGCGGCGATCCGCAAGGCGATCGGCGAGGTGCCGGAGGAGCAGGCAAAACTGCTTCGCATGTCGTTTTTTGAGGACAAGACCCACGACGTGATCGCCAAGGAGCTCGACCTGCCGCTTGGCACGGTGAAGTCGCGCATCCGGCTGGCGGTGGCGAAACTGCGTCGGAGTTTGGAGGATCTGCGGTGATGTCGCATCATCATCCCTCGGAAGAGATGCTGCTGAGCTATGCCGCCGGCAGCATGAGCGAACCGCTGGCGCTGCTGGTGGCGACCCACCTGGCGCTCTGCCCGCAGTGCCGACATGAAGTGGCCGCCTACGAGATGCTGGCCGGTGAAGAGTTGGAAGACCAGTCGCCGGCGCTGCTGAGCAGCGACAGCCTGGTCCGCGTTCTGGATCGCCTCGACGCGCCGGAAGCGGCGGCGGAGGCGCCGCAGCCCCCGCTGGCGGCCCAGGGCGACCTGCGCCTGCCGCGGCCCTTGCGCGACTACGTGGCCGGTTCGCTGGACAGCCTCGACTGGCACCAGAGGGGCGGCATCGCGGAGGCGAGCCTGCTTCCGGAGCGCGACGACTTCAAGACCCGGCTGATGCGGATCCGGCCGAAGACGGCGATCCCCGAGCACAGCCATCACGGTTCCGAATACACCCTGGTGCTGACCGGCGGCTTCAGCGACCACACCGGGCATTTCGTCCGCGGCGACGTCGCGATCGCCGACCCGGCGGTCCAGCACAGGCCGATCGCCGATGCCGGCGAGGACTGCATCTGCCTGGCGGTCACGGATGCGCCGCTGCGTTTCACCGGCCCCATCGCCCGTTTGCTGAGCCCGCTGCTTCAGCGCTGAGCGCGAGGACGGCCTCAGGCGATCAGGACCAGCGTATCCCGGGGATCCCAGGAACACCAGAGATCGTCGCCGACCGAGACCTGGGGCGCGGTTCGCCGCGCCTCGTTCTGGATGTTGGCGGAAACGGCCCTGCCCGCATCGTCGGTGATGAAGACGTTGCTAGTATCGCCGTAGTAGGCGACCTCGGTCACCCGGCCACGGAAGGCGATACGGCCGGTGCCGGGATCGTCCCGGCCCAAGCGCAGCTTCTCCGGCCGCACCGCGATCCCGACCTCGCCCTCGGCGCCATCGACGGCCGGCAGGGTCACCTCGCCGAGGCCCGCCACCCGGACCGTGATCTGATTGCCGGCAAGGCCGGTCACCCGGCCCTCGAAGAGGTTCATCTTGCCGATGAAGTCGGCGACGAAGCGGCAGTTGGGAAACTCGTAGAGCTCCGCCGGGCCGGCGACCTGGCGCACCTTGCCGGACTCCATCACGGCGATGCGGTTGGCCATGGACAAGGCCTCGTTCTGGTCGTGGGTCACGATGACGAAGGTGATGCCGACGGTCTCGCGCAGCCGCACCAGCTCCAGCTGCATGGCCTCGCGCAGCTTGGCGTCCAACGCCGAGAGCGGCTCGTCGAGCAGCAGCACCCGCGGCCGCTTGACCAGGGCCCGCGCCAGGGCGACGCGCTGGCGCTGGCCGCCGGAGAGCTGGTCCGGCCGGCGGCCGCCGAAGCCCCCCAGCTTGACCAGTTCGAGGGCCTCGTCGACCCGGGTCGCGATCTCGGCCTTGTCGACCCGGGTGATCTTCAGGCCGTAGGCGACGTTGTCGAAGACGCTCATGTGCGGGAAGACCGCGTAGGACTGGAAGACCATGTTGATCGGCCGCCTGTTGGGCGGCACGCCGTCGAGCTCCCGGTCGTCGAGCAGGATCTGGCCGAGGCTCGGGATCTCGAAGCCGGCCAGCATGCGCAGCAGGGTCGTCTTGCCGCAGCCCGAGGGCCCGAGCAGGGCGAAGAACTCGCCTTCGTAGATGTCCAGGCTGACGTCGTCGACGGCCTTGACCGAGCCGGCGAAGACCTTGCTGACCTCGCGGATCGAGATGATCGGCTTGCCGCCGCCCCGGGCGCTCATCCGGGCTCCTCCGTCTTCTGCCCGCTGCGGTTCTGCAGCCACATCGCCAGCGCGGTCAGGAACAGGGTGATCACGATCAGGACCGTCGAGGCGGCGTTGACCTCCGGGGTCACCGAGAAGCGCACCATGGAGTAGACCTTGACCGGGAAGGTCACGGTGTCCGGCCCCGAGGTGAAGAAGGTGATCACGAAATCGTCGAGCGACAGGGTGAAAGCCAGAAGGCCGCCCGCGACCAGGCCCGGCCGCATGAAGGGAATCAGCACGTCGCGGAAGGTCTCCCACTCGCTCGCGCCGAGGTCCTTGGCCGCCTCCTCCAGCTCCCGGTTGAAGTTGGCCAGGCGGGCGCGCACGACCATGGCGACGAAGGGGAAGCTGAAGGAGATGTGGGCGATGATGATGCTGCCCAGGTTGAAGGGCCAGATCAGGTCGCTCGGCCAGCCGACGCGGGCGAAGAAGGCCAGCATGGCGACGCCCATGCAGATCTCCGGGATCACGATCGGCAGCGCCATGGCCCCTTCCAGCGGGGCCTTGCCGGGAAAGCGGAAGCGCCAGAGCAGGACCGCCACCATGGCGCCGAGCACGACGCTCGCCGCCGTGGACAGCAAGGCGATGGTCAGGGAGTTGGCGAAGGCCTCGATCAGGCTCTCGTTGCCCAGCGCCTTCTCGTAGTACTTCAGCGTGAAGCCGCGCCAGACGATGTTCCGCCGGCTGTCGTTGAAGCTGAAGACGATCAAGGTGACGATCGGCGCGTAGAGAAAGATCAAGGCGACCAGGAAGGTCAGGCGCAGCCAGAGCCGCCGGCTGTAGTCCAGCGGCCCGACGGCCCTGCGCCGCCGCCTCCGGGGCAGGACCGGGACCGGCGTTGCCTGGTCAGTGACGGCCATCACGCGGCCTCCATGGCGGAGGAGCCCCGGGCCAGCAGGGCGCGCAGGGCCAGGGCGAAGAAGGTCGCGTACATCAGGATGAAGGACAGCGCCGCGCCGAAGGGCCAGTCGTTGGCCGACTTGAACTGGCGCTCGATCACGTTGGCGATCATCTGGCTGTCGGTGCCGCC
>JAKSBE010000299.1 GCA_022361275.1 Kiloniellales bacterium
GGGTGACCAGGCCGAGCGCCGCGGCGCGGCGCAGCACGGCCTCGTCGAGGTTGGGGCTGACCATCAGCCGGCCGCCGGCATCGCGCAGCCGGCCGGCGTCCTCGGGATCGAGCAGCGTCCCCGCGCCGACCAGGGCCTCGGCGCCGAAGCGCCGCGCCAGCCGCTCGATCGAGCGGAAGGGATCGGGCGAGTTGAGCGGCACCTCGATCGCGTCGAAGCCGGCCGCCACCAGGGCGGCGGCGACGGCCTCGACCTCGTCGGGCCGGATGCCGCGCAGGATCGCGACGAGATCCCGCCGCAGCCGCGGCCAGGGCGCCGGCGCCGTCATGCCTGCCGCCTCGCCAGACCGCCGGCCCTGCCGCCGAAGGCGATCGCCATCAGGCCGGCGCAGACCGCCCGGTCGGCGTCGACGGTCGTGACCACCGCCCCGGCCGCCTGAAGGGCGGCGCCGTAGAGACGCGCCATCCCGCCGCTGGCGACCAGGGTCACCGCGGCGGGCGCCGCCTCGTCCCGCAAGGCGACCGCGACCTCCGTCCCAATCAGGAGCCCGGAGAGCCGCGCCGCCGCCGCCTCGGCGCCCGCCAGGCCCCCGAGCAGGCCCCCGAGCAGGCCCGCCGCGCGGATCGAGAACAGCCCGGCGAGCAGCAGTTCCGGGCCCGCGAAGGCGCGGTGCAGCGCGTCGAGGAACACCGGGTCCTCCGGATCGACCTGGGCGTCGGCCGCCCCGGCCAGGCTGTGGCGCAGGATCGAATGCGCGCCGAGCAGCGCGTAGAGCTCGCCGGTCAGGTAGCTGGTGAAGTCCTCGACCCGCCGGTCCCGCAGCTCGACCCACTTGGAATGGGTGCCGGGCAGGCAGACCCGCATCCGTCCGGCCGGCTCCTCCGCGGTCAGGGCGATGAGCTGGGTCTCCTCGCCGCGCATGACGTCCGGCGCGGCCTCCGAGCGCTTGGCCAGGCCGGGGACGATGCGGACGTCCAGGGCGGTCCCGGGCACCGCCACGACCGTGCCGGCGATGGCGTCGAGCGACGCGGGCAGCTGGACGTAGGGCGCCTCGACCCAGCCCTCGTGCGAGCCGGCCATGCCGCAGATCACGACCGGCAGCGCCTCCGGCACCGACAGGCGGGCCAGATGGTCCCGCAAGACCGCCTCGAAGCCGAGGTTCCGCCCCGCGTCGAGGCCCTCGGGTCCCTGGCTCTGGGCCAGGGCCCGTCCCTCCCCGTCGAGCAGCCAGAGCCGAAAGCGCGAGGTCCCCCAGTCGACCGCGGCCAGCACCGGCGTCCCCGCGGTCATGCCCGATCTCCCTCGGCGACCAAGGCGCGGCCCTCGAGGATCCAGAGCGTGTCGGGGAAGGCCAGCGGCAGGACCAGGCCGGCCCGCATCAGCGCCGCGCCGGAGAGCACCAGGCCCGCCTCCGCCAGCAGGGGCGACGGAAAGTGCCGGGTCGCGGCCGCCTCCAGGAGCTCCGGATTGCAGAGCCGCACCCGGTAGCGACAGTCCGGACCGAGCCCGGCCAGGCGCAGCGGCACCGTGGCCTCGTCCCGCGATACCGCGAGGGTCGCGGCGAAGAGCAGGAAGCGGGATTTCGCCGCGTCGACGCGCATCCGCGCCGAGGCCTCGGCCCTGCCGGTCTCCAGCCGGTATTCGGCGGCGTTGTGGAGGAAGGCGCGGTTCTCCTTGTAGAAGGCCGTGGCCCGGCGCAGGGTCGCCGCCTCCGCCCCGGTCAGCTCGCGCAGGTCGAGCTCGAAGCCCATATGGCCGGTCAGCGCGACGGCGGCACGGAAGGCCATCGGCAGGACCCGGCCCGAGCTGTGGCAGCGGCGCGGCCCCACGTGGCTGCCGACGACCTCGGGCGGCAGGAAAGTCGCCGCCGCCGTCTGCATGCGCCAACGCTCCCGCGCGTCGTTGGAATCGGACAGCCAGACCCGGGTGCAGCGCTGCAGCATGCCGTAGTCGAGGCGCGCCCCGCCGGACGCGCAGGACTCGATCTCGACCCCGGGATGGCGCGCGCGCAGCCGGTCGATCAGGCGGTAGAGCGCGCGGGTCCGCCGGTAGCTCAGGTCGCGCCCGTCCTCGCCGACCGGCAGGGTGACGTCGCGGTTGCTGTCCCACTTGAGGTAGGCGATGCGATGGGCCGACAGCAGGGCGTCGAGGCGCTCGAAGAGATGCGCCGCGACCGCGGGCCTGGTCAGGTCCAGCACCTGCTGGCCGCGGCCGGAGATCTGCGCGTAGCCGGCCGGCGCCAGGTTCCAGTCCGGGTGGGCGCGGGCGAGCTCGGAGTCGAGGCTGACCATCTCCGGCTCGACCCAGAGCCCGAAGTCCATGCCCAGGCCCTCGACGTGCGCGATCAGGGGCCCGAGGCCCTCGGGGTACTTGCGCGGATCGACCTGCCAGTCGCCGAGCCCCGAGGTGGCGTCGTCGCGCTTGCCGAACCAGCCGTCGTCGAGCACGAAGCGCTCCGCCCCCAGCCCGGCAGCGCGGGCGGCGAGGTCCTTCAGGACCTCCAGGTCGTGATCGAAGTAGACCGCCTCCCAGCAGTTGTAGTGGACCGGGCGCGGCCCCGCGGGCTCCGGCAGGCGAACGACGTGCCGCCGGACGTGGGACTGGAAGGCCCGGCCCAGGCCGCTGAGCCCGCCCTCGGCGTAGGCGAAGTGGATCACGCCGGACTCGAAGCCGCCGCCCCCGTCTCGGTCATCCCGGTCGAGGCCGTCCCGGTCGAAGCCGCCCCGGTCCAGACCGTCCCGGGAACAGGAGAGGCCGAACTGAAGCTGCCGGCGTCCGTCGGGTAGCGCTTCGACGATCATCCGGTGGCCGCCCGACCAGCCGAAGTGGACCCCGTGGACCCCGCCCGCGGTCGCGGTCGCGCCGGGCCGCGGGACCACGACCGCCGGGAAGTGGTCGTGGCCCGGCCGCCCGCGCCGGCTCTCGCGCAGGTGCACGCCGCGCGCGAAGCCGACCCGCGCCTCGCCGAGCTCCTGGCTCCAGCGGCCGGCGTAGTCGATGAAGTCCGGCGCGTCCTCCGGCAGCGGCAGAACCGGCGCCGCCAGCCAGTCCAGCGCCAGGCCGAGATCCTCGCCGCCCTCGATCGCGGCCCAGGCCCGCAGCACCTCGTCCTCCGGCGCCACCTCGAAGCGGGCCCGGTAGCGGAGCCCGCGGTGGCGGCCGTCGACCGCCCGGACGCAAATCGCCTCCCGGTCGGCCTCGACCCCCTCGAGCCTGAACTGGGTCGGCAGCGGCCGGCCGTGGCCGTCGCGCAGGCGCAGGCCGGGCTGGCCGGGAAAGCCGCGCCCCTCCTCCGGGCAGATCGAGAGCTCGGCGACCTGGTCGAGGGTGCCCGGCCCCAGCGGCCGGAGCTGGCCGGCGGCCAAGGCCACGAGATCCTCCGCCGCCGGCAGCGCCGGGCCCCAGTAGACGATGCCCGGCAGGTGGCCGTCCCAGGACGCGAGGACCAGGGTCTGACCCGAGGTGTCGAGCCGCCAGCAGGCGAGCGCGGGGCACTGCTCGGGGACGGCGTCGGGCTGCGTCGCGGTCGAGAGCGCCATGACTCAACCCTTGGTCGCGCCGAGGGTCAGCCCGGCGATGAAGTGCTTCTGCATCAGGAAGAACATGATCACCGGCGGCAGGGCGGCGACGATCGAGCCGGCCGAGACCAGGTGCCAGGCGGCGACCCACTGCCCGTTCAGGGAATAGAGGCCGGCGGTCACCGGCAGCGCGTGGTTGCCCTGGACCAGGACCGTGGCCCAGAAGTAGTCGTTCCAGATGAAGGTGAAGATCAGCACCGCGAGGGCGGCGATCGCCGGGCGCATCAGCGGCAGGACGATGTACCAGAAGATCCGCCACTCGCTGACCCCTTCGACCCGCGCCGATTCGATCAGCTCGCCCGGCAGGGCCTTGATGAAGTTGCGCATGAAGAGCGTGCAGAAGCCGGTCTGGAAGGCGACGTGGAACAGGATCAGGCCCAGGGTCGTGTCGTAGAGCCCCATCCGCAGGGTCAGGTCGCGCACCGGCACCATCAGGATCTGGAAGGGTACGAAGTTGCCGGCGACGAAGAGAAAGAAGACCACCAGGTTGGTCCGGAAGCTGTAGACCGCGAGCGCGTAGCCGGTGAGGCAGGACAGCGCGACCGCGCCGACGACCGTCGGGATCGTGACCTTGAAGGAGTTGAGGATGTACTGGCCGATCGGCGAGTTCTGGAAGACCGCGGCATAGTTCTCGAAAGCGAGCGACGACGGCAGGCCGAAATAGTTGCCCGCGGCGAGGTCGCCGGAGGGCTTGAGCGAGGTCATCATCACGCCGAGCAGCGGCAGCAGCCAGAGCAGCAGCGCCAGCGGCAGCGCGATCCGGTATCCGCTCCGCTGGACCACGCCGGCCTTCTCGATCGGTCGCGGAAACATCAGCTCTGCCTCTCTTCCGAGACCATGCGGACGATGAAGAGGGTGATGAAGACCATCATGATGCAGAACAGGACCACGGCGATGGCCGCGCCGTAGCCCATGCGGAAGCCGTATTCCGACAGGGCCTGCTCGTACATGTAGAAGGACAGCACGCGGCTGGAGCCGTAAGGACCGCCGTCGGTCATGATCGAGATCAGGTCGAAGGACCTGAGCGCGCCGATCACCGTGACCACCACCGCGATGAAGGTCGCCGGCCTGAGCTGCGGCAGGATCACGTGCCAGAGCATGCGCCAGCCCTTGGCGCCGTCCAGCCGCCCGGCCTCGATCTGGTCCGGCGAGACGTTGTTGAGCCCGGTCAGGTAGAGGATCATGCAGTAGGCGATCTGCGGCCAGAGGCCCGCGGCGATGATGCCGTAAGTGACGAAGCGCTCGTCAGCCAGGATCGCGATGCTCTCGCCGGTCAAGCCTTCGATGATCCGGGTCAAGAGCCCGAAGTTGGGCGCGTAGAACCAGGAGAAGATCAGCCCGACCACCACCTGGCTGATCACGAAGGGGAAGAAGAACAGCGACTTGTAGAGGCGGATCCCCCAGACGTTCTGGTTGAGGAACACCGCGATCATCAGCCCGGCCGGGATCGCCAGCATGTAGAGCAGCAGCCAGAGGACGTTGTTCTCGAGCGAGGTGTAGAAGGCCTCGTCGTCGAAGAGCTCGACGTAGTTCTCCAGCCCGATCCAGGCCTTCTCGCCGATGCCGTCCCAGTCGTAGAGGCTGATCCACATCGACTCGAAGATCGGCGCGATGACGTAGACGGCGAACATGGCCATGCCCGGCGCCAGGAAGAGCCAGGGCGCCAAGCGCCGCTGGTTGCGGCGCCAGAAGCCCCGCGCCGAGCGCCTGGTGGTGAGCGTCGCCGCCGTCATGACGTCCCTCCCCAGGGGTCAGGGCGGCCGGACGGTCTCCCCGGCCCGGCCGCCCGGAGCGCCCTACTTGTGGACCCGCGCGCGGACCTTCTCGAGGCGCGCGAGGATTCTGTCGACCTTGTCCGGCTTGACCATGAACTCCTGGAAACCCTCCATGCCGGCCTTGGCCATGCCCGCCGGGGCGTCGCGGTCGTAGAACTGCGCCAGGGCATGGGCCTTGGACAGCATCTCGAAGCCCTGGCGGAGGATCCGATCCTGGGGCGGTTCCGACAGGTTGTTCACCGGCAACTGGCCGAGGGTCTTGTTGATCGCGGTCTGGACCTCGGCGGTGGCGAGGAAGGCCAGGAACTTCCGGGCGTCCTCCTTGTTGTCGGCCTTGGCCGGAATGTGGAGGGTATCGGTCGGCGCGTCCTCGGCCTTGGGCAGGCCCGGCGTGATCTCGGGGAACTGGAGGAAGCCGATCTGCTCGTCCTTCAGCCCGCCGTCGCGCATGGTCGCGACGGCGAAGTTGCCCATGAGGTACATGGCCGCCTTGCCCTGGACGAAGAGCGGGACCGCGTCCTGCCAGTCGAGCGCGGCGTGGTTGTCGATGAAGTAGCCGGGCTCGACCAGCTCGGCCCAGCGCGCGAAGACCGCCTTCACCCTCTCGTCCGTGTAGGGAACCTTGCCGGCGGTCAGGTCCATGTGGAACTCGTAGCCGTTGACCCGCAGGTTGAGGTAGTCGAACCAGCCGCCGGTCGGCCAAAGGGCCTTGGTGCCGATCGCGAAGGGCGTGATGCCGGCGGCCTTGAGCCTGGCGCAGGCCTCGAGCAGCTCGGCCCAGGTCTCGGGCGGCGCGATGCCCTGCTCTTCGAAGATGTCGGCGCGGTAATAGATGCCCCACTGGTAGTAGGTGTAGGGCACGCCCCACTTCTTGCCGTCGATGGTCATGGCAGAGGCGGCGGACTTGAGCGTCTCGTCCAGGCCGTGCTCCGCCCAGACGTCGCTGACGTCCTCGAACAGCCCCGCCTTGACGAAGGGCGCCATGCGGTTGCCGGCGTACCAGCCGGCCAGGTCTGGCGCGTCGGCGGTCAGGAAGTTCCGGATCGAGGTCTTGTAGCCCTCGTGGTCGAAGAGGTTCCACTTGACCTTGATGTCGGGATGCTTGGCCTCGAAGGCCTCGATCAGTTCCTCGAAGGCCTTCTTGGGTGCCGGGTCCGAGGTGTCGGTGTTGATGACCAGCTCGCCTGCGTGGGCGGCGGCCGACAGCATTGCAGAGATCGCGGCGGCCGTTGCCAGCCGCTTGGCCAGGGCTTTCATTTAGGCTCCTCCCGTTCGAAAGTCCGTCCACCCCTTCACGCAGGGCGTGTTTTGGTTCCATTAAGTGGAACCGAGTTTCTAATATTGAAATTATTGGCGGAAGGCGTTAAGGATGTCAACAGTCGAAGGGACCGCACCAGACGGTCCGGACGGGAGGAGGCATGGCGGAGCTGGACCTACAGCCGCGCCGCGACGATAACCGAAGCGAAGGCGGAAGCGGAACCGTCGCCAAGGCGCTCGGCGTGCTTGAGGCCATCGCCGAGGCCCCGGTACCGCTGCGCTTCGGCGACCTCCTGAAGAGCCAGCCCTATCCCAAGGCGACCCTGCACCGCCTGATCAAGACCCTGATCCAGAACGGCATGGTGGCCTACGACGCGCGGCGCCAGACCTATCACCTGGGCCTGCGCCTGATCCGCCTGGCCAGCGGCGCCTGGACCCGCTCGACGCTGGCCGAGGCGGCGCGGGCGACGCTCGACGGGCTTTCCTCCGAGATCGGCGAGACCCTGCACCTGGCGATGCTGGACAGCGCCCAGGTGCTCTATGTCGACAAGCGGACCACCGACCGCTCGGTGGCCATGTTCTCCTCCACCGGCAAGGTCGGCCCGGCCTATTGCACCGGCGTCGGCAAGGCGATGCTGGCCTACCTCTCGCCCGAGCAGATGGAGCGGGCGATCGACCGGCAGTCCTTTCACGCTTTCACGGACAGCACCTACACCACGCCGGCGGCGCTGAAGGCGGAGCTGCAGCAGATCCGGTCCCGCGGCTTCGCCTACGACCGCGAGGAGCACGAACCGAACATCATCTGCATCGCGGTGCCGGTCCTCAGCGAACGGGACGGCCTTCTGGGCGGGCTCTCGGTCACCGGAACCACCTTTTCCTCCAGCCTGGCGAAGCTGGAGACCTATGCCCCAAGACTAAAGGAGGCCGCACGGCAGATCGCCGCCGAAGCGGCCGTCCGCATGATGCCCGGTACCTAGTGGAATTAGGTACGTGATGGAACAGGGAAGGCGGGAGCCATGGCAGGACTGAGCCTCAAGAACGTGCACAAGAGCTTCGGAACGGTCGACGTCATCCGCGACGTTTCCTTCGAGATCGACGAGGGCGAGTTCTGCGTCTTCGTCGGGCCCTCCGGCTGCGGCAAGTCGACCCTGCTGCGCCTGGTCGCGGGGCTGGAGGAGGTCAC
>JAKSBE010000552.1 GCA_022361275.1 Kiloniellales bacterium
GACCAGGTAGTGCAGGCTGAAGAGGCGCCGGTCGTCGACCCAGGCCTCCAGGGGCCGCCAGCCGGCGGCCTGGGCCTGGGCGCGGAAGCCGTCCAGGGTGTACTTCCGGGAATCCTCGGTGTGGATGGTCTCGCCCTGCTCAAGGTCGAAGCCGCGGTCGCCGATGGCGATCCGCTGCCGCTTCCGGCTCACCAGATGCATCTCGATGCAGCCCCGGGCCCGGTTGTAGTGGGCCTCGTGCCGGAAGCCCTCGAGCTCCAGCTCGGCGCCCAGGTCGCGCTGCATCCGCTCCAGGAGGTTGAGGTTGAAGGCCGCGGTCACGCCCTCGGGGTCGTTGTAGGCGGCGCGCAGGACCGCCTCGTCCTTCTGCAGGTCGACGCCGATCAGCAGGCCGCCGCCGGGGCCGACGAGCGCGGCGACGCGCTTCAGGAAGCCGGCCGCCTCCACCGGCGCGAAGTTGCCCAGGGTCGAGCCCGGGAAGAAGCCGAGCGGCGCGCCGGCCGGGACCACCTCCGGCAGGGCGAAGCCGCGGGTGTAGTCGGCGCAGATGGCGACCACCGGCAGCCCGGGGTAGTCCTCGGCCAGGGCCTGGGCGGCGGCCATCAGGTGGGCCCGCGAGATGTCGATGGGCACGTAGGCGGCCGGGGCCTGCAAGGCGTCGAGCAAGATCCGGACCTTGCGGCTGGAGCCGCTGCCGAACTCGACCAGGGTCGCGCCGGGGCCGGCCGCCTCGGCGATCTCCCCGGCATGGCGCCGCAGCAGCCCGATCTCCGTGCGGGTCGGATAGTATTCCGGCAGCTCGCAGATCCGGTCGAAGAGCCGAGAGCCTCGGGCGTCGTAGAAGAACTTCGCCGGGATCCGCTTCTGCGGCTGGGCGAGTCCGGCCAGGACCGCGGCCCGGAAGTCCTCGGCCTCGTGGCCGAGGTCGTGGAATGCCATCAGCGGTGCGAACTCGGCGGTCTGGCCGTGCATCAGGCGTCCTCCGCCAGGCGCAGCCCGGTGAACTGCCAGCGCTGATGCGGATAGAAGAAGTTGCGGTAGGTCGCCCGGACATGGCCCTCTGGGGTCACGCAGGAGCCGCCGCGCAGGACGAACTGATTGCACATGAACTTGCCGTTGTACTCGCCCACCGTGCCTTCCAGCGGCCGGTAGCCCGGGTAGGGCGCGTAGGGACTCCGAGTCCACTCCCAGACGTCGCCGTAGATCTGCTGCGGGCCCTCCTGCCCCTGGGCCGGCAGCGGCCGCAGCAGGTCCGCGGCGCCGAGGTTGCCCTCGACCGGCAGCCCCACCGCCGCGATCTCCCATTCCGCCTCGCTGGGCAGGCGCTTGCCGGCCCAGCGGGCGAAGGCCTCGGCTTCGTAGAAGCTGACGTGGCAGACCGGCGCCTCGGCTTCGACCGGGCGCAGGCCGGCCAGGGTCATGGCCTGCCAGGCGCCGTCCCGCTTCTCCCAGTAGCCCGGCGCCGCCCAGCCCTCCTTCTGCACGGTCGCCCAGCCGTCCGACAACCAGAGGGTCGGGGTCGTGTAGCCGCCGTCCTCGATGAAGGCCTGCCATTCGCCGTTGGTCACCAGGCGCGACGCCAGACGGAAGGGCCGCAGCAGGACCTGGTGGCGCGGCCCTTCGTTGTCGAAGCGGAAGCCCTCTCCCTCGTGGCCGATCTCACGCAGGCCGCCCTCGAAGCCGATCCAGGCCGCCGCGGCCGCCCGGCCGACCGCCGCCGGGCGGTAGGGCCGGTAGGCCGGCTTCAGCGGGTTGCAGGAAAAAGCATGCAGGAGGTCGGTCAGCAGGAGCTCCTGATGCTGCTCTTCGTGGCTGATGCCGAGCTCGATCAGGGGCGCGATCGTCCGCCAGTCCTCGGCGCCGGCCCCGGCGGCCAAGGCGCCCATCGCCGCCGTGACGTGGTCGCGGTAGAGCGCGACCTCGGCCACCGAGGGCCGGGTCAGCATGCCGCGCCGCGGCCGGGCATGACGCGGCCCGGCGCCTTCGTAGTAGGAGTTGAAGAGGAAGAAATAGTCGGGGTCGAAGGCCCGGTAGCCCCGGTCGAACTTGGTCAGGATGAACGCCTCGAAGAACCAGGTGGTGTGCGCCAGATGCCACTTCGAGGGGCTGGCATCCTCCATCGACTGCACGACCTGGTCTTCCGGCGTCAGGCCCTCGGTCAGCGCCTCGCTTCGCCGGCGCAGAGCCCGGAAGCGTGCCATCAGGGGCGCGCGCTCGGTCTCGAGGGAAAGGGGCTGCGTGGCGGACGGGGAGGTGAAGGGGTTCGTCATGCTTCGTCTTCCCGGGCGATCCGTGGCGGCTTGGGTCCCGCGGCGCGAAGGCCTCCGTTCCGTCGCGGGTCGATGGCCGGGGATGCTAGGCGAAGCCGGGCGGCTTGAATAGCCGTGCTCGTTTTCCGCAAAGCGAGCGTTTACAAGGCTTTGTTGACACGGGAAAACGCCGCGAAAGCGGACAGCGCGGCGCGGGCGGCGGCATCACGGGGCGGCGTTCGGCCCGCCCTATGGGGCCGGAAGCCAGCGGCGGCCAAGCGAAAGGCGGCCGCGATCCCGACCCGTCGCAGCAGGGCGCCGGCGGCGCGCCAGCGGCGCCCGTCCGTGCTTCAAGTCAACGGCTGTGGCGCAAGATCAACGGCGTCCGGCGTGGATTTCAGGACATCATCTGCCGCGCGGCGGCTTGGCGGGCCAGGGCGTCGGCCCGCTCGTTCTCCGGATGGCCGACGTGGCCGCGCACCCAGTGCCATTCGACCCGGTGCGGCGCCAGGGCCTGGTCCAGCCTCTGCCAGAGGTCCTGGTTCTTGACCGGCTTCTTGGCCGAGGTCTTCCAGCCGTTCTTCTTCCAGCCGTGGATCCAGCGGGTGATGCCGTCCTTCACGTAGGTGCTGTCGGTCGTGATCTCGACGCGGGACGGCCGCTTCAGCGCCTCCAGGGCGGCGATGGCGGCCATCAGCTCCATCCGGTTGTTGGTGGTCTCGCGCTCGCCGCCGGCCAGCTCCTTCTGCTCGCCGCGGAAGCGCAGGATGGCCCCCCAGCCGCCCGGGCCCGGATTGCCGCTGCAGGCGCCATCGGTGAAGATCTCGACGACATCGTTCGACACGATTAGGGGGTCTCCTCTCGGCGCACTAAGCGGACGGTGGGGGCCGCTGAAACCGTGGCGCAGCGGCAAGACGGAGGCCCGGACCAGGTCCGGGCATGACGGTCGGTGGCAAGCAAGTATCGGAGCCGGGGCGCCTAGTCCAGCCCATAGGCGCCCGGGCCGTGGACCGCCCGGTGGAAGCGCAGCTTGCGCCAGTACTCCAGCGGGTCCTTCGGCGCCACCAGGGCGCCTTCGGGGTGGTTCAGCCAGTCGTAGAGCCGGGTCAGCAGGAAGCGCAGCGCGCTGCCGCGGGCGAGCAGCGGCAGGGCCGCGAGTTCGGCCTCGGAGAAAGGCCGGACCCGGCGATAGGCCTGAAGCATGAAGCGCGCCTTGGTGGCGTTGAAGGCGGTGTCCGGCTCGAAGCACCAGGCGTTCAGGCAGACCGCCAGGTCGTAGGCGAAGAAGTCGTTGCAGGCGAAGTAGAAGTCGATCAGGCCGGTGAGCTTCTCGCCGAGGAAGAAGACGTTGTCCGGGAAGAGGTCGGCATGGATCACGCCTTCGGGCAATCCGACGGGCCAGTCCGCCTCCAGGGCGGCGAGTTCCTGCTCCAGGTCTTCGGCCAGACCGGCCTGGACCTCGTGGGCTCGGTCCCGGCACTTTTCCAGCAGCGGCCGCCAGCCGGGCAGGGAGAGGCTGTTGGTCCGATGCCCCGGGAAGTCGGCGCCGGCCAGGTGCAGCCCGGCCAGGGCGGCGCCCAGTTCGCGGCAGTGATAGGGCTGGATCCGCTTCGGCCAAAGGCCCTCGAGGAAGGAGATCAGGGCCGCCGGCCGGCCGCAGAGCGACCGCAGGGTCCGCCCGTCCCGGGCCGGGACCGGGGTCGGGCAGTTGATGCCCTGGGCCGCCAGGTGCTCCATCAGGCCGAGGAAGTAGGGCAGATCCTCGGGCGCGACCCGCTTCTCGTAGAGGGTCAGGATGAAGCTGCCGCCGGTGGTCTGGAGCAGGTAGTTGGAGTTCTCGACGCCCTCGGCGATGCCCTTGAAGGCGGTCACCTCGCCCAGGTCATAGGCTGTCAGGAATGCCGTGAGATCCTCGTCGGAGACTTCAGTGTAAACCGCCATTCACGCAGCAAGCGGGAGATCGGGGCGCCCGGGCAGGGTCACGCGGCGCCGCGCTGGCCCGGGGCCTCGGTCAGGACACGGGGCAGCTTGAACTGCACGTGCTCTCGGGTGACGGTGATCTCCTGGATGGTCACGTCGAAGCGGGCCCGGCACTCGCTGACCACTTCTTCGACCAGGATCTCGGGCGCGGAGGCGCCGGCCGTGATGCCCAGCCGCTTGATGCCCTGCAGGCTTGGCCAGTCGATGTCCTCGGCCCGCTGGACCAGGGCGGCGTAGGTACAGCCGGCCTTGGTCGCGACCTCGACCAGGCGCGCGGAGTTGGAGGAGTTGGGCGCGCCGACCACCAGCAGGGCGTCGCAGCCCTCGGCGATCGCCTTGACCGCCTGCTGCCGGTTGGTGGTGGCGTAGCAGATGTCCTCTTTCTTCGGCTCGCAGATCTTCGGGAAGCGCCGACGCAGCACCTCGATCACCTCGGCGGTGTCGTCGACCGACAGGGTGGTCTGGGTGATGTAGGCCAGGTTATCTGGGTCGGGCACCTCGACCGCCTCGGCGTCCTGCGGGCTCTCGACCAGGGTGATGGAGCCGGACGGCAGCTGGCCCATGGTGCCGATGACCTCGGGATGGCCGGCATGGCCGATCAGGACGATGTGGTGGCCGACCTTGTGGTGCCGCTCGGCCTCGCGGTGCACCTTGCTGACCAGGGGGCAGGTGGCGTCGAGATAGAAGAGGTTGCGCCGCTCGGCCTCGTCCGGGATGCACTTGGGCACGCCGTGGGCCGAGAAGATCACCGGGACGTCGTCGGGCACCTCGTCCAGCTCCTCGACGAAGATCGCGCCCTTGGCCTCCAGGGCCTCCACGACGTAGCGGTTATGGACGATCTCGTGACGGACGTAGACCGGCGCGCCGAACTTCAGGATCGTCTGCTCGACGATCTCGATGGCGCGTTCGACCCCGGCACAGAAGCCCCGAGGGTTGGCGAGAAGGATGGTAAGCGGCTGTTTGTCCATGATCTTCCTCGGTTTGCCCGCAGCCTTGGGGGCTCTTGTGTTCGACCCGGGCCTTGCCTAGAGTGCCTGCCCGTGCCGCAGAATCCGCCCGGACAGTAATACAGCCGGGCCGCAGAAGGAAGGGGAGGATGGCCGATCCGATTCCGGCGCAGAAAGCGCCCTATCAGGCCCAGATCGAGGCCGGCAAGAAATATGCCTGGTGCGCCTGCGGGCTCAGCGCCCGGCAGCCCTTCTGCGACGGCTCTCACAAGGGGACCGGCATCGTGCCGGTGGTCTTCACCGCCGAGCAGACCAAGGAGGTCTGGTTCTGCGGCTGCAAGGCGACCAAGGGCCGGCCTTACTGCGACGGCTCCCATTCCGCCCTGTGACACGCGACTCTGTGACACGCGACCCTGTGACACGCGACTCGGCAGCCGCCCTGCAATGACGACGGCCAGACGATTCCGGACCGCGGGCCGCGGCCTCCTTCTCGCCGTGATCGCCGCCGGCCTGCTTGCCGCCTGCGCCAGCGAGGAGGCCCGCCCGCCGCCCTGTCCGGTCGTGGTTTTGGCGAAGGATGCGGGCCGCCTGACCCGCTTCCAGGGCAGCGGACGGGACCTGACCGACGTCCTCTTCGAGACCACGATCCGAAACGCCGACATCACCTGCGAGTACGACGACGACGAGGTCGAGACCTACCTGCGTCTGCTCTTCGCGACGACCCGAGGGCCGGCGGATACCACACGCAAGGCCGAGTTCAGATACATCGTCGCCATCACCGACCGGGAGCAGAACATTCTGGCCCGGGAGGAGTTCGACCTGACGGCGGAGTTCCCGGGCAACCGGACCGAGATCCTCTTGCTCGACGAGATCGATCAGGTCATCCCCCTGGCCGAGGGCAAGAACGGCGCCGACTACGTCGTCTACATCGCGCTCAACCTGTCGCGCGACGAAGTGGACTACAACCGCCGCACTGCGCGCTGACGCCGGTCCTCCGACGCGCCGGCCGCGTCCTTGGAGCGGGGCCCTCTCTTTGCCTCGATCCGGCCAGAATTCGGACCGAGTCTAGGACACGGGCCCGGCCGGCCAGCCTGATCGGCCAGCGTGATCGGCGAGTCTGGTCGGCGAGTCTGGGAAGCGCGTCCGGGTGTTGCGTTGAACGGGCATCCGCCGGGTCCCACAATAGAAGCGGATCAGCAGGGGTGGGAAAGGTGCCGGTTCCGAAGGGGCAAGGGAGTTCGGACCTCCAGGGCCAGGCGAAGGCCCTTGCGGCGGCGCTGCGCCCGGTGCTGGTCCAGCTCGCCCGGCGTTGCCGCGAGCTTGGCACGCGCTGCGCACGCCTGGCCGCGCAGGGCGGCCTCCTCGCCGGCCGGCTCGCCGAGGCGGTCCGTGTTCTGGCCAGGCGCCTCGGCGGAGACCTCGCCGCGGGGGCCCGCAGCTTGTCTGGGCGCGTTTCTGGGCGCGTTCGCGGAGGGCTCGCCGAGGCGGCCCTTCGGCTGCCCCATCGCTTGCCCCATCGCTTGCCACGTCGCCTCTCCGGGCGCCGCGCGGCCGACCGCGACGCCGGGCGGCTCGCGGCCGCCAGCGCAAACTGGGGCGACGTGCCCAAGGCCGCCCGACAGCGGCGGCGCTTGCGGCCCCCCGGCGCCAAGGACTTCGCCCTGGCCGGCCTCGGCACCGTGGTCGCGCTGCTGCTGCTGCTCGGCTACCACGCCTTCAACCTGCCCTTGCCGGATAACTTCTCCGGCGACCAGCGCGGGCTTTCCCTGCTGCTCAAGACCTCGGAGGGTGAGACCTTCGCCAGCCGCGGCCGTTTCGAGGGCGACAGGCTGACGATCAACGAGGTGCCGGCCGATCTGATCAACGCGGTGGTGGCGATCGAGGACCGCCGCTTCTACGACCACGGCGGAGTCGATTTCCGCGGCCTGCTCCGCGCCGCCTGGATCAACCTCCGGGCCGGCGAGATCCGCCAGGGCGGGAGCACCATCACCCAGCAGTTGGCCAAGCTGATCTTCCTGTCGCCGGAGCGCACGATCGAGCGCAAGATCCAGGAGCTGATGCTGGCGCTCTGGCTGGAGCGCCGCCTCGGCAAGGGCCAGATCCTCGCCCTCTACCTCAACAAAGTCTACTTCGGCGCCGGTGCCTACGGCGCGGACGCCGCGGCCCGGCGCTACTTCGGCAAGGCGGCCAAGGCCCTGAGCCTCGGCGAGGCGGCGATGCTGGCCGGCCTGGTCAAGGCGCCCTCGCAGCTGGCGCCGACCCGCGACCTGGAGAGCGCGCAGCGCCGCGCCGGCCTGGTTCTGGAGGCCATGCTCGATGCCGGCTTCATCGACGGGACCCGCTACCGCGAGGCCCGCGACGCCCCGGCGGAGCTCGCGGTCCTGCCCGAGGCGCCGGCCGGCGCCGGCTACTTCGCCAACTGGATCGAGCGCGAGGCCCGCGACCTGCTCGGCGGCCTTTCGGGCGACGTCGTGGTGCGTACGACCCTGAACCCGGCGCTGCAGCGCTTGGCCGAAGCGGTCGTCGCCGAGCGGCTGGCGGCCGAGGGCGAGGCCCGGAACGTCGGCCAGGCGGCCCTGGTCGCCATGAGCCCCGACGGCGCGGTCCTGGCCATGGTCGGCGGCCGCGACTACGCCGCCAGCCAGTTCAACCGCGCGACCCAGGCCCTGCGCCAGCCCGGCTCGGCCTTCAAGCTCTTCGTCTACCTGGCGGCGCTGGAGAGCGGCATGTCGCCGCGCCAGCGGATCGAGGACGCCCCGATCACGGTCGACGGCTGGTCGCCGCGCAACTACGACGGCCGCTTCCACGGCCCGGTCACCCTGGAGGAGGCTTTCGCCCGCTCGCTCAATACCGCAGCGGTCCGGGTCTCGGAATCGGTCGGTCGGCCGGAGGTCGTCAAGACCGCCCGCCGGCTGGGCCTGTCGAGCCGGCTGGAGCCCATACCCAGCCTCGCCCTCGGCACCTCCGAGGTCAGCCTGCTGGAGCTGACCGGCTCCTACGCGACCCTGCCGAACCGCGGCTTCGCGGTTCGGCCCCAGGGCATCCTGGAGATCCGAGAGGCCTCCGGCCGCTCGCTCTACCGCCGGGACCAGAGCGCCGGCACGCCGGTGATCGCGCGGCGCGACGCCATGGCCATCGACGGGATGCTGCGGGCCACCGTCGAGTGGGGCACCGGCAAGGCGGCGCAGTTCGACTGGCCGGCCGCGGGCAAGACCGGCACCAGCCAGGAGTCCCGCGACGCCTGGTTCATCGGCTATACCGCCAACCTGGTGGTCGGGGTCTGGACCGGCAACGACGACGCGGCGCCCATGAACGGCGTCACCGGCGGCGCCCTGCCGGCCAAGATCTGGCACGACTTCACCGCGCGCACCTACGCCGAGGGCATCCTGAACCCGCCGGCGACCCGCAAGCGCGTGGCGTCTCCGGCCGCCGAGCCCCGCTCCTGGTCCGAGCCGGCGCCGCGCGGCAGTACGCGCCGGCGCAGCGACGTGCAGAAGTTCTTCAAGCGCCTGGAGAACTCGATCAACTCGCTCTTCGATTAGGGCGCTTGTTCGCTGCGGGGCGCCATTCACTCCACGGTCATGAAGTCGATGTCCGGCAGGTCGGCATCGGCGCCTTCCGACTCGATCGCGGCCAGGACTTTACGCCATGCCTTGATGTCTTGGTGGAGCGCGCCCGGCTCGAAGAGGTTCCGTGCCACGCGGTCGACAAGGGCCCGGCCTCTTTCCAAGAGACCGTCGGCCAAGAGACCCTCGGCCAAGAGACCGTCGGGCGCCGCCGCCGCTCGCTCTTCGCGCGCCGCTTCCGTCGCCGCCGAGAGAATGAAGACGAGTGCCCGCTCCCAATCGGTCATCTTCACCGTGCCGCCCTCCGCCAACGCCCGTAGCCATGCCCAGTCGCGTGCGGCTCGTTCCAGCAGCCCGGCGCGGCTTTCGTCGTGCGCTGCCAAGGCGGCTTCGTCCCCCAAAGCTGGCATCCGCTCGCGATCTGGAGAAGCCGGTCAAATGAGGCATTATCGGCGCTTCCTTGGTACAAGGCTCTGCCATGACGGACGCCCACTACAGCCATCCGAAGCTCGTCGCGCTCTACGACACGCTGAACGCCTGGGACGACAGCCGGGACTTCTATCTGTCCCTGCCGCGGGCGGCGCCGGAACGCGTGCTCGACGCCGGCTGCGGAACCGGGATGCTCGCGACGGCCTTCGCCGCGGCCGGCCACCGCGTCGCCGGGATCGATCCCGCGGCGGCGATGCTCGCCTTCGCGATGCGCCGGGAAGGATCGGATCGGGTCGATTGGCACTGCGCGACCCTGCAAGCCTTCCGGTCCGAACAGCGCTTCGACCTGATCTACATGACCGGCCATGCCTTTCAGTGCCTGCTCCGGGACGAGGACGTCCTCGCCGCTTTCCGGAGCGTCGCGGGGCTCCTGGCGCCGGCCGGCCGCTTCGTCTTCGACACGCGCAACCCGGTGGCGCAGGCTTGGCGGCGCTGGCAGCCCGATGTCTCGCGCCGGACCGGCAGGACGCCGGCGGGCGAGACCCACGAGATGTTCCACAGGCTGCTCGAAGTGGACGGGCCGTTCGTGACCTTCGAGACCAGCTATCGCATCGGAGCCGGGGCACCGCCGCTCCTGTCAAGGAGCACCCTCCGCTTTCACGAGGCGGCGGAGATCGCCGAGCGCGCAGGACCGGCCGGCCTGTGCCTTGGCGAGCTGTGGGGCGATTGGGACCGCTCGGCCCTGTCCGGCGACAGCCCGGAGATCATCGTTTCCCTGCAAGCGGAGTGAGCGCGCGGATCGGGGGAGGCTCCGGGGCGGTGCCGCCCGGCGCCTAGCCGGTTGACTTTCCCCACCCAGCGCCTAGGTTTCTCCCAAGGGTCGGCCCCAGGCCGGCCCGGGCATTGGATCTTACATAGCCGTCAATCCCGCGCGGGAGAGATCCGGTCCGCCGCCTTGGGCGGGCCGGGCGCCGAAGGAGCAACCGCCCCGGAAACTCTCAGGCCCAGGGACCGCTCGGGTTAGGCACTCTGGAAAGCAGGCAGGGCCGAAGGC
>JAKSBE010000569.1 GCA_022361275.1 Kiloniellales bacterium
GTCGGTGAGCTTGGGCAGCATCGCGTGTCCTCCGCGCCGTGGCCGGGCGCCCGCCCGCCCTCATAGTGTGAATAACTTCGAAGATGCGAAGATATTGACACTATAGCAGCCGATGTCGGAGAGTCCAGCGACGATCCGAACCAAGAAACCGAGAAAAGCAGAGGGCCCGCCATGGACCCCAAGGCCATGCGCCGCACGGCACCGGTGATCGCCGAGCTGATGAAGGTCCTGTCCAACGAGACCCGGCTGATGATCCTCTGCCTGCTGGTCGAGGGCGAGCGCTCGGTCAACGACCTGGCCGAGACCCTGGAGGTCCGCGGCCCGACGATGTCCCAGCAGCTCGCGCTCCTGCGCAAGGACGGCCTGGTCAGGACCCGACGCGAGGGCCAGACCATCTACTACAGCCTGGCCCGCGAGGACATCCAGGCCCTGATGGGCTTCCTCCACGACGCCTACTGCGGCCCGGCCGGCAAGCGCGGCCGCAGGACCCGCGCGGCCTGAGGGCTCAGCCCGGCGGCATCGGGATCCGGCCGGCGACCACGGCCAGCGCTTTCGCATCGCGTTCACCAGCTTGGCAGCACGTTTGGGTTTTCCGCTCGGCTCGCCGCTCCGGGTCGCATCCGGCACGCTTGTGATCGCGCGCAGCACTGACGCTGTCTTGACTGGCAAATGGCCGAGATCCGTGAGCGGCGACGCGGATCGCGGGCCAAGCGTTGCCACTTTGCTCAGAAATGTCACTATATCTTGATCGACGCGCGAAGCCATGAATGGGCGGCAACGCGTCGCTCGCGGCGGCGGCACAATGCGGGACAGCAGGGGTACTCTCCGCCATGGAAGGTCAACGTGACGAGGTGTTCTTCTTCGTCATCGAAAGGCCCACGGGCATTGCCGAGTTGATGAAGCAACTCTACGTCGCGCCGGACGAAGCGACCCAGGCGCATTTCCTGCACGTCAATGCGCACATCGACCGGCACCGGATTCGGGCCGGGCAGTTGGTGGTCGTAACGCCGGCGCGGCCGAGCGCATGCACCGAGCTGGAATACGCCTTCGCCGCGATGGCCCGGGACGCGATGCCGGGCAAGGCGTACCCGAGTCCGCTGCCCCGGAGGTCGTCAACCGCTTTTACGACCTGTTGAACATCGTCGACGGCCAAGCCGCCGGCGCGGTCGGCGCCTATGCGACCGCCTACAGCTACCGGGTCCGCCGGGTTGCCGAAGTATTGCGCGAGATCGAAGAACTCTACGTTCGAACGTACAATCAGCACGGCCGCCTGAACCTGCCAGGCTTTTTCCAGCAGCGTCGCGCGCTGTTCGAGCGTCTCGACCAGGCACTGGGTCAGATGGTCCGCAGCCGTTTGATCGACCCGCGCCACACCAAGATGAAGCGCGCGCTCGGCCTGAGCACCCGCAGCACGCTCAACGCCTGGCGCCGCCAGGGTCGTCCGGTGAGCAGCATTCCGGAATTCCACCGGCACTACGAACGTGTCAGCCGCCTGGCGCGGCATCTGAAGTTGCTAGGTTACGCAGGGATAGCGTTGGATGGTTTGTACAGCTTTCGGCAGATCCAGGAGGCCTGCACGGTCGACAATACCGATCCTGCATGTACCCGACGTCGGTTTGCCGAAACCGGCCGGCTCATGGGCAGCGTTGTCGGCGGTTTCGGTGGTGGCTCGCTAGCCACTTATGGCATTTGTACTGTAGTCTTCGGGCTTCCAACGAGCGGCACCAGCGTGATCTGGTGCGGCATTCTTGCCGGTGGTGCCGGCGCCTTCGGCGGCGGGATGGCGCTCGGCGCGTTAGGCGAGCTGGGGGGTGAATTTGTGTATGAAAAGAAGTACCAAGCCAGTCCCCAATAGCGAGGTTCGATGATAGGTTATCTGTTTGTTGCGGTCTTTGTCATCACGATTGGTAGCATCGCGACTTGGTTGGTTTTGATCGCTCTTCATCGAACCACGATCGCCAAGCTGGATGAAATCACGATTGGTCGGCCCGTCGTCATCGATCACTTTCCGTGGCGCGTACTACGGGCCACGGATTACGGGTTTGCTTGTACCTTTGACGTGCTCGCAAGGCGCACGCACCCGGATGTGGATTTCAGCCAACTACCCGACGAGCTGAAGCGACCGTTTCGATTGATGTGCAGGCTTTTGCTCATCGGACCTGCCGGTACACTGGTGGGTGGCATATTGGCACCATTCGTGTAGCAGAAATCCGAATCCACCACAGTGTAACTTCTATAGCAGCGCAACAGGGATAGACGCCAGGGTATCGAGGGTCAGGCCGTTAGGTCGACCGGCTCGACGATAAAACGACCGCGTCCGCGGCGTATCGCGTAGACCGTACCACGTGGAATGCGGATCTTCTTAATGAGTGGATTGAGCACCGTCTCGATCAACTCGATGTTCCAGTCGGCTGAGGCAGCCTCAATATGGCAGGCAGTCTTTTCTTCGAAAAAGCGTGTGAGCTTGTGTATGAACGGAGCTATCAAGTCAGTCCCCAATAGCGAGGTTCGGTGATGGGCGATCCGGATGTCGTGATAGGTTATCTGTTTGTTGCGGTCTTTGTCGTCACGATTGGTAGCATCGCGACCTTGATGGTTTTGGTCGCCCTTCACCGCCGTGAGATCGCCCGTATGGACGAAATCACGATCGGTCGACCCGTCGTCATCGATCACTATCTGTACCAGGGGATGCGCGCGACGAACTACGGCTTCGCTTGTACCTTTGACGTGCTCGCAAGGCGCACGCACCCGGATGTGGATTTCAGCCAACTACCCGACGAGTTGAAGCGACCGTTTCGATTGATGTGCAGGCTTTTGCTCATCGGGCTTGCCGGCATGTTTGCTGGTAGCATATGGGCGCAATTCGTCTAGAGCAGCCCGCGTTCACTTGAACGCGGATAAGCTGTTCTGGCCCTATAAAATTGGTCAGGCTGCGCTTAATTGAGTCCGGTCAAGCGCAGCCTGATCTAGGCGCAGGCTCTCATCCCGAAACCCAGCGCCTTGCCCCGGAACGGCGGCGACGCCCGGGGCGGCGCCGGGGAGGTTGCCGGTGAAGCGCTCGGACAGTCCGTCCCGGGCGCTCACGTTCCGACCTCGATCCAGGTCGCCATGCCCGCGGCCTGGTGCGCCGGCACGTGGCAGGGCGGCATCCACTTGCCCGGGTTTTCGGCGGCAGAAGGGGGCGGGCGCAGGCGCGCAGTTCGGAGCGATGCCGCGGAAGACCCTGCGACCGTCCGCGGTCACCTGTCCGCGCCGCCGGAAGCAGAGGTCGCGGATTTGCCGCCGCGACCCCAAGCCTCGGCGCCAGCGCGGCCGGCCGGGGCCCGACGGTGCGCGGTGGCGTGCCGGCCTCACGGCCCGGCGGCGCGGGCCTCGAGGTCGTCGTGTCGCCGGCGGATCTCGGGCGGCCAGGTGCTCTTGATGAAGGACAGGACGGCGACGATCTCGGCGTCGCTCAGGATGCCGTCGAAGGCCGGCATCTCGCTCCGGTAGCCGGGGCCGGCGAAGATTTGCGGCCCGTACTTGGTCAGCCGGATCAGATGGTCGCCGGGATGGTGCCAGGTGTGGCCGCTGGCGTCGTGCGGCGGGGCGGGCAGCAGGCCGTCGGGGCGCCGCGCGCGCCAGTTGGGCTGGCCCTCCAACTCGGCACCGTGGCAGGCCGCGCAGTGCGCGGCGTAGACCTCTTGGCCGAGGGCCACCACCGCGGCGTCGTCCGGGGACAGGAGGGACGCCGCGGCCGGTTCCCGATCCCGCAGCAGGGTCACGGCGGCGGCGATCACCAGGACCAGACCGAAGCCGAGCGACGCCGTCTGCCAGCGCGCCAGCTTCATCGCCGCTCCGGCTGTCCGCAGAGGGTCATCGCGGCCCTTCGTCGCTCACGTTCATCGGGGTCGGTTTTACGGCTTCCGCCAGGGGGAAGGTCAAGGCAAGCTGTCTGTCGGTTCTGCGGCAAGCCGGCGCGGGGGAGGGGAGCGATGCCCCAGATTTCCGTGACCTGGAGGGGGATCAAGGGGACCGGGGCCGCCCTCGGCTGTACGGGCGGCCTGGGCCTCGGCTTCAACGGCGGCGAGTTTCTGGCCCTGGCCATCGGTCGTGGCGGTGATCGACCAGGCGCAGGCGACCTCGACCGTCAGCAACGCCATCATGCAGGGGGTTCCGGTGACGCTGGCCGGCGCGGGGTCGTGAGCGCCCGTCCCGGGCGGGACCCTGCCGGCACGCGTGGCGCGGGGGCGCCGCCTGCCGCGCGCCACTCCGCCGCCTCAGCGCCGTCACGACGACCCCGGCCCTCGGTCGAGCCCTGCCTGGCCAAGGGCTGCGACCAGGTGGCGGTCGAAGGCGTGATGCGCTACCTGTTGCGCCAAGCGGGCTATCCCCGGAGGCGACGCCGCTAGGGGCGCCGCCCGCCGCCGGATGCGGAATCGCAGGACCAGGCCCTTCCGCTGCTCTTGGACATCGTATATCAAGCTATGTCAACGCCTTGGCTGCAAGAGGTTCCCCCGCACGCGCGGGGATAGACCGCGCTGGGTCATTGAGCTAGCCACGGCCGAGCTGGTTCCCCCGCACGCGCGGGGATAGACCCGACGCCGGCGCCGGCGACGTCGAGCCCTTCCCGGTTCCCCCGCACGCGCGGGGATAGACCCTACCAGGAGCCGGACGACGCGGCGCCAGATCCGGTTCCCCCGCACGCGCGGGGATAGACCCTTACAGACGCTATCCATCTACTTACAGGATGCGGTTCCCCCGCACGCGCGGGGATAGACCCCCGATGCGATCGGTAGCGGTGCCTTCGAGATCGGTTCCCCCGCACGCGCGGGGATAGACCCGGATAAGACGGCGGCGCACAAGGCGGCTCGGGGGTTCCCCCGCACGCGCGGGGATAGACCCACGTCTCGGTCTCTCTGCCGAACCGCTGCCCGGGTTCCCCCGCACGCGCGGGGATAGACCCGCCACCGCATTATAATCTTTTCCCTCCCGTGCGGTTCCCCCGCACGCGCGGGGA
>JAKSBE010000559.1 GCA_022361275.1 Kiloniellales bacterium
CCCCGCGTTAGCCCTCAAGCCCCCGCACTATAAGGAACCGCCATGCCCCGACACAGCAAGATCCCCGCGACCGTGATCACCGGTTTCCTCGGCGCCGGCAAGACCAGCATGATCCGGCACCTGCTGCAGACCGCGCAGGGCAAGCGCCTGGCCCTGATCATCAACGAGTTCGGCGACCTGGGCGTCGACGGCGAGATCGTCAAGGGCTGCGGCATCGAGGGCTGCGCCGAGGACGACGTGATGGAGCTGGCCAACGGCTGCATCTGCTGCACCGTGGCCGACGACTTCCTGCCGACCATGGAGAAGATCCTGGAACGGCCGGAGCCGCCGGACCACATCGTCATCGAGACCTCGGGCCTCGCCCTGCCCAAGCCCCTGATCAAGGCCTTCAACTGGCCCGACATCCGCAACCGGGTGACGGTCGACGGCGTGATCGCCGTGGTCGACGCGCCGGCCGTGGCCGCCGGCCGCTTCGCCGCCGATCCCGAGGCGCTCCAGGCCCAGCGCGAAGCCGACGAGGCGCTGGACCACGAGAGCCCTCTGGAGGAGCTCTTCGAGGAGCAACTCGGCTCGGCCGACCTCGTGGTGCTGAACAAGACCGACCTTCTGCCCGCTGGCCGGATGGGCGCCGTCGAGGGCGAGGTGACGACTCGTCTGCGCCCGGAGGTCAAGGTGCTGCCCGCGCGCCACGGCGGCATCGAGGCCGGCGTCCTGCTGGGCCTGGGCGCGGCCGCGGAGGACGACCTCGAGTCCCGGCCCTCGCACCACGACGGCGGCGACGAGCACGACCACGACGACTTCGCCAGCTTCGCGCTCGAGCTGGGCGAGCTCGCCGATCCCGCCGCCCTGCTGGCGCGGCTCAAGGATCTGGTCGCCGAACACGACATCTTCCGGGTCAAGGGCTTCGCCGCCGTCGCCGGCAAGGGCATGCGCCTGGTGGTCCAGGGCGTGGGCGGCCGCTTCCAGAGCTACTACGACCGCGACTGGGCGCCGAGCGAGCCCCGCGCCACGCGCCTGGTCTTCATCGGCCGCGCCGACCTCGACCAGGCGGGGATCGCTGCGGCGCTGAGGGCGTGATGTTGGCGCGCGCGCCGATCTGGCTGCCTCGTCCTGAGCCGCGCGCAGGCGCCGCGCTTCGCGCTGAAGGGCGAGCCCCGGGTCTCGGCCGTTTCGACCTCCGGTCGAAGCTCATGCTTCGACAGGCTCAGCATGAGGACGAAACCCTGGTGCTCGCCCTGAGCGCGGGAGGCAAGGACTGAGATGCACCTGCTGCAGGCACAGCCCGGCGTCATCGCGGACGGCTCCGAGCCGGTCGACCTGGGCCAGAGCCCGGGCGAGATCGTGGTGCTCTCCGCCGCCGACACCGAGCTGGCCAGCCTCTCCGTGGCCCGGGCCGGCTTCGGCGACGACTTTCCCAGCCTGCGCCTGGCCAACCTCATGCAGCTCGTGCACAACTTCTCGGTCGACCTCTACGTCGAGACGGTGATCGCCAAGGCGCGGCTGGTGGTCGTCCGCCTGCTGGGCGGCGTCGGGTACTGGCCCTATGGCGTCGAGCAACTGGAGGCGGCCTGCGGCGAGGCCGGCATTCTCCTGGCCCTGCTGCCCGGCGACGACCAGCCCGATGCCGAGCTGGCCCGGCGCTCGAGCCTCGCGGCCGAGGCCTGCCATCGGCTCTGGCAGTACGGCGTGCAGGGCGGGCCCGACAACGCCCGCGACTTCCTGGCCTATGCCGCGAGCCTGCTCGGGCGCGAGATCGACTGGCAGGAACCCCGGCCTCTGCCGCGCGCCGGCATCTATCGTCCGCCGGCCCTCTCGACGGATCCCCTCGACGCCGCCTGCGACGCTGCGCGGCCCGTGGCCGCCGTCGTCTTCTACCGGGCCTTGCTGCAGGCCGGGACCACGGCGCCGGTGGACGCCCTGGCCGAGGCGCTGCTGGCCGAGGGCGTCGCGCCCCTGCCGATCTACTGCGCCAGCCTCAAGGAGCCGGTCTCGGCGGAGATCGTCGCCCAGCTCCTCGCCGAGGCCGGCGCCGGGCTGGTGCTCAACGCCACCGGCTTCGCGGTCGGACGGCCGGGTCGGGAACGGGGCGAGACGCCCTTCGACGGCACCGACGGCCCGGTGCTGCAAGTGGTCTTCTCGGGCGGGAACCTCGACGCTTGGCGGGATGGCACGCAGGGTCTCTCGGCCCGCGACATCGCCATGAACGTGGCCCTGCCCGAGGTCGACGGCCGTATCCTCTCGCGTGCCGTCTCCTTCAAGGCCGAGGCGCGCTACGACCCGCTGACCGAGACCTCGGTCGTCACCTACGCGCAGGTCCCCGACCGGGTGGCCTTCGTCGCAAAGCTGGCGGCGAATTGGCTGAACTTGCGGCAGACACCGCCGGCCGGGCGGCGCCTCGCCCTGGTGCTGGCCAACTACCCCAACCGCGACGGCCGCATCGGCAACGGCGTCGGCCTCGACACGCCGGCCGGCGCGGTCGAGGTGCTGCGCGCGCTGGCCGCCGCCGGCTACGCGGTCGACGACGTCCCGGCGGACGGCAATGCGCTGGTCGAGGCCTTGCAAGCCGGCCCGACCAACGCCGGCATCGCAGGCCGAGCGGTGACGGAGGAGCTGTCGCGCCCGGACTACGAGCGCTTCTTCGGCCGCCTGCCGCCGGACCTGCGGGCGGCGGTCGTGGCGCGCTGGGGCCCGCTCGAGCGCGACCCCTTCTATCTCCGCCGCGCACCGGACTGCGGCGGTTTCGCTTTGCCGGTCCTGCGTCTGGGCCAAGTCTTCGTCGGGCTGCAGCCGGC
Source organism: Kiloniellales bacterium (assembly GCA_022361275.1). Lineage (GTDB taxonomy): Bacteria > Pseudomonadota > Alphaproteobacteria > Kiloniellales > JAKSBE01 > JAKSBE01. The sequence goes on from JAKSBE010000559.1 coordinate 2,793, forward strand.
CCGCGGCTACAACATCGACCCGGCCGCGACCTACCATGACCCGGACCTGGTGCCGCCGCACGGCTACTTCGCCTTCTACGCCTGGCTGCGCGAAGTCGCCGGGGTCCAGGCCGTGGTGCATCTGGGCAAGCACGGCAACCTGGAATGGCTGCCCGGCAAGGCCCTGGCGCTCTCCCGGAGCTGCTATCCGGAAGCCGCCTTGGGCCCGCTGCCGCACCTCTACCCCTTCATCGTCAACGATCCGGGCGAGGGCAGTCAGGCCAAGCGCCGGGCCCAGGCGGTGATCCTGGATCACCTGACGCCGCCGCTGACCCGGGCCGAGAGCTATGGCCCCTTGGCCGAACTGGAGCGCCTGGTCGACGAGTACTACGAGGCGGCGGGCGTCGACCCGCGGCGCCTCAAGCTCCTGAGCCGCGAGATCCTGGAGCTGAGCCAGCGCATCGGGCTCGATGTCGACTGCGGCATCGTGCCCGAGGACGATGAGGCGGCAGCTCTGGGCAAGCTCGACAATCACCTCTGCGAGCTCAAGGAGCTGCAGATCCGCGACGGTCTGCACGTCTACGGCGTCTCGCCGCAAGACGATCGGCTCACCGACCTGTTGGTCGCCCTGGCCCGCTTGCCGCGCGGCGACGGCAACGGCGGCGGCGCCTCGCTGATCCGCGCGCTGGCCGCGGACCTCGGACTGGGGGGCCTGGGGGGACTGGGGGACTTCGATCCCCTCGACTGTGAACTGGGCGCGGCCTGGTCCGGACCGAAGCCCGAGGCGTTGCAGGGCGAAGGCGCCTGGCGCACGAACGGCGACACGGTGGAGCGTTTGGAGCTCCTGGCCCAGGCGCTGGTCGCCGGCCGGCGACGGCCGGGGGGCGCCTGGACGCGGACCGCCGCCGTGCTCCAGACCGTCGCGCAGGATCTCCGCCCCCGTGTGGAAGCCTGCGGGCCGGCCGAGATCGAAAGCCTGCTGACCGGCCTCGACGGCCGCTTCGTCGCGCCGGGGCCCTCGGGCGCGCCGACCCGCGGCCGACCCGACGTGCTGCCAACCGGCCGCAATTTCTATTCGGTCGACACCCGCACGGTGCCGACCCCGGCGGCCTGGCAATTGGGCTGGGCCTCGGCCGGCCGCCTGGTCGAGCGCCATCGCCAGGAGCAGGGCGAATGGCCAAGGGCCCTGGCACTCTCCGCCTGGGGCACGGCCAACATGCGGACCGGCGGCGACGACATCGCCCAGGCCCTGGCGCTCCTGGGCGTGAGACCGCAGTGGGAGCAGGCCTCGGGCCGGGTGATCGGTTTCGAGGTGCTGCCGGTCTCGGTCCTCGGGCGGCCGCGGGTCGACGTGACTTTCCGGATCTCGGGTTTCTTCCGCGACGCCTTTCCGGCCCAGGTCGATCTCCTCGACTCGGCGACCCGCGCCGTCGCTGCGCTCGACGAGCCGGAGGCCGAGAATCCTCTGGCGGCGCGGGTGGCCCGGGATGTCGTCGCGCTGTGCGCCCAGGGCGAGGCCGAGGCGGTGGCCCGGCGCCGCGCCGCCTGCCGGGTCTTCGGCGCCAAGCCGGGCGCCTACGGCGCCGGCCTGCAGGCCCTGATCGACGAGCGGGGCTGGCGCGACGAGGGCGACCTGGCGCGGGCCTACGTCGCCTGGGGCGGCTATGCCTACGGCGACGGGGCGGCGGGGCGGGCCGAGCACGCGCTCTTCGAGCGGCGTCTGGCAGGTGTCGAGGCCGTGGTCCACAACCAGGACAACCGCGAGCACGACCTGCTCGACTCCGATGACTACTACCAGTTCGAGGGCGGCCTGGCGGTCTCGGTGCGGCACCTGAGCGGGGAGGCGCCGGTGGTCTACCACAACGACCACTCGCGCCCGGAGAGCCCCAGGGTGCGCCGCCTGGAGGAGGAGATCGCCCGGGTGGTCCGCGCCCGGGTGGTCAATCCCAAGTGGATCCGCGGGGTCATGCGCCACGGCTACAAGGGCGCCTTCGAGATGGCGGCGACCGTCGACTACCTCTTCGCCTTCGCGGCCACGGCGCGGGCGGTCGGCGACCACCACTTCGACGCGGTCTACGAGGCCTACCTGGAGGACGACGAGGTGCGCGGCTTCCTGGCGGCGAACAACCCGGCGGCCCTCGGCGAGATCGCGGCGCGTCTGATCGAGGCCCAGGAGCGCGGCCTCTGGCGTCCGAGGTCGAACTCGGCGCGCGGGCGTTTGGAGGCTTTGGCGGCTGGCGATGGTGTTTCCCCCCCCACCCTAACCCTCCCCCGCAAGGGGGGAGGGGACTAGAGTTGGCGTCGCCGCGACTCCCTCCCCCTTGACGGGGGAGGGCCGGGGTGGGGGTGATAGCTCCGGCCTAGAAGGGTGGAACCCGACCGATGACCGACGACCTGACCCAAGACGAGATCAACGCCCGGGCGAACGAGAAGGCGCGCAAGCGCAAGGCGGCGCGGGACAGGATGCTGGCCGACAAGACCGTCGAGAAGGGCCTGCTGATCGTCCACACCGGCAAGGGCAAGGGCAAGTCGACGGCGGCTTTCGGCCTGGTCTTCCGGGCACTGGGCAACGGCCTGCGTGTGGGCATCGTGCAGTTCGTCAAAGGCAAGTGGGAGACCGGCGAGCGCCACGCCCTGGAGCGCTTCGCCGACCAGGTCGAGGTCCACACCATGGGCGAGGGCTTCTCCTGGGACACCCAGGACCGGGCCCGCGACATCCGCGCCGCCGAGGCCGCCTGGGCCAAGTCGCAGGAACTGATCGAGGCCTGCCGCGGCCCGCAGCCCAGGTTCGACCTGCTGCTCTTCGACGAGCTCAACATCCCGCTGCGCTACGACCACCTGCCGCTGGACGAGGTGGTCGCGGTGCTGAAGGCGAAGCCACCGATGCTCCACGTCGTGGTCACCGGCCGCAACGCCAAGCCGGAGTTGATCGAGGCCGCCGACCTGGTGACCGAGATGACTCAGGTCAAGCACCCCTTCCGGGAGCAGAACGTCAAGGCGCAGAAAGGCATCGAGTTTTGACGACAACGCCGGCCGTGATGCTGCAGGGCACCGGCTCGGACGTCGGCAAGTCGCTGCTGGTCGCCGGGCTCTGCCGGGCCTACACCCGGCGCGGCCTCGCGGTGCGGCCCTTCAAGCCGCAGAACATGTCCAACAACGCGGCGGTGACGGCCGAAGGCGGCGAGATCGGCCGGGCCCAGGCGCTGCAGGCGCGGGCCTGCGGGGTATTGCCGGCGGTCGACATGAACCCGGTGCTGCTCAAGCCCCAAAGCGAGGTCGGCGCCCAGGTCGTGGTCCAGGGCAAGGTCTGGGGCAAGGCCAAGGCGCGCGACTACCAGGCGCTCAAGCCGGAGCTCCTGCCCAAGGTTCTCGAATCCTTCCACCGGATGTCCGGCGAGGCCGAACTGGTGCTGGTCGAGGGCGCCGGCAGCCCGGCCGAGGTCAACCTGCGCGAGGGGGACATCGCCAACATGGGCTTCGCCGAAGCCGCCGGCCTGCCGGTGGTGCTGGTCGGCGACATCGACCGCGGCGGCGTCATCGCCAGCCTGGTCGGCACCTGGATCCTGCTCCCCCCGGCGGAGCGGGCGCGCCTGGTGGGCTACATCGTCAACAAGTTCCGAGGCGACGTCTCGCTCTTCGACTCGGGCCTGGAGGTCATCACTCGGGAAACGGGCTTGGAGAGCCTGGGCGTGGTGCCCTGGTTCGCCGAGGCCGGACGCCTGCCGGCCGAGGACGCGGTCGCGGTGCAGCGCGGCGGCGCGAGCGGTCCAGGTGCCATCAAAGTGACGGTGCCGGTCCTGTCGCGCATCGCCAACTTCGACGACCTCGATCCCCTCATCGCCGAGCCCGACGTCGCCGTCGACTTCGTCGCGCCGGGTCGCGCCCTGCCGGGCGACGCCGACCTGGTCGTGCTGCCGGGCTCCAAGGCGACCCTGGCGGACCTCGCGGTCCTGCGCCGCGAGGGCTGGGACCTGGACCTGACCGCGCACCTGCGGCGCGGCGGCCAGGTGCTGGGCCTCTGCGGCGGCTACCAGATGCTCGGCCGCCGGATCCGCGACCCCGAGGGCATCGAAGGCCCGCCGGGTGAGGCCGAGGGCCTGGGCCTGCTCGACCTGGAGACCGAACTCGCCGGGGACAAGACCCTGATCGAGGTCGAGGGCGTGGAGATCGCCAGCGGCGCGGCGGTGCGCGGCTACGAGATGCACATCGGGATCACCCGCGGCCCGGCTCTGGCGCGGCCGCTGCTGCGCCTCGGCAACCAGGATGACGGCGCGGTCTCGGCCGACGGCAAGGTCGCCGGCTGCTACCTCCACGGCCTCTTCGCCGCCGACGGCTTTCGCCGGGTCTTCCTCGCCCGCCTCAAGGCCCGCGCCGAGAGCGGCCTGGCCTACGAGGCCGGGATCGAGCGCGTGCTGGACAAGCTGGCGGACCACCTGGAAGAAAACTTGGATCTGGAGGCTCTGCTCAAAATCTCCGGGCGATAGTCAGCGACGCCCTCGGATCGCGATGACCGCGTGCGGAGCCCTTGTCGCGGAAGCTCGAGGCCGCAGCGGAAAGATCTGACACCTCCTATGCCTTTCCGGTTACGCTGTCTGCTCGGCACGAGGGAGGCATCGCATGAAACCGCTGTTCGTCCTGGCTATTCTCACCGTTGTTTGTCTGTCGTCGCCGGCGACGGCGCAGACCTTGGAGCGGGTCCGCGACTCGGGCGAATTCAAGATCGGCTATCGCGAGGACGCGGCGCCCTTCTCCTACAGGGACGCCCTGGGTGAGGCCTCGGGCTACGCCGTCGACCTCTGCCGCCAGGTCGCGGCCGACCTGAAGGCGGCGCTGGGTCTGGACAGCATCCGGGTGACCTACGTCCCGGTGACGGCCGAGAACCGCTTCGCCGCCGTGCAGGAGGGCAGGATCGACATCCTCTGCGGCCCGACCTCGGTGACGCTTTCGCGCCGCGAACTGGTCGACTTCTCGATCTTCACCTTCGCCGACGGCGCCAGCGTGCTCTACCAGGCCGGTGGTCCCAAGACCTTCGAGGAACTGGCCGGCAAGAAAGTCGGCGTGCGCGACGGCACGACGACCGAGACCGCGCTGATGAACACCCTGAAGGGCCTCTCGCTGGCCGCGGAGGTCGTGCCGGTCGCGGATCACGCCGACGGCCTGGCCAAGCTGGAGGCCGGCGATATCTCGGCCTACTTCGCCGACCAGGCGATCCTGATCTACCTCGCCGCGGGCAGCGCGGCGCCGGAGAAGCTGCGGCTGTCCGACCGCCACTTCACCAACGAGCCCTACGCCCTGGCGCTGCGCCGCGGGGACGACGACTTCAGGCTGCTGGTCGACCGTACTCTGAGCCGCCTCTACCGCTCGGGCCGGATCGTGCAGATCTTCAACAACGCCTTCGGTGCCAAGGCCACGCCGAGCGATCCGCTCAAGCTGCTCTACGCGATCCACCGCCTGCCGGAGTAGGGAGCGCTTCATGCAGGGCTCTTGGCGCTCGTTTGCAGGGGTGGGGGTGAATCTCCGAACTCCGCAGGCCGGCACCAAACCTCAAACCGCGGTCATCAGCACCATGACAGCCAGCACCGCGCCGGCGCGCAGGTAGAGGGCGAGGGCGGCGTTGACGTCCTGGGCGGTCAGCGCGCTGCGGCCGTCGCCCATCCAGGCGTCCTCGACCGTCTGGCGGCCGTAGCGCCGCGGGCCTGCCAGGGCGAAGCCGAGGGCGCCGGCGACCGCCGCCTCCTGCCAGCCGGCGTTGACGGAGCGGTGCTTCGGCGCGTCGCGCAGCAGGGTCTGCCAGGCCCGGCCGGCGTCGGCATCCTTCTGGAAGACCGCGGCCAGGACCAGGATCAGGCCGCTCAGCCGCGCCGGGAGGTAGTTCACGGCGTCGTCGAGGCGGGCCGCCGTCTTGCCGAAGGATTCGTGGCGCGGGGTCCGGTGGCCGATCATGGAGTCCAGCGTGTTCACCGCCTTGTAGGCGCAGAGTCCCGGCAGGCCGAGCAGCAGGTACCAGAAGGCCGGGGCCACCACGCCGTCGGAGAAGTTCTCGGCCAGGCTCTCGACCGCCGCCCGGGCGACACCGGGCTCGTCCAGGCTCTCGGGGTCGCGGCCGACGATGTGCGCCACGGCGGCGCGGCCGTCGGCCAGGCCGCGGGCCAGCGCGGCGGCGACCGCGCGGGCGTGGTCGAACAGCGAGCGGAAGGCGATCAGGGTGCTGGCCAGGATGGCTTCGAGCAGCCAGCCGCCGCCGATCCCGCCGAGCAGCAGCGACAGGACCCAGCCCAGCCCGAAGGCGCCACAGGCGACCGCCAGAGTGGCCAGCAGGCCGCTCTGGAAGCGCTCCGCGCGCCGGCCGGCCTCGCGGTTGAAGCGGGTATCGGCCCAGTCGATCACCCGGCCGAGCAGCGCCACGGGATGCGGGACGGCGCGGTAAAGCCAGGGCGGGTCGCCCAGGATCGCGTCGAGCGCCAGGGCGACGAGGAGAATCATCGCGAGGTCGCCGCCGAAGGGCAGGCCCAGGGTGTCAGCCAGCAGCATAGGGCGCAGAGTGAGCGGCGCCGGAAGCCGGGTCAACGTTGCTCTCGGCGATCTTTCCCGGGTCCTTCTGCGGCCTTGTGGGGGCCGGGGCGCCGCCGTAACTTGGCGGCCGAAAAGGGCGGTCTGACGGGAGGGACTCGAAGCAGATGGACAAGATCGGCGTGATGGTTTGCGGCCACGGCAGCCGCGATCCCGACGCGATTCGGGAGTTCGACAGCGTCGCGCGCGGCATCGAGGCGCGGCTGCCGCAGTACGACGTGGAAAGCGGCTTTCTGGAGTTCGCGCGGCCGGTCATCCGCGACGGCCTGGACAAGCTGCGCGCGCGCGGCTGCAGCCGGATCCTGGCGGTGCCCGGCATGCTCTTCGCCGCGGGCCACGCCAAGAACGACATCCCCTCGGTGCTCAACACCTATCAGGCCCAGCACCCCGGCCTGCAGATCGACTACGGCCGCGAGCTGGCCGTCGACCCGCTGCTGCTGCGCGCCGCCGGCGACCGGGTCCGCGCCGCCCTGGAATCGGCCGGCGAAGACGTCCCCCTGCACGAGACCCTGCTCTGCGTGGTCGGGCGCGGTGCCTCGGACCCCGACGCCAACTCCAACGTGACCAAGGTCATGCGGCTGCTCTGGGAAGGCTTCGGCTTCGGTTGGGGCGAGACCGCCTATTCCGGCGTGACCTTCCCGCTGGTCGAGCCGGGCCTGGAGCACGCCGCCAAGCTGGGCTATCGGCGGATCGTCGTCTTCCCCTACTTCCTTTTCACCGGGGTCCTGGTGAAGCGGATCTACGACGCCACGGACAGGGTGGCCGCCCGGCATCCGGAGATCGAGTTCCGCAAGGCCTCCTACCTCAACGACCATCCGGCCGTCCTGGACGCCTTCGCCGAGCGGGTCGGGGAGATCCTGACCGGCGAGAACGTCATGAACTGCAAGCTCTGCAAGTACCGGGCCCAGGTCCTGGGCTTCGAGGCCGAGGTCGGCCTGCCGCAGGAAAGCCACCACCACCACGTCGAAGGCATCGGCACCGACGCGGACGAGGCGGCCGGCCATCATCATCACCATGCTCACGACCACAGTCACAGTCACAGGCACGGGCACGACCACGACCATCACCACCATCCCTATCCCCACGCCAACCATCCGCACGGGCCGCGCTCCATGAAGAAGGCGGCGGGCTGAAGCGCTATGTCCGAGAGATCGCGCGTCACCCCCCTCCCGACCTCCCCCCATCAAGGGGGGAGGGGCGCAGCGGCCGCGCACGGCCAAGCCCCCTCCCCCTCGATGGGGGAGGGCCGGGGTGGGGGTCGAACACCGGCCTCGGACAAGAGCACCAGCGGCAAGCCCGCGCCCTTCGATTACCTGCGCGACCCGGAGGAGATCACGCGCCGCTCCTTCGCCATCGTCGAGGCCGAGGCGGACCTGACGCGCCTGCCCGAGCCCCTGCGGCCGCTGGCGCGGCGCCTGGTCCATGCCTGCGGCATGCCGGACATTCTGGAGGACCTGGCCTGGGGCGGGCCGGTCGCGGAGGTGGGCCGCAAGGCGCTCGAAGATGGGGCGCCGGTCCTGGCGGACTGCCGCATGGTCGCCGAGGGCGTGACCCGGGCGCGCCTGCGCCGGGACAACGCGGTGCTCTGCACCCTGGGCGACCCGCGGGTGCCGGCCCTGGCTCTGGAGCGGGGCACGACCCGCTCGGCCGCCGCGGTCGAGCTCTGGGACGACCATCTGACCGGCGCGGTCGTGGCCATCGGCAACGCGCCGACCGCGCTCTTCAGCCTGCTCGAGCGGCTGCAAGAGGGCGCGCCCAGGCCGGCGGTCATTCTCGGCTTTCCGGTCGGCTTCGTCGGCGCCGCCGAGTCCAAGGAGGCTCTGGCGCAGGCGGCCCTGGACCTGCCTTTCCTGACCCTGCGCGGTCGGCGCGGCGGCTCGGCCCTGGCGGCGGCGGGGGTCAACGCCCTCGCCGCGGGGTGAGGGCGCGCCCGTGACCCCCTGGCTGTCCATCGTCGGGATCGGTGAAGACGGGCTCGACGGCCTCTCCGCCGCCGCCCGGGCCCTGGTCGAGGGGGCTGAGGTCCTGGTCGGCGGCGAGCGCCACCTGGCCATGGTGCCGGAGGACGGCCGCCGGCGGATCGTCTGGCCGAAGCCGCTGCGCGCCGCCTTCGACGAGATCGCGGCTCACAAGCCGCGGCGGGTCTGCGTCCTGGCGACCGGCGACCCGCTCTGCTTCGGCGTCGGCCGCATGCTGCTGCAGCGCTTCCCCATCGAGGAGGTCGCGATCCTGCCGTCGCCTTCGGCCTTCAGCCTGGCCTGCGCGCGCCTGGGCTGGAGCCTGCCGGACGTCGAGACCCTGACCGTCCACGGCCGCCCGGTCGCGGCGCTGCAGTCCTTCATCCAGCCCGGCGCGCGTCTGCTGATCCTCAGCGCCGGGTCCGAGAGCCCGGCCGCCGTCGCCGCCCTGCTGCGCGAACGCCGCTACGGCCGCAGCGAGGTGACGGTGCTGGAGCACCTCGGCGGCGCCAAGGAGAGCCTGCGGTCTTCGACCGCCGAGGACTGGCCCGATGACCCGGTCGCCGAGTTGAACAGCATCGCCGTGGACTGCCGCGCCGAGCCGGGCACGCCGCTGCTGCCGCGCACGCCCGGGCTGCCGGACGCGGCCTTCCGCCACGACGGCCAGCTGACCAAGCGCGAGGTCCGCGCCGCGACCCTGGCCGCGCTGGCACCGGTCCAGGGCCAGCGGCTCTGGGACGTCGGCGCCGGCTGCGGCTCGATCGCCGTCGAATGGCTGCGCGCGGCGCCGCGGGCCGAGGCCGTCGCCCTGGAACGGCGCTCGGACCGCATGGCCCTGATCGCAGAGAACGCCCAGGCCCTGGGCGTGCCGCGGCTCGCGGTCGTCGCGGGCGAGGCGCCGGCGGCCCTGGCCGAGCTCGAACCGCCGGACGCGGTCTTCATCGGCGGCGGCGCCACGGTCCCGGGCGTCTTCGAGGCCTGCTGGGCGGCGCTGCGCCCCGGCGGCCGCCTGGTCGCCAACGTCGTCACCCTGGAGGGCGAGGCGGCGCTGCTGCGCTGGCGCCAGGAGATCGGCGGCGCGCTGACCCGGATCGCGGTGTCGCGGGCCGAGCCGGTCGGCGGCTTCCTCGGCTGGCGGCCCCTGATGCCGGTCACCCAGTTCGCGGCGGCGAAGTCATGACCGGGCGACTCTACGGCCTGGGCATCGGCCCGGGCGATCCCGAGCTGATCACCCTGAAGGCATTGCGCGTCCTGCGGGGGGCCGCCGTGGTCGCCTATCCGGCGCCGGAGACGGGCGACAGCCTGGCCCGGCGCATCGCAGCGCCGCACCTGGACGGCCGCCAGGAGGAGATCGCCATCCGCATGCCGATCCACGATGCCGCCTTCCCAAAGGACGACATCTACGACGGCGCGGCGGAAAACCTGGGCCGGCAGCTGGAGGCCGGCCGCGACGTCGCCGTGCTCTGCGAGGGCGATCCCTTCTTCTACGGCTCCTTCATGTACCTCTTCGGCCGCATGGCCGAGCGCTACCCGGTCGAGGTGGTGCCCGGCGTCTCCTCCCTGACCGCCTGCGCGGCGGCCCTCGGCGCGCCCCTGGCGGCGCGCAACGACGTCCTGACCGTGGTCCCGGCGCCGCTCGACGAGGCGGCGCTGCGGGCGCGCCTGGAGGGGGCGGAGGCGGCGGCGATCATCAAGGTCGGCCGGCACCTGCCCAAGGTGCGCCGGGTCCTGCGCGCCCTGGGCGTGCTGGAGGGTGCCCGCTACATCGAGCACGCGACCATGGCGAGCCAGCGGGTCCTGCCGCTGGCCTCGTTGCCGGACGACGCCGCGCCCTACTTCTCGATGATCCTGCTGCACCGCCGCGGGGAGGCCTGGTCGTGAGCGCAACCGTCTTCGTCGCGCTCACCGCGCAGGGCCTGGCCTTGGCCCGCCGGCTGCAGCCTTGTTTTCCCGGCACCGAGGTCCACGGCCGCCGCGGGCGGGCCGAGGGCGCGGACCTCCTCTTCGACGACACGGCGGCGGCGCTGCGCGCCCTCTTCGCCGAGGGCCGTCCGATCGTCGGCCTCTGCGCCGCCGGGATCCTGATCCGCGCCCTGGCGCCCTCGCTCGCCGACAAGCGGGCCGAGCCGCCGGTCATCGCCCTGGCCGAGGACGGCGGCGCGGTGGCGCCATTGCTCGGCGGGCACCACGGCGCCAACGATCTGGCCCGGCGGATTGCCGACGCCCTCGGCATCGAAGCCGCGGTCACCACGGCCGGCGACCGTCGCTTCGGCATCGCCCTGGACGCGCCGCCGGCCGGCTGGGCGCTGGCGAACCCGGAAGACTCCAAGGCCTTCGTGGCGGCCTTGCTCGATGGTGCCCGGGTCCGGCTGCGGGTCGATGATCCGGGCCAGCCGGGAGGCCGCGCCCTTCAGCGCGAACCACGGCGCCTACGCGCGGCTCAGGACGAGGCTGAGCAGGCACGGGCCAACGAGGAGATGACGTCGTCCTCATCCCGAGCTTGTCGAGGGGCGAAGCATGACCTGAACTGGCTCTCCGCGTCGGAACTGCCGTTCGACCAGAACGGCGCCCTGGAGATCCGCGTCACCGAAAGGGCCGAGCCGGGCAGCGCCGAGCGCCTCGTCTATCATCCCGGCACGCTCGCCCTCGGCGTCGGCTGCGAGCGCGGCTGCGCGGCCGAGGAGCTGATCGCGCTCGTGCGGGATCGCCTGAAAGAATCCGGGCTCGCGCCCGCGGCCGTCGCCGCTGTCTTCTCCCTCGACCTCAAGTCGGACGAGGCGGCGGTCCACGCCCTGGCCGAAGACCTCGGTGTGCCGGCCCGCTTCTTCGACGCGGCGGCGCTGGAGGCGCAGACCCCGCGCCTGGCCAGGCCGTCGGAAGCGGTCTTCCGCGAGGTCGGGGTCCACGGCGTCGCCGAAGGCGCGGCCCTGGCCGCGGTCGGCGAGGCCGGGGCCTTGATCCTGCCCAAGGTCAAGTCGGCGCGGGCGACCTGCGCGCTGGCGAGGGCGCCGGCGCCTTTGGACCCGGACTCGATCGGCGCCGCCCAGGGCCGCTTGCTGGTGGTCGGCACCGGCCCGGGGGCGGAGGCCTGGCGCACGCCCGAGGCCGGGGCCGCGGTATCGGCGGCGAGCGATCTCGTCGGCTACCGGCTCTACCTGGACCTGCTCGGGCCTGCGGTGGCGGGCAAGACCCGCCACGACTTCGACCTGGGGCAGGAGGAGGCGCGGGTCCGCCATGCCCTGGCCCTGGCCGCCGAAGGCCGGACGGTGGCCCTGGTCTCCTCGGGCGACCCCGGGATCTATGCCATGGCGAGCCTGGTCTTCGAGGTCCTGGAGACCTGCGAGCGGCCGGACTGGCGGCGGGTCCGGATCGAGGTCTCGCCGGGCCTCTCGGCACTCCAGGCCGCGGCGGCGCGGATCGGCGCACCCCTGGGACACGACTTCTGCACGGTCTCGCTCTCCGACCTCATGACCCCCTGGCCGGCCATCGAGAAGCGGCTGACGGCCGCGGCCGAGGGCGACTTCGTGGTCGCGCTCTACAACCCGGTCTCGAAGCGCCGGCAACGGCAGCTGGAACGGGCAAGGGACATCCTGCTGAAGCATCGCCCGGCCGAGACGCCGGTGGTGCTGGCGCGGCGCCTCGGCCGCCCCGGCGAAACGGTGACCGTCGTGGATCTGGCAGCCCTGACACCGGCGCAGGTCGACATGCTGACCCTGGTGCTGGTCGGCTCCTCGGCGACCCGGCGTGTGCCGCGCCGCGACGGCGGACTCTGGGTCTACACGCCGCGCGGCTACGGCGCGGGCGGGGGGCTCGCCCTTCAGCGCGAAGCGCCGCGCGTAGGCGCGGCTCAGGACGCGGCCAAGGACGCGGCCTCATGCTGAGCCTGTCGAAGCATGAGGCTGTCGAAGCAGCGGTCCCGCCGCCATGACCGTGCACTTCATCGGCGCCGGACCGGGCGCGCCCGACCTGCTGACCCTGCGCGGCAAGCGCCTGATCGAAGCGGCCGACCTCGTCCTTTACGCCGGCTCCCTGGTGCCGGTCGAGATCCTCGGCTTCGCCAAGCCCGGCGCGCGGGTGGTCGACTCGGCACCGCTCACCCTGGAGGAGATCCTCGCCGAAATGCAGGACGCCTATCGCGCCGGGCAGATCATCGCCCGGGTGCATTCCGGCGACCCCTCGCTCTACGGCGCCATTGCCGAGCAGATCCGGCGCCTGGAGGCGCTGGGCATCCCCTACGACATCACCCCGGGCGTGCCGGCCTATGCCGCGGCGGCGGCGGCCCTGGGCAAGGAGCTTACCCTGCCCGGCGTCAGCCAGACCGTGATCCTGACCCGCACCGCGATGAAGGCCTCGGCCATGCCGGAAGGCGAGGAACTGGCGCGCCTCGGCCGCAGCGGCGCGACCCTGGCAATCCACCTCTCGGTCCGCAACCTGCGCCAGGTCGTCGAGGACCTGACGCCGCACTACGGCGCCGACTGTCCGGTCGCCGTGGTCTACCGCGCTTCCTGGCCCGACCAGCAGGTGATCCTCGGCAGCCTCGCCGAGATCCGCGCCAAGGTCCGAGCCGCCAAGATCACCCGCACCGCCCTGATCCTGGTCGGCCGGGTGCTGGACGAGCAGCGCTTCGCCGACTCCAAGCTCTACGACCCCGAGCACGTCCACGTCTGCCGCCACGGCCGCCGGTCCTGACGCGCCTTTGTCATGAAAAAGCGAAGCGAGCCGCGCGCCGCATTGCTCGGCGCTCCCGTTCTGTCCCGATGACGGGCCGAGAGGCACAACCGCCGCCTGTCGCGCTCCCTTCACTCTCGTGTAACCCGCCTGGAAAGAAAGCTTCATCTTCGGGCAGGGTTAACGTCATGGGTCCTTCCTAGTCTGCAGCGGAACCCCCGGCGCTACGGGGAACACCAATCCAAAAAGAGCTGCAACAGATATTCCCAGGAGGGATCACCGATGTCGTCACCCGAAGACTCCGCCGGCGCGCCGGCGGCGATGGATTCACTCAGCGAAGCGGGCCTCTCCAGACGCTCGATTCTCAAGGGCGGTGCCGTCGTGGCCGCCGGCCTCTCCGCGCCGGCGGTCGCCTTTCAGGCCTTCCTGGCCAAGCCGGCGGATGCCCGCGGCCGGCGGGTCAGCCCCGACTACGGCGAGCTGGTCGAGGTCCTCGACCCCAACACCGGTCTGCCACTGCTGAAGCTGCCGCGCGGCTTCGAATACGTGTCGTTCGGGATCACCGGAGACACCATGGCCGACGGCAGCCCGACCCCTGGGCTTCACGACGGGATGGCCGTGGTGCGGGAGATCGGCCGCCGCCGGGTGGTCCTGGTGCGCAACCATGAGCAGTCGGGCGGCACCCCCTTCGGCATCGCAGACACGCCGACCTTTGCCAACGACGCCAGCGGCGGCACCACGAATCTGATCTTCGACCGCCGTCGCGGCAAGCTGACCGAGGACTGGGCCAGCCTGACCGGCACGATCCGCAACTGCGCGGGGGGCCCCAATCCGCTCAGGCGCTCCTGGATCACGTGCGAGGAAACCACCACGCCCGGCCACGGCTACATCTTCGAGGTGCCTGCCAGCGGCGCGGCCTCGGCCGAGCCGATCCGCGACGCCGGCCGTTTCTCCCACGAAGCGGTGGCCGTCGATCCCGACACCGGCGAGGTCTACGAGACGGAGGATTCGGGTATCGCCGGCTTCTACCGCTTCATCCCGAATCGTCGTTCCGACCTGGAGCGTGGCGGGCGTCTGCAGATGCTCAGGATCAAGGGCTCCGACGGTCCGGTCAACCTGAACGGCGGCAATGCCGGCCGGAACCAGCTTGCGCAGGACTTTGGCTTGCCGGAGGGCGGGCCGATCGAGATCGGCCAGAGCTTCGACGGCGAGTGGGTCGACATCGCCAATCCCGATCCGGCGCAGGGCCAAGACCCCGTGGTGGCTCAGGGCCTGGCTCTGGGCGGTGCCTTCTTCACCCGCGGCGAAGGCGCCTGGTACAGCCGCGGCTCGGTCTTCTTCACCTCCACCGACGGCGGCGAGGCGCGCCAGGGCCAAGTCTGGGAGTACGACATCAGGAAGAAACGGCTGACCCTGATCTTCGAATCCGTCGACGCCTTCGCGCTCAACAACCCGGACAACATCACCGTGGCCCGGAGCGGCGGCCTTCTGCTCTGCGAAGACGGCGGCGGAATCCGAGACAGCCAGGGCAACATCATCCGCGGCGAGCAGCTGGTCGGCCTGTCGACGGACGGCGATCTCTTCCCCTTCGCGGAGAACAACATCATCATCCCGGACGACCGGACGATCGGCGGGCTGACGGGCGATCAGCGCCGCCGGGAATGGGCGGGGGCCACCTTCACCCGCGACGGTGACTGGCTCTTCGTCAACATCCAGACCCCGGGCATCACCTTCGCGATCACCGGCCCCTGGGACCGGGGCCCGCTCGGACGCCGCGGCTCCGGGCGGTTCTTCGACGATGACGACGACGATTGAGAAAGCTGGCGACCTCGCTTGACCGGGCGTGTCTTCGGGGGGCTGCACCCGCGGTCCCCCGAACGTCTTTGGACCTTCCCTGACCCGAAGACTCCTCATCGGATGGTCCGGGGCCGCTTTCTTTCAATAGTTTAAAGTACGACGAGGGCGGGCGGAGCGCGTCATAACCGGACCGTCGCCAACTGCCGCAGCAGCCAGTCCGCGGCCGCCGCCGAATCGGGGACCCGCGGGCCCTCAGGCAGCGCGGGACGGTCCAGCATGACCACCGGCAGCCCGAGTTGCCGCGCCGCGGCGATCTTGGCGTAGGTCATGGCGCCGCCGCTGTTCTTGCTGATCAGCGCCTCGATACGGTGCCGGCGCAGCAGTTCCGCTTCCTCCTCGACGGTGAAGGGCGCGCGCCCCGGCGTGACCTCGTAGGCGGGCAGGGGCAGGGGCGCCTCCGGCGGGTCGATCAGGCGGATCAGGAACCAATGTCCGGTCAGCGCCCGGAAGGCGGAGATTCCCTGGCGGCCGGAGCTGACGAAGATCCGGCGTCCCAGATCCGGCAGCCGTCGTGCCGCTTCTTCCGGGTCGCGGACCCGGAGCCAGCGGTCGCCCGGCTCTTCGTCCCAGGGCGGTCGCAAAAGCAGCAGGCGCGGCACTTTGGCCGCGGCCGCCGCCGCCGCGGCGTTGGCTGAGATCCGCTCGGCGTAGGGATGGGTGGCGTCGACCAGGCAGGCGACGGCCTCGTCCCGCAGGTAGGCCTCCAGCCCGGCCGCGCCGCCGAAGCCGCCGCGCCGCAGCCGGCCCGGCGGCCGCTCCGGATTGCGGGTCACCCCGGCGAGCGAGGTGACGACCTCCAGCGCCGGCCGCCCGGCCAGGCGCCGCGCCAGGTCGCGCGCCTCGGCGGTGCCGCCGAGGATCAGGACCCGCCGGGGCTCAGACATCGGCCCGTCCGACCAGCCTGCCCTGGCGGTCGATCACCAGGACCTCGACGCCGGTTTCGCCCGCGAGCACGCCGAGCGCCGTGGCGCGGGCCCGCGCCGCAACGGCGTCGGCGAGCGGCAGTCCCGCGGCCTCGGCCAGGCCCAGGATCTCGCCCGCGGTGTTGGCCCCGCGCGCCCGCGCCACCAGGATCGCATCGCCGCCCAGTTCGGCCAGCATGTCGCCGAGGAAGTCGAAGTCCACCTGGCTGCGCCCGGAGTGCAGGTCGAGGTGCCCGGCCGCCAGCTTGGCGAGCTTGGCGAATCCGCCGCCCAGGCTGAGCCGGGGCAGGGGATTCCGGCGCAGGTACTTCAGCAGCCCGCCGGCGAAGTCGCCCATGTCCAGCAGCGCGACCTCCGGCAGGCCGTAGAGCGCCTGTACCGCGGCCTCGGAGGTCGAGCCGGTGCAGGCGGCGACGTGATCGAGGCCGTTGGCCCGGGCGACGTCGATACCCCGGTGGATGGAATGGATCCAGGCCGAGCAGGAGAAGGGTACCACGACTCCGGTGGTCCCCAGAATCGAAAGGCCGCCTTCGATGCCGAGCCGCGGGTTCCAGGTCTTCCTGGCCAGCTCGGCGCCGCCGGGGATCGCGATCTCGATCTCGACGTCGCCGGCCTCGCCGTGTTCGCCGGCGAGCTCGGCCACCACGGCGCGCATCATCTCCCGCGGCTTGGGGTTGATGGCCGGCTCCCCGACCGGCACCGGCAGCCCGGGCTTGGTGACGGTCCCGACGCCCGGTCCGGCGCGGAAGGCTACGCCGCTGCCCGGCTTCCCCCGGCGCAGGGTCGACAGCACCAGGGCGCCGTGGGTCACGTCCGGATCGTCGCCGGCGTCCTTGACGATCCCGGCCCGGGCGAAACCCGCGCCCAGCTCTTCGCGGGCGAGCGGAAAGGCGGGCGCCTCGCCGCGCGGCAGGCGGATGGTCACCGGATCGGGAAAGGCGCCGGTCAGGAGCGCGCAATAGGCCGCCCGCGTCGCCGCTGTGGCGCAGGCCCCGGTCGTCCAGCCGCGTTTCAGAGGTCCTTCGGGTCGTCGAGCCATGGCGGCATCCTATCGACCACCGCCGGCAGATGACAGCCGGTCCTTGTTGCCGGTCGTCGGTCCGACGGGAAAGCCCTGCGGCGCGATGCGCGGCCATCGGGCAAAGGGCTTGACGCCGCCTGTCGGATCGGCAGCGCCGCCCGCAGTGCCGGGACGCGACGCAGACCGTGACCAAGGTGAGAAATACGGGCTAGATTGTGGCGTATGGAACCGAGTCCCTTGGCGCTGCCGGAAATCGAGGCGGGTTGGGTCTGGCTGGCCGGGGCCGGGCCGGGCGATCCCGGGCTGCTGACCCTGCAGGCGCTGCAGGGCCTGCGCAGCGCCGAGGTCGTGGTCTATGACGCCCTGGTCGGCGAGGACATCCTGCGCCTCGCCGGGCCGGGGACGGTCTTGGAGTATGCCGGCAAGCGCGGCGGCAAGCCCTCGCCCAAGCAGGCCGACATCTCGCGCCGCCTGATCCGGCTCGCCCGCGAGGGCCGCCGGGTGCTGCGCCTCAAGGGCGGCGATCCCTTCGTCTTCGGCCGCGGCGCCGAGGAGGCCCTGGCCCTGGTCGAGGCCGGCGTGCCCTTCCGGATCGTCCCTGGGGTCTCCAGCGGCCTCGGCGGCCTGGCCCACGCCGGAATCCCGCTGACCCATCGCGAGACCAACTCGGCGGTGACCTTCCTGACCGGCCATAACGTCGGCGGCGAGGTGCCCGACGACCTGGACTGGACGGCCATCGCCCGGGGCTCGCCGGTGATCGTGATCTACATGGCGCTGAAGCACCTGGAGGCCATCGCCGGCCGCCTCCTCGCCGGCGGCCGGGACCCGGAGGAGCCGGTCGCCGTGGTCAGCCAGGCGACCCTGCCGGGCCAGGCCGTGCTGGAGACGACCCTGGCCGAATGCCACGCCGCCGCCATGGAGGCCGGCCTGACCCCGCCTTGCCTGGTGGTGGTCGGCGAGGTGGTGCGCCTGCGCGCCGGCCTCGACTGGCTCGGCGCCCTGACCGGCCGGGTGCTCGACGCCGATCCCCTGGGCCGCTCCCGGCGAGAGACCGGCTAGCAGGCATGAACGTGTCATGAGAACTTGCCGAAGGTCATGCTTCGACAAGCTCAGCATGAGGAGAGGTAGTTGAAACCGCTCACCCTCACCCTGAGCCTGTCGAGGGGCGAGGGCGGCCGCCCGCACTCTCCCATCGGCTTGCCAGATCCCGTTCTTGTAGCGCCATGTCCCGTGGCCTGCTGATCGCGGCGCCGGCCTCCGGCAGCGGCAAGACCGCGGTCACCCTGGCGTTGCTGCGGCACTTCCGCGACGCCGGGCTGGCGGTGGGCTCGATCAAGGTCGGGCCCGACTACATCGACCCGGCTTTCCACCGGGCGGCCTCCGGCCGGCCGTGCTTCAACCTGGACAGTTGGGCCATGCGGCCGGCGACCCTGGCCGCGACCCTCGCGCGGGCCGCCGAAAACAGCGAGCTGATCCTGGGCGAGGGGGTCATGGGCCTCTTCGACGGCGCCGGGCCGGACGGCCTGGGCTCGACCGCGACCCTGGCCGCGGCGACCGGCTGGCCGGTGGTCCTGGTGGTCGACGCCCGCGGCATGGGCGCCTCGGCCGCGGCCCTGGTCGAGGGCTTCCTCGCGCACCGCCCGGCCTCCGGGGCCGCCGCCCCGATCGCCGGCGTGATCTTCAACCGGGTCGGCGGGCCCGGCCACGGCGAGCTGTTGCGCGCGGCCTGCGCCGGCCTGCCGGTCCCGGTCCTGGGCTGCCTGCGCCGCCGCGACGGCCTGGTCCTGCCCGAGCGTCACCTCGGCCTGGTACAGGCGGCCGAGCATGCCGATCTGGAGGCCTTCCTGGAGGCGGCCGCGGCCGCGGCCGCCGAGGACCTCGACCTCGAGGCCCTGGCCGGGCTCGCCCGTCCGGCCGCCCTGGACCCCCAAGGCGACGCCGGGCCGGCCCTGCCGCCCCTCGGCCAGCGCATCGCCGTCGCCCGGGACCCGGCCTTCGCCTTCGCCTATCCGAGCCTGCTGGAGGGCTGGCGCGCGGCCGGCGCCGAGCTGAGCTTCTTCTCGCCGCTCGGCGACGAGGCGCCGGAGCCGGCCGCCGAGGCCGTCTACCTGCCGGGCGGCTATCCCGAGCTGTGGGCCGGGCGCCTGGCCGGCAACCAAGGTTTCCTCGCGGGGCTGCGTGCCGCCGCCGCGCGGGGCGATGCGGTCTATGGCGAATGCGGCGGCTACATGGTGCTGGGCCGGACGCTGATCGACGCCGAAGGCGCGCGCCATGCCATGGCCGGACTGCTGCCGGTGACGACCAGTTTCGCGGCGCGGCGCCTCTCTCTGGGCTACCGCGAGGTGACCCAGGCCGCCGCCACGCCGCTCGGCCCGGCCGGCGCCGCTTTCCGCGGCCACGAGTTCCACTACGCCGTCCTCGATGACGGCGAAGGCGCGACGCCCCTGTACCGGGGCCGGGACGCCGCGGGCCGGGACCTCGGGCCGCTGGGCGCCCGCGCCGGCCAAGTCTTCGGCTCTTTCGTCCACCTGATCGACCGGCTCTGATCCGGCAGCGGCGAAGTCCCGGGCGCCGTTAAGGATAGCTTGTCACGGTCTTGATTCGAGCCTTCCCAGTATTTCTGGGTTAAACCTTCCTTAACTAAAACCAAAAATACTTCATTAACTACGACCGCGCGGCGCGGTCGCCGTCGCGTGGCGCGACCCGACATGAGGAGGAGCAGACATGGGTAGGGGCTACAGCGGGCAGGCGCGTGTGCTCGCCATTGCCAACCAGAAGGGGGGCGTCGGCAAGACCACGACCGCGATCAACCTGGGTACGGCCCTCACCGCCTGCGGCCATCGCGTCCTCATCATCGACCTGGATCCCCAGGCCAACGCGACCACCGGACTCGGGATCGAGCGCAGCAAGCGCCAGACCATCTACGAGGTCCTGATCGGCCGGACGCCGGTCGAGCAGGTCGTGGTCGAGACCATCGTCCCCGGCCTCGCCCTGGTGCCCTCCTCGATCGCGCTCTCGGCCGCCGAGGTCGAGCTCTCGGCGATGTCGCGCAGCCAGTACTGCCTGCGCGACAACCTGCGCAGCCTGCTCGGCAGCTACGACGACATCATCATCGACTGTCCGCCGGCGCTCGGCTTCCTGACCGTGAACGCCCTGGTCGCGGCGAACTCGGTCCTGGTGCCCCTGCAGAGCGAGTTCTACGCCCTGGAGGGCCTCAGCCACCTGATCCGCACCATCGACCTGATCCGCGCCAAGCTGAACGCGAGCCTGGAGCTGCAGGGCATCGTGCTGACCATGTACGACGCCCGCAACAAGCTCTCCAGCCTGGTCGAGGCCGATGCCCGCCAGCACCTGGGCGACGTGGTCTACGAGACCATCATCCCGCGCAACGTCCGCCTGTCCGAGGCGCCCTCCCACGGCAAGCCGGTGCTGCTCTACGACGACGCCTGCGTCGGCTCCCGCGCCTATCTGCACCTGGCGCAGGAGATGCTGACCCGCGACCGCCGGGTGGTGCCTGTCGCGAGCTGATACCAAGGAGCAGTGATAATGACCCATTTGATGGCGCGCTGCGGGCCGCGCCTATCCGGCGGGCCGCCGCGCGCCACCGCAGGCCGTGTTTGCTTGCCCGCCCGCGGCGTTGCGCTCCGCTTACGGTACAAAGCACCGCCGCGCGAAGCGCGCCTGGCGGACGGGCAAGCAAACCCGGTCAAATGAGTCATTATCACTGCTCCTTGGTATGAGCCGCCGGGCGCGCTCCGGAGGTCACGGCAGGGCTAAAGAACGGCGCGGTCCTGGTTCGGTCCGCGCCGTTTGGTTTGCCGGATAGGGTAGGTGGACGGACCTCAGTCCTCCGTGCGGCGCAGGAAGGACGGGATGTTCATGACCTCGCGCAGGGCCCCTTCCGGGTCTTCGTCCTCGGGTTTCGGCTTCGCCGGACGCTCGGAGCCGTGCGACTCCGACAGCGCCTCGAGGGCGGCGCGTGCGCGTTCGCGGGCCCGGCGATCGAGCTCCGCCCGGAAGGCATCCTCGGAGTCCTTGGGGTTCGTTGCCGCGGGGGCGGCCGCTGCCGCGGGCGGCTGCTCGTACGGGCCGCCAGGGGCCTTACCCTGCGATCCCAAGAGCGCGTTCAGATCCTTGCCTCCGGCGGCCGGCTTCGGCGCCGGCTCGTCCAGCACGAAGGGGTCGTCGCTGGCCAGGCTGAAGGCCAAGTCCTCCAGCAGGGCGTCGGTCGAGCTGCTGCCGG
Organism: Kiloniellales bacterium; assembly: GCA_022361275.1. Lineage (GTDB taxonomy): Bacteria > Pseudomonadota > Alphaproteobacteria > Kiloniellales > JAKSBE01 > JAKSBE01. Next base: position 24,012 of record JAKSBE010000559.1, read on the forward strand.
GCTCCGGCGCTGCCGGCTCCGCGACCGGCGGCATCTTGAGGGTCGGCTCCGACGGCTCGAGGTCGGTGGTCTTGCGGTTCCGGATCAGGACCTCGTCGATCAGGGCGTCGAGGTCGGTGTCATCGCCCAAGGCGGGCTCGGCCGGCGCCGTTTGGATCTTTGGGGCCGGCGGCTTCGCCGCGACTTGAGGCTCCGGCATCGGTTCGAGCTTGGGTTCGGGCTGGGACGCCGGCTCCGGTTGGAGCTCAGGTTGGGCCTCCGGCTGGCGCGCGCGCAGGACGGGTGCCGCCGCGGCCTCGGCTGCCTTCTTGGTCTCCATGGCCCGTTCGGCCCGCCGGAGGATGTCCTGAAGCGTCAGTCGCCCGCCGCCCGAGGGGGCTTCTGCCGCCGTCTTCTCCGTGGCTTCGATCCTCTCCGGCGCCTCGATGGCAGGGCGCGCGATCAAGGGGCGCGCCGTCACGGGAGGCTCGGTTACGGGAGGCTCGGTTACGGGGGGCTCCGAGACCACGGCCGGCGCTGTGGCGTCCGGCTTGGCGGGAGGCTCGGCCGCTGCCGGTGCCTTGGCCTCGGCCGGCCTGGTCGGTGCCGGCGCCGCAGCCGTCGCGTCGCCCGGCTTCGGGCTCACGGTCTCCGCGGCCGTCGGGGTCGTCTCTCGGACCTTCGGCTGGGCCGGCGCTTCGGCGGCCGGCATTGTCGGGGCGGTGGCCGCTTCGACCTTGATCGGCGGGCTCGTCGGCGCGGCGGCCTGCTCCGGTCCGGCCGCCTCGGTCGGAGCCTTCGGCTTGGTCGCGGCCGTCTGGGCCTTGGCCGTGGCGCCCTGCAGGGCCGTCTCGGCGGCCTCGGCGGTCGCTTCCGGTGCTTTCTGCCCCTCGGGGGCCGCGGCCGCCGCCGTGGGAGGGGGCGGGGTGGCGGCCTGGCCGCTCTGGCCGCTGCCCTCGGCCTTGGGCTCGGAGGATTTCGGCGCCTTGACCTGCTTGGGCAGGATCCCGGTCGCCAGGACCGAGACCCGGATCTTGCCCTCCAGGTCTTCGTCGAAGGCCGAGCCGACGATGATGTTGGCCTTGGTATGGGCCGCGGCGCGGACGCTCTCCACGGCCTCGTCGAGCTCGAAGAGGGTCAGGTCGCGGCCGCCGGTGACGTTGATCAGCACGCCGCGGGCGCCGTCGACCGAGCTGTCCTCCAGCAGGGGATTGGCCATCGCGGCTTCGGCGGCCTCGATGGCGCGCCGCGGCCCGTCAGCCTCGCCGGCGCCCATGATCGCCTTGCCGGTCTGGGTCATGACGCTGCGGAAATCCGCGAAGTCGAGGTTGATCAGCCCCGGCTTGACCATCAGGTCTGTGACACCGCGGACCCCGGCGCAGAGCACGTTGTCGGCCCTGTGGAAGGCGTCGGCGACCGAGGTCTTCTCGGTGGCGATCTTGAAGAGGTTCTGGTTCGGGATGACGATCAGGGTGTCGACGTGGCGCTCAAGATCCTCGATTCCCTCCTCGGCGACCTCCATGCGCAGCTCGCCCTCGAAACGGAAGGGCTTGGTCACCACCGCGACCGTCAGGACGCCCTTCTTGCGGATCGCCTCGGCGACGATCGGTGCGGCGCCGGTCCCGGTGCCGCCGCCCATGCCGGCGGCGACGAAGACCAGGCTGGCGCCGGCGATGGCCGAGAGGATCTCCTCAAGGGATTCCTCGGCAGCGGCGCGGCCGACCTCCGGACGCCCGCCGGCGCCGAGGCCGCCGGTCAGCTGACGGCCGAGCTGCAGGCGATGCTTGCAGATGGAGGTCTCGAGAGCCTGGGCATCGGTGTTGGCGACGAAAAGGTCCACGCCCTCCAACTGGCTCTCGATCATGTTGTGCACGGCGTTGCCGCCGGCCCCGCCGAGGCCGAGGACAATGATCTTCGGGCGGAGGGCGCGCGGCTCGCCTTTGGGCGCCGATGCCTCTGCGGCCGGCTGCAAGCTGGCCGCCTCCGGCGGAATCTCGCCGCTGCCCACCACCTTGAAACCGCCGCGTGGGTCCGCGCCGGTGTCTTTTGCCATCTGGTCAACCCTCCGCGTTACGGCCGTCTTCGCGCGCGTCCGACATCTTAGCGATTCTTCAAGGAATTGGTTGCGAGATAGTTAACAGCGGCCTGCGTCGCAAGCCTGAAGTTTCGATTGGTATTTACTTACTCCTAATGGATCTTAATTTCCATGAACATTTGTTCAGTTAACTCAGCCTTAAGTCAGCGTAAGTAGAACAGGGTGGGTGTGGTCAATGAGGGATGAGATTTACTCACGATGCGCCGCTTGCCGAAGCCGTCCTGGGTCCGGGAGCCCGGAGAGCCACAGACTCCGGATCAGGAGCCCGATTGCCTCCGGTCGCTCAAGCGGCAGATGGCCCGCATCAAGCGGTTGCAGCGGCTCCGCGGCATCGCTCTGATCTGCCTCGTCGGCCTCGCGAGCGGCTATCTGGGTGCCCGCTTCGATTCGATCCGCGCGCTCGCCGACAGCGGCGCCGACAGCGGCAGGGCGATCGAGGACCGCAGCGTCACCGCGCCGGGCTACGTCATGGTACTGGAGGAGGATCGGGAGGCGGCGGCGCTGCCTCCGGCCCAGCGCGCCGCCGGCGCGGTCTCGCTCGGCTGCGGACGGGACGGTCCCCGTGGGCTGCTCGGCTGCGACGGCGCGCCGCCGGCCTGGCGCTCCAGCCTGGGGCCGGTCGAGGACGCGGAGGCCGAGCCCTCGGAGCCCCTGGCCCTCGCCATGATCGTGGTTCCCGAGATCGAGCGTCCGCCGCAGGCCGCGTCCGGGGAGGAACTGCCCGTGATCCGGGCGCCGCAAGGTCCGATCAAGGAGCCGCTCGGCCAGGCCCGGGCCGCGGCGCGGGTCCACAGCGCGGACGCGGTGTCCAACCAGCTTACCGCCGGCCCCTGCAACGCGGGGCCTGAGACGGTCGCGGTCAAGGCCTTCCAGTCCGGGTCCATGACCGCCAACTTCATCGTGATCGGCAGCTACACCGACCCCATGAACGCGCTCAAGGCCTACGCGCGGGTGGAGGACCGCTGGCAGGCGCAGATCGTGCACACCGAGGTCGGCGGCCGGCTCTATCGGCGCGTCCTGCTCGGCCCCTTCGGCCGCGAGGCCCTGGCCGAGGTGCGGCGGGAGCTCGCCGAGCGCGGCGTCGAGGACACCTGGGCCCTGCCGACCAACTGCGCCTCCGCCGGCTGATCGCAAGGCTTCACCCCTCACCCAGCTCCGGCTAAGGCTCGCCCCGAAGCTCGCCCCGAAGCTCGCCAAGCCTCCGTCTCCCGCGCTAAGCACGGGTGTGTACGCGCCCCGGGGAGGGGGCCGCGTAGCGATGGCAGGGGACAGCCTCACGCTCCGACGATGTTGTGCGCCGGGCCGCCATCTCCGCCGTCGAGAAGGTCCCCGCGGCCCTTGCGCCGTTCCTGATCTCGATGAGCGCCGGGCGCTCCATGGCGTGCTCCTCCCGTCGGTCCGTTTCTTCCGGACTGTTTGGTCCCGGGCTTTGCGTGTCCGGCGCTTTCCTGCAAGGATAGGCCCCGGTTTCGGGGGAGGCTCTTGGGATGGCAGGGCGCCTGCAGGACAAGGTGGCGATCGTGACCGGTGCCGGGTCGTCCGGGCCCGGCTGGGGCAACGGCAAGGCGACCGCGGTGCTCTTCGCCCGCGAGGGTGCCAAGGTCTTCTGCACCGACGTCGACACGGACGCCCTGGCGGAAACCCTGAACCTCATCCTGGGCGACGGCGGCGAGGCGGCGGCACAGGTCGCCGACGTCTCTCTCGCGGATCACGTCGCGGCCATGGTCCAGTCCTGCCTCGAGCGCTTCGGCCGGATCGATATCCTCCACAACAACGTGGGCATCGTCGAGCTCGGCGGTCCGGTCGAGGCCTCCGAGGCCGCCTGGGACCGGGTCGTCGACGTGAACCTCAAGTCGATGTTCCTGACCTGCAAGCACGTCCTGCCGCGCATGGCCGCGCAGGGCAGCGGGGCGATCGTCAACATCTCCTCGATCGCCGGGATCCGATGGACCGGCGTGCCCTACGTCTCCTATTCGGCGACCAAGGCCGCTGTCCTGGGCTTCACGCGCTCGGTCGCGCTGGAGTACGCGCAGCGGGGGATCCGGGCCAACACGATCCTGCCCGGGCTGATGAACACGCCGATGATCGTCGAGCCCCTGAAGGACGCCTACGGGCAGGGCGACGTGCAGAAGATGGTCGAGGTCCGCGACGCGCAGTGCCCCATGGGGCACATGGGCGACGCCTGGGACGTCGCCTACGCCGCGCTCTTCCTGGCCAGCGACGAGGCCAAGTACATCACCGGCGCCGAACTGGTGGTCGACGGCGGCATCACCGCGAAGATGGCCTGAGAGCGCCGGGACCGACCTCCCCGATGCAAGAAGGGGAGCGGCGAAGCGCTCCCCTCCCGGCACCGGCCGTAGCCGGCCCGCCAGACGGTCGGAGGTCGAGGCCTCAGGGCCGAACCTCGAAGAACTCCGACCGGAAGTACTTCGGCGGCCGGGCCTCGCGAACCTCGAAGACCAGGCTGTCCTCGAAGCGGTTCCCGTGCAGATCCTCGGTCACCACCTTCACGTTGTGCGGGCCCACCTCCAGGTCGCCCGGCAGCTTGACCTGCCAGATGCGGCTCGACTGGTCGGTCCAGAAGAAGGACCCGTCGGGCCGCGGCGTGCAGGCGCCCGGCTCCGCGGTGCCGCAGCGGACGCTGCCCTGGAAGAGCTCGAAGCCGTTGGCCCGCGGCTCGCCGGACGCGCTGACGAAGGCGTGGCGGGCGATCTGCATCTGCCGCTTGAGGGCGAAGGGATCGAGCGTCTCGAGGATGTTCTCGCCTTCGCCCGCCTGGGTCCGCTCCATCTTGACCGGATCGCGGTCGTCGAAGATCGCGTAGACCTTGGAATCCCGCGAGCCGTTCCAGATGTTGGCCGAGAGGTAGGTCTCGTCCAGGCCGTCGAGGGTCACGATCTTGGTGTCCGGCAGGTCGTTGATGTTGACCGGCGGCGCGGCGTCGGGGTCGGGGCCGCTGTTGCGCCAGTCACGCAGTTGGGCGAACCACTCGACGAACTCCGGCGTCAGCATGTCGAGGGACATCTGCTTCTCGACCGGCTTGCCGGTCGCCTTGAAGGTGTCCTCGTAGCGGTTGCCGTCGAACTCGAGGACGTAGTAGCCGCGCGGCGCGCCCAGCCGCTGCCAGGATTCGGGGATGACCTCGCTGTCGAAGTCGCCCGACCACCAGGCACCGGCACTGGCCCCCACGACGATCTGCGGAAAGGGTGCGGCGCCGACCGCACGTCCCGGGGGCAGCAAGCCGCTGTCGAGCGTGGTCTCCCAGCCCTCGAAGGTCTCGCCCGGACGGATCTGCTCGTTGGTGTGGGTGTGGCCGCTGAGGGCGAGAACGGGCCGCTCGCAGTCTTCCGGCAGGAAGGTCTTGCCGTCGGCGGAGCGCGTGCAGCCCACGGCCTCGTAGAGCTCGACCACGTTGTCGACCATCTGGCGGGCCAGGTTCTGGTCGATGAAGGAGTAGATCGGGATGTGCATGTTGAGCACGACCAGCTTGTGCTTCGGCACCAGGGCGAGGCTGTTCCTCAGCCAGGCGATCTGCCGCTCGGTGATGACGCCGTTGTAGGTCGGGTTGGTGTCCGGCGTGTCGCACTGGTTGCCGTTGCCGTGCAGGCCGTCGAGGTTGTCCTCCTCGGGCGTGCAGGGGTACTTGACGTCGTCGAGCACCACGAAGTGCACGTCACCGATCTCGAAGGCGTAGTATTCCGGGCCCCATTCGCGGCGGAAGGTGTCGAAGGAGTGGTCGTCGTCCCCCGCGTCGAAGTCGAGATCGTGGTTGCCGGGGACGTAGTACTGCGGCACGCGGGCCAGGCTCATGACCTCCTTGAAGCGGCCGAAGAGGCTGAGATCGTCGCCCATGACGTCGCCCTCGATGATCACCGCCTCGAGGTCGTCCCGCGCGGCCAGTTCCTTGACCAGCGTGTCGCGCAGATAGCCGAGTTCGACGTTGCTGTAGGTCTGGGTGTCGCCGGAGACGGCGATCTTGAAGCGCTTCAGCTTCTTGGTCTTGACCATCGGGAAGTTGATCGCCGCGGGCAGCGGGCCGGTCGGCTCGAGACCGCCGTAGCGGAAGGGCTCGCCGCGGACGTTGGCCGGCGAACCCGCAGGCTTGTGGATGTAGTAGAACTGCGGAACGTTGGTCTCGTCGACCGGCACGTCGTAGCCGTCCGGCTCGGTGACGAAGACCGCGAGCCCGGCCAGTTCCTCGCTGGCCGAAGGCCGCGGCAGCGAATAGCGGCCGCGCGAATCGGTCTTTACGACGTTGAGGCCGTCCGAAACGAGAACGCCCCGGATTCCCTGCTCGCGCCGCTGCATGATGCCGTCCCGGTTGCGGTCTTCGAAGACCACGCCCCGGATCCGGTCGACGGTCTCGCCCGGCGCGGCCGTCCGCACGTCGATCGTGCCGCGGTAGGGCGCCTCGCTGCGCTGTGGGCGGTCGCGCTCGCCCCCGTCATCGTCGCCGTCATCGGCGAGCGCGGTGCCGGGCAGAGCCGACAGAGCCAGGGCCGTGAAGCCGGCCAGGGCAAGTGTCCAAAGCTTGTCTCGTCGCATAAGGAATGCTCCCTCTGTGTTGCACGTAGACACGGGGGACGGCCCTCAGTTCGGCCACTGCGCCTCACGCTTTGATTGTATTTATCCCCCAGGAGGGAAGAATGGCGCAGAGTGTTACGCCGGGATGATCGAATGGTTAACGGTCCCGGAAGTGTCTGTGACAGACGCTCTTCGCCGTTGCCGCTGGCCCGGGCCGGGGCTAGAGTCGAAACTGAAGAGAGCGGTAATCTAAAGTTTTCCTGTGATTTTTGCACTTGCTGGTTTTGGCCGACGTAATCTGTCGGCGTCGTCTTTGCAGGGAACAGGAACGCAGGGGAGCCATTGCGCACCGGCCTCGCGGTCCGGTGCCTACACCTATTACGGGTAATTCTTTATGATCAATGGTCGTCTTGGCAAAGTGCGCCCGCATGCCGTTTCGGCGCGCCGTCTATCGATTCTGGCGCTGCTCGCGGTCCTGGTCGCGCTGCCGTCCGACCCGAGCGCGCATTTCGCCCTCGCGCCGAAGATCCTGGTCGCGCCGCTCGACTTTGAGGACCCGGACGCCAGGGTGATCGAATCCGGGCGGCTCAGCGCCTCCCGCGCCGACTTCTCCGCCTATCTGAAGAGGATCACGGCCTTCGACACCAAGTATGACCGAATCCAGCCCAGCTTCTATCACCACTTCAGCCTGATCCGCGGAATCGCGCTGCAGCATCCGGAGAACGTTCACAGCTACTGCTGGTCCTGATCGTGCCGCCCGCCGCGGCGGCCCGGAACCTGTCCCGCAGCCTGACGGGCTTCTCTGCGGGCTGCTTTGCGCTATGGCCGGCTCCGTCCTCGCTCACGGAGTCGTCGTCTGGGCCGAGGTGAGCGGCGCCGAGGTCTTGGTGGAAGCCTATTACACCGGTGGGACAAAGCTGGGCGACGCCAGGGTCGAGGTTCTCGATGCGCGGGGCCGCGTGCTGCTCAGAGGATACACCGATCCGCAGGGCCGATTCGACTTCCGGCCGCCGCGGGCCGAGGACCTCGTCATCAGGGTCGTCATCAGGGTCCGGGGCCCGGGCGATCACCATGGGCGCTTCGAGCTCAAGGCGGAGGAGATCGAGGCCGGCCTAAAGCGGGATGATTTGAAGCGGCCTCGACTTCAAATCTTAACCCCGCTTTCTTTCAATAGTTTAGAGCAAGTCCGGCAGGGCGCGAACAGCGGACGCCGGCCGATCGATCAGACGCTTGCCTTACCACCGGAACGGGAGCCTAAAAAGATACGGTCCCCGCTGTTTTGCCCTGACCGCACGGGGGGCGGACGATCTTAAGCGGGCAGCACAGCAGGGACCGTGGCTGGCGGCAGTAACCTCTAAATCCGCGCTCACCCTCTCCAGGCTAGGAAAACATCCGCTTTGAGTTCCGGCAGACTTACCCCACAACGCCGCGGCGAACCGCGTCCTCGGGAGAAGAGCCTTCATCTTCGGGCTTTGGCGGCTAACCCCAGACGAAGGCGACGTTGTGGTCGCTCCCGGATCTCGACCGCATCTGCACTTCCGACGCGAACCCGAGGTCCGAGGGAAATATGCCCAGAAACCCGACGGCATAGGTGTGTCAAAAAAGGGTCTGTTCCGTGCTGGATTCAGCACTTTTTGTCACGGATTTACTCGGTATGGTTGCGCCTGCGCAAGAGCCGGAAAGTGGCCGGCGCAAGGACCACGATGGTGAAGATCCGGAAGATGTGGTGGGTCGCGACGAAGGCCGCATCGGCGCCCACGGCGAGGGCGATGAGGCTCATTTCGGCCAGGCCGCCGGGCGAGTAGGCGAGGACCAGGGCCTCGAACTGGAGGCCGGTGATCGCCGCCAGGCCTCCGGCGAAGGCCAGGGTCGCACCGAGGTGGATCGCCGTGCCGCCCAGGGCGGCGGCGACCGCGCGCTGGACGAAGGCGCGGCTGATACCGGCGAAGCGGCAGCCGATCGCGCTGCCGACGATGACCTGGGCGGCGGCGATCAGCTCGCTCGGTGGCCGGGCGGCGGTGAAGCCGGCTAGGTGGACGATGGCCGAAAGGATCATCGGGCCGACGATCGGCGCGGCCGGGATCCCGAGGGCGCGGGCGCCGAAGTAGCCCAGCGCCCCGCAGGCGGTCAGGATCACCAGGTCGGTCCCGCCGATCGCAGCCAGGGAATCGCCCGCGGTCGGTCGCAGGCCGGGGTCGTAGCCGGCCAGCAGCTGGAAGGCGAAGGGCAGGCAGAGGATCACGATCAGCAGGCGGGCGGCGTGGATCAGGGAGATCGCCCGTTCGTCGCCGCCCATCGCCCCGCCGACCAGGGTCATCTCGGCCAGGCCGCCGGGCATGGCAGAGAAGTAGGCGGTGACCGGATCGAAGCGGGCCAGGCGCCTGAAGGCCTGCAGGCAGAGGGCGCCGGAGACGCCGGCATAGACCACGAGGCAGGCCAGGGACAGCGCCCACTCCAGGAGCCGGTCCAGGATCTCGGGTGAGAAGGCACTGCCGAGCATGACGCCCAGGACCGCGACCATGACCGAGCGCAGGCCGAGCCACATCGCGATCGGCAAGCCGAGGGCAGCGGCGAGGGTGGTCGCCAGCATGGCGCCGATCATCCAGGCCAGGGGCAGTTCCGCCGCCTGGGCCGCCGCGCCGCCGAGGCTGCCGATGACAAGGGCGAGGGCGACCCGGGCGGGCGTCGCGCCGATCTTGCCCGGCGTCGGCGCGGCGCCCGCCGTCATGCCAGGTAGCGACCGAGCCTGACCGCCGTGTTACCGGGCCGGACGCGCCGCGTCGGCATGATCAGCACGCAGTTGTCGTAGGGCGTGCGGACCGGCCGGCCGTTGTCCTCGGCGATCACGGTGCCGGCCCTGGGAATCACCTCCAGGCCTTTGTAGGCCTCGGTGAAGCGGAAGTCCTCGCTTTCGATGGTGACCGCATCGGTGACCCGGATGACCTTCTGCGGCGCCGGCTTCTGGCGGTAGCCGTAGTCGGCCAGCAGGCGCGCGTCGATGGTCCCGGTGACGGTCAGGAAGCGCAGTGTCGTCTCCATGGCGACCTCGGCGGCGGCGGCCTCGTAGTGCTGGCCGCACTCGACCAGCAGGGCGTTCTTGCGGCTCTCGGGATCGCTGAACCTGGCGTAGTCGCGCAGCCGCCGGCCGGCCTTGTGCCCGTCGTCGCAGACCACGGTCGCCGGATAGCCGACCTCTTGGGCGAGGCTCAGCCCCTTGTCGGTCGGCCCGGCGAGCATCAGCGGCACGCAGGGATGCTGCATGGAGTGCAGGTCGAGCAGCAGGTCGACCGAATCGATCAGCGGGCGCAGCCGGCGCGCCCGGCGCAGTTCGACGCTGTCCCGGCCGGAGTCCAGGGTCTCCTCGGACCAGACCCGGTTCAGGTCCTCGTTGACGAAGCGGAAGGCGTCGGGCCGCTCGAGGTCGAGCTTGAGGTAGGCCGCGACGTTGGCGAAGCCCAGGGTCAGCCAGCCGGCCTTGGGCCTCAGGCCGTCGCGCAGCAGCCGCTCGACCGCGATCGCGCCGCAGATCTCGTTGCCGTGCACGACGGCGGAGACCATGACGTGGGGGCCCGGCTGTCCGGAATCGAAGCTCTGGAAGTACTCGAAGCCGGTTTCGCTCTCGCGCCAGGCGGAGATGTCCGGTGGCCGCAGCCGGACCGCGTAGGGGGTACGCCCGGCGCCGGGCTCGTCCATGACCGTCATTCCCGTGTCGTCCGTTCGATCAGGCGCTCCATGAAGCGCTCGCAGAGGGCAACCTGCTCCAGGTCTATGAACTCGTCGGGCTTGTGGGCCTGGGCGATGTTACCAGGGCCGCAGACCACGACCGGGATGCCGCTCTCCTGGAACAGCCCGGCTTCGGTGCCGTAGGGCACCTTGCCGGTGGTGTTGGCGCCGGTCAGGGCCTTGGTCAGGGCCACGACCTCGGCGTCCTCGGGCGTCTGCAGCCCGGGGAAGCTGGAGCGCGGCTCCCAGGCGAAGCCGGTCTCCGGCGCGACCGCCTTCATCCCCGGCTCGATCTCCTCGTGGGCGTAGCGCTTGACCTCGGCCAGCAGCGCCTCGCCGTCGTCCTCGGGCAGGCTCCGGAATTCGAAGAGGAAGTGGCAGTCCTTGGGCACGATGTTGAGCGCCGTGCCGCCCTGGACGACGCCGGTGTGGATCGTCGTGTAGGGCACCTCGTAGCCGGGATCGAAAGGCCCCTCGGCGGCCTTCCGGCGCGCCATGTCCTCGAGCTTGGTGATCACCCGGGCCGCCGCCTGGACCGCGTTCACGCCTTGCGGGGCGAGGGAAGAGTGGCATTCCAGGCCGCGCACGTGGCAGACCAGGGACAGCATGCCCTTGTGCGCGGTGACCACCTTCATGTCGGTCGGCTCGCCGACGATGCAGGCCCGTGGCCGCACCGGCTTCTGCGCCAAGGCCTTCAGAAGGCGCGGCACGCCGAGACAGCCGACCTCCTCGTCGAAGGAGAAGCAATAGTGGATCGGCGTCTTGAGGTCCGCCGCCAGGAAATGCGGTGCGTAGGACAGAGCGACCGCGATGAAGGACTTCATGTCCGAGGTGCCGCGGCCGTAGAGGCGGCCGGCCTTCTCGGTCACCGCGAAGGGATCGCTCGACCAGTCCTGGCCCTCGACCGGGACGACGTCGGTGTGCCCGGACAAGGCGATTCCGCCCCTGTCGCTCGGCCCCAGGGTGGCGTAGAGGTTGGCCTTGCGCCTGTCGTCGTCATAGGTGAGCTCGCAGTCCACGCCCAGCTCGCCCAGATAGTCGCGCACGAAGGCGATCAGCTCCAGGTTGGACTTATGGCTGGTCGTGTCGAAGGCGATGAGCTGCTCGATCATCGCGCGGCTCTCCGGCCTGATGCCGGACGCGGTCGCGGGTTCGTCAGCGGTTTTCGCGCTGGACACGAGGTCGCCTCCCCAGGGGTTCTGATCGCGAGCCGGCAAGGATGGCAGAGCTTACGTGAGAAGACCAGTCCCTGCGCCGAGACGTAAGGTCATGCCTGCCCTGCCGTCTCGGCAGGGCTGCCGCTGATCTGGGGCGTCGATTCCAGGAAGGTGCGCACCTCGGCGGCGATCCAGTCCCGGAAGGCGACCGCCTTCGGCAGCTCCGCCTTGTGCGGCGGGGCGACCAGGGAATAGACGAAGCGCGTCGGGAAGACCGGGCCGAAGGGGCAGACCAGGCGGCGGGCCTTGATGTCGTCGGCGACCAGGGAGCGGCGTAGCAAGGCCACGCCTTCGCCGGCGACCGCCGCGCTCAGCAGGAAGTTGCCGTGGCTGAAGCCGGGTCCGCGCGTCGGGTCGATGCCCTCGACGCCGGCCTCTCGCAGCCAGAGGCGCCAGTCCGGATCGTCGGGCGTGCCCTGGACGACGTCGTGAAGCAGGGTGTGGTGCTTGAGGTCGGCGGGCCGGTGCAGGGGATGCGGGCCCTCCAGAAGCTTGGGCGAGCAGACCGGGAAGATCTCGTCGCCCATCAGGAAGTCGACCTTCAGCCCGGGATAGCTGCCCAGACCATAGCGCAGGGCCATGTCGAACTCGTCCTGCTCGAAGTCGACCAGGGCATCGCTGGCGGTCACCAGGATGTCGATCTCGGGGTGCAGACGCCGGAAGCTGAAAAGCCGCGGCAGCAGCCAGGTCGACGCGAAGGACATCAGGACCGAGATCTTCAGCGCGCTGCTCTCCTCGCGCTCGTGCAGGCGCTGGGTGGCGCCGGCGATGGCGTCGAAAGCGTCGCGCAGGGGCGGCAGGTAGGCCTGTCCCGCCTCGGTCAGGGCCAGGCGCCGGTTCAGCCGCCGGAACAGCTGAATTCCCAGGATCTCCTCCAGGCCCTTGACCTGATGGCTGATCGCGGCCTGGGTCACGTGCAGCTCCTGGGCCGCCTTGGTGAAGGAAAGATGCCGGGCGGCGGCCTCGAAGGCGCGCAGGGCGTTGAGCGGGGGCAAGCGTCGAGCCATGGCCGGTATGATAAGAAAATCTAATATAGGCGGCAAGTTATCGTCGTTTGTCGGCAGCGACTGAAAAACTCATATTCCTACGTGAACAAAGCGAGAAGTCACGGGCCGCCAAGGGCGGCTATCGGATAAGGAGTATTGATCATGCCGGGCTGCGCTTCTGACCCCCGTGGAACCTATCTCCTGCGCCAGGCCGGCGTGCCGGCGGGTTTCCTGCGCCGGCTGACGGGCCTTCCGGCCCGGATCATGGACCACCTTCTGATCTGGCAGGAGCGGGCGGCGGAACGGATTCATCTCGCCAGCCTCGACGACCAGCGCCTGAAGGACATGGGCCTCACCCGCGCCCAGGCCGACGTCGAGGCGAGAAAGCCGTTCTGGCGCGCCTGATCCGCGGCGGGGCTCCGCGCCGCCGCCGAAGGTGCAGGCGGCGAGGCCCGGCCTCCCGGACGCGGATCCTCGAAGAGCCTTTGAAGGGGGGCATCGACCCGTGAGCGACCGGAAACGCCTGATGTTCTTCGGCTGGGCGCCCCGGCCTGGGTGCTGGACGGCACGGA
>JAKSBE010000346.1 GCA_022361275.1 Kiloniellales bacterium
GCGCCGGGCGGCGCGGCGGCGCATCGGGCCGCCGCTGCGCGCCGGCTCGCCGGTCCGCGGCCGCAGCAGGGGCGCGAAAAGGCGCAGCGGCCCGAGCAGGAGCCCCTGCCATTCCCCGGACGAGAGGCCCAGGGCGTAGAGCATCAGGAGGCCGGCCAGCCCGGCGCAGCCGATCGCCGCCATCCAGGGCGCGACCGAGGGGAAGCTGGCCAGCCACTGCAGCAGCATCTGGCCCAGGGCGCCGCCGAGGCTGCTCTCCAGCGGCCAGGACCCGGGCTTGGGCAGGGCCGCGAGGGCCGCCCCGGCGAAAAACATGGCGGCCGGGACCAGGGTCATCCTCAGCCACCAGCGCGGCCAGGCGCGGCTGCGCAGCGCCCGCCAGGCCCAGGCGCCGAAGGCCAGGGGCAGGATCATGGCCGCGACCCCGAAGTACTGCAGCAAGAAGTCGGCGAGCGCGGCGCCGTCCCGTCCCAGGAGGTTGCGCGCCACGCCGTCGCTGGCGCGGTTGAGGGAGGGATCGGCGGGGTCGTAGCTGGACAGGGCCAGGACCAGGATCAGGGCGGCGGCGGCAAGCACCAGGCCCAGCAGCTCCATCACCCGGCGCTGCAGGAACCCTTTGCCGGTGGCCTGGCCAGCAGCCTGCGTTCGCGAGGCCGCGGCCGCGCTTTGCCGAGCCGCCATGGCTATCTCCATCTCCAGTCCGTCTTCCTCATTGCAAGACCTCGACCAGGCGGCCGAGGGCGGCTTCCGTCAGTTCGGGATCGTCGACGAGGGCAATACGGATATAAGGGGCTCCGGGCGCGGAGTCATCGCCTTCCTCGCCGCACATGTAGGCGCCCGGCAGGACCCGGATGCCGGCCTCGCGCCAAAGCTTGAGCGCGGCGGCCTCGCCATCGCCCACGTCGAGCCAAAGGAAGAAGCCGCCGGCCGGCCGGCGGGCGCCGAAACGGTTGCCCAGGACCCGCTCGGCCACGTCGAAGTTTTCGCGGTAGCGTTGCCGATTGGCCACAACATGCGGCTCGTCCTGCCAGAGCCGCGTGCCCGCCGCCAGGACCGGCAGCGGGACGCCGGCGCCGCCGAAGCGGAAGGCCTGGTCCAGGCGGCCGATCAGCTCCGGGTCCCCGGCGACGAAGCCGCAGCGCAGCCCGGCGGCGCTGGAGCGCTTGGACAGGGAGTGGAAGGCCAGGACCTGGTCCAGGCTGCCGCTGGCGGCGGCGAGCTGCAGGGCGCCCGGCGGCGGCGCGTCGAAGTAGATCTCGGAATAGCACTCGTCGAAGGCCGCGACGAAGCCGTGGGTCCGGGCGCAGTCGATCAGCGCGGCCTGCCTGGGGGCCTCGGCGACCGCGCCCTGCGGATTGGCCGGCGAGCAGAGGTAGGCCAGGGCCGCGCGCTCCAGGACCGCCGGGTCCAGGCCGGTGTACTCCGGCTGGAAGCCGGTCTCGGCGGTGGCCGGCACCATCACCGCCTCGGCGCCGATCGCCGCCGCGGCACCGGAATAGACGTGGTAGGCCGGGTTGGGCATCAGGATGGCGCCCTTCCCCTCCCCTCTTCCGGTCCGGGGGCCGTTCTTGGCCCCCGCCAATACGATCGCGGCGAAGAACAGGCCCTCGCGCGAGCCGGGCAGCGGCAGGATATGGCGCTCCGGGTCCAGGAAGCCCTCGGGCAGGTCGTAGCGGCGCTCGAGCCAGGCGACGGCGGCGGCGCGATAGGCGGCGTCGCCGCGCGGCGGCGGATAGCGGGACCAGCCCGGCGCCGCCTCGGCGATGGCCTCGGCGACGAAGTCGGGCGGCGCGTTGCGCGGCTCGCCCACGTGCAGGAGGACCGGCTTGCCCTCCGGGCCCGGCGAGGAACCGGGCGGAATCCCGTCGAGCAGGGCGGTGAGCCGTAGGAAGGGATGGAAGGCCTGAAGGCGCGCTTCGCTCAAGTCGGCTGGGCTCCGGTCGTGGCTGGGGCGAAGGGGGCGCACGCCCCGCTTTGCCGCCGGGGGGCATAAAATCCAGAAGAATCTAGTGGTTGCCCCGCCGAGGGACAAGACGGAAGCCCGGAACCCTGTCTCTCGGCCTGAGATCGGGCCCCGGATCCGGGCCGGCTTCCGGGAAATGGAAGGCAGGCAAAAGAAAAGGGCCCGGGGGATTGCGCCACCCGGGCCCCTGAGGGGAAGGGTCTCTTCAGGTCAGATGGCCTGCGACCCCCTGCCGAACTCCGGATAGGCCTCCTGGCCCAACTCCATGGTGTCGAGGCCGGCGTGCTCCTCCTCTTCGCTGACCCGGATGCCCAGGGTGAACTTCAGCGCCAGCCAGAGGGCCGCGCTGGTCGCCGCCACGAAGACGCCGACTGCGAGGATGCCGACGATCTGGACGCCGAGGTTGCCGGCGCCGAAGATGCCGACCGCCAGGGTGCCCCAGATGCCGGCCACCAGGTGCGCCGGGATCGCCCCGACCACGTCGTCGATCCGCAGCTTGTCGAGCAGCGGCACGCTGGCCACGACCAGGACGCCGCCGATGCCGCCGATGATGATCGACCAGAGGTGGTTCTGCAGGTCGGGACCGGCGGTGATCGAGACCAGGCCGGCGATGGCGCCGTTCAGGGCCATGGTCAGGTCGATCTTCTTGAAGACCACCTGGCTCGCCGCCATGGCCGCGAGCACGCCGCCGGCCGCGGCCAGGTTGGTGTTGACGAAGACGATGGCCATGGCCGAGGCGTCGGCCGCCGAGCCTAAAGCCAGCTGCGAGCCGCCGTTGAAGCCGAACCAGCCGAACCAGAGGATGAAGGTCCCCAGCGTGGCCAGCGGCAGGTTGGCGCCGGGCATGGGGTGGACCTTGCCGTCGGGCCCGTACTTGCCCTTGCGCGCGCCCAGGATGATCGCGCCGGTCAGGGCGGCCCAGCCGCCGACCGAGTGGACGATGGTCGAGCCGGCGAAGTCCGAGAAGCCCATCTCGCTGAGCCAGCCGCCGCCCCAGGTCCAGGCGCCCTGGATCGGATAGATGACGCCGGTCAGCACGACCACGAAGAGCAGGAAGGGCCAGACCTTGATCCGCTCGGCCAGCGTCCCCGAGACGATCGAGGCCGCGGTCGCCACGAAGACCATCTGAAAGAACCAGTCCGACATCGAGGAATAGCCGTTGTCGGTCACCGCGGTGATCAGCTCGGGCGTCGCTTCCTCGGCCGACAGCAGCGCGATCTCGGCGTCGGAGGGGTTGTAGAGGAAGGACAGGCTGCCGATCCAGCCGGCGTCGACGTCCGTGTACATCAGGCTGTAGCCGATCAGGTAGTAGAGGATGCCCGCGATCGAATAGAGCGCGATGTTCTTGAGGCAGATGGTCGCGGTGTTCTTGGAACGGACCAGGCCGGATTCCAGCATGGCGAAGCCCGCCGCCATCCACATGACCAGCGCGCCCATGATCAGGAACGAAAAGGTGTTGAAGACGAAGGCGGTCTCTGCCGAGACCTCGGCCCAAGCCGGTGATGCGGCCGTCAGGCCGCCGAGGCCGGCCAACACGGCCAAGCCCGTCTTGTGATTCATGCGGATCATCGCTCCCTCCTCCAAGCCCAGATGATTAGGCACGCCCAGGTGAGCGGGTCGGGTCGAAATGCCGAACGCGCGCGGATCGCCGCCGCCCGGTGACCCCCGGCCCTGCCCCCGTTGTTCTCCCGGCCCCTTGTTCAAGCCCTGTGCCAGAGTCGTGGCCTTGATCGGATTTCCTTTGGAGTCAGGCGCCTAACTCGGCTGACCGGGCCGGTGGGTGATAGCTTTTCCCGATCTTGAGTGGCTAAAATTTAGGCAACATATAGGAATTGCCCATTTGGCAGGCAGTCATCCCGAGGCTTTGGCGTTCCGGCTGTCCCGCCGCGGCGCGAGTTGCCAGGGCGGCGCCAAGCGGCGATGCTGGCCGCGAGAGACATTCGGAGCGCGAGAGCACATGACGGCAGCGGAGATCGAAAGCGAGGTCCTGATCGTCGGCGGCGGCATGGTCGGCCTGACCCTGGGCTGCACCCTGGCGGGCGCCGGCGTGCCGGTGGTCGTGCTGGAGCGCCAGGCGCTGGCCGACACGGTCGAGGATGCCTTCGACGGCCGTGCCTCGGCCATCGCCCAGGGCTCGCGTCAGGCGCTGGAGGCCGCCGGGCTCTGGGCCGGGATGGCGCCTCAGGCCCAGCCGATCCTCGACATCCGGGTCTCGGACGGTCAGCTCGGCGGCACCGGACTCTGGGACGGCGCGGCCCCGTTCTTCCTGCACTACGACCATCGCGAGGTCGGCGACCTGCCGCTGGGCTACATCGTCGAGAACCGGGTCATCCGTCTGGCCTTGAACGCGGCCGCGGCCGAGGTGCCGGCGCTGACGGTCCTGGCCCCGGCGGCGCTCGAGGCGCTCGATCGCGGCCCCGCCGGCGTCGAGGCGCGCCTGGCGGACGGCCGGCGGGTTCACGCCCAGCTCGCCATCGGCGCCGAGGGCCGCCGCTCCCGCCTGCGCGCCGAGGCGGGGATCCGCTGCGCCGAGTGGAGCTATCCCCAGGCCGGCATCGTCTGCACCATCGCCCATGAGGAGCCGCACCACGGCGTCGCCCACGAGCACTTCCTGCCGGCCGGGCCCTTCGCCGTCCTGCCCATGGTCGACGACGACCGGGGCCTGCACCGCTCCTCCATCGTCTGGACCGAGCGGCGCGACCTGGCCGAGGCCATGCTGGCCCTGGACGACGCGGCCTTCTCGGCCGAGATGCAGCGGCGCTTCGGCGACAGCCTGGGCCGGATCCGGCTGCTCGGCCGCCGCTGGTCCTATCCCCTGTCGCTGCTGCACGCCGAGCGCTACGTCGACCGGCGCCTGGCCCTGGTCGGCGACGCTGCCCACGGCATCCACCCCATCGCCGGGCAGGGCCTGAACCTCGGCCTGCGCGACGTCGCGGCCCTGGCCGAAACCCTGGTCGACGCCCGGCGCCTGGGCCTGGACCTCGGCGGCGGTCCGGTCCTCGCCCGCTACCAGCGCTGGCGCCGCTTCGACAACGTCGTGCTGACCGTGGTGACCGACGCGCTCAACCGCCTCTTCTCGAACGACATCGCCCCCCTGCGCCTGGCCCGCGACCTCGGCCTGGCCGCGGTCGGCCGCATCGCGCCGCTGAAGCGCCTGCTGATGCGCCACGCCATGGGCCTGGAAGGCGACCTCCCGCGTCTGATCCGCGGCCAGCCGCTTTAGCAGGATCTTGAAAACGCGTGTTCGGCCACCCCCACCCTTCGACAAGCTCAGGGTGAGGGTGAGCGTCCGTCAAGCAACGCCCCTCATCCGCGCGTAGCGCCGGGCTGCGCGCCCTGTCGAAGGATGACCTCGGGCAAGGGCTCGGGACTTCTCCGACCGACTGCTAACGGTCCCGGACCAGCGGCCGTAGGCTGCTGTACATATTATTTTACACTTCCCGCGGCAGCAGGTCGTCCTCGAAGGGGAAAGTCGAGAGGCGTTCGACGCCGGTCTCGGTGACCAGGACCTGTTCCTCCAGCTTGACGCCCTCCTGGCCGCCCAGTTCGCCGATGTAGCTCTCGACGCAGAGGGTCATGCCGGCCTCGATCATGCCGTCGTAGCCGCCGCGCACGCCCTCCAGGTCCTGGAGGTAGGCGACGTGGGGGTATTCGTCGCAGAGCCCGACGCCGTGGTAGACCGCGGAATAGCGGTTGGGCGCGAACTTCGGCGGCAGGACGTAGGATTTCTCGGCCAGCTCGCGGAAGCTCATTCCGGCCTTGAGGATCCCGATGTTGTGCTCGATCTGCTCGACCGCCATGGTGTAGAGGCGGCGCTGCGCGTCGCTGGGCCGGCCGGGGCCGCAGAAATGGGCGCGCGAGATGTCGGCGCAGTAGCTGTAGGGCCCGATCAGGTCGGTGTCGTAGCAGACCAGTTCGCCGGCCCGGATCAGCTTGCTGCCGCATTCCTGGAACCAGGGGTTGGTCCGGGTGCCCGACGACAATAGGCGGGTCTCGATCCACTCGCCGCCGAGCGCGATGTTGGTCTGGTGCAGGATCGACCAGAGCTCGTTCTCGGTCAGGCCCGGCTCCAGGGCCTCGCGCATCCGCGCCATGCCGATCTCGCAGACCGCGATGGCCTCGCGCATGCAGGCCAGTTCACCGGCCGACTTGATCGCCCGGGCCTGCTCCATCACCTCCTGGCCCTCCTGGAGCTCGATTCCGAGTGCGCCCAGCGCCGCGGCGCCCGCCGGATCGCAGTGGTCGGCCGCCAGGCGCCGGTTGCCGCCGCCGTGCTGGGCGACTAGGTCGGCCAGCTCCGCGGCCCAGGCCCGGGCCCGCTCGGCCAGCTTGGGGCCGGCGCCGAAGTAGAACCAGGAGCAGGTCGGCCGCACCTCGTCGATGGTCTCGATGCCCTGTGACAGGTGCTCGCAGTTGTGGAAGTCGAAGAGCACGACCGGCCCCTCGGTCGGGATGAAACAGTAACGCGCCTTGTTGTGCAGGATCCAGACCGTCATGTTCCGCGTGCCGGTGGCGTAGCGGACGTTGATCGGGTCGAAGAGGACCAGGCCGGCGTAGTCGCGTGCCTTGAGCTCTGCGCGCACCCGGCCCAGGCGATAGGCGCGCAGCGTGCGCAGGTCGATCGGGGCCTCGGAATCGGTCAGGAAGCCGGCCGGCGGCTTCGCGACCACGGGCGGGTGTTGTCTGCGCTGGGTGTCCGGCGCCATCTCGAGGCCTCCGCTGCGCATCGGATAGGAACTCGCCAGCAAAGCGCCCGCGCCGCCGCGGGTCTAACCCAGGCGCGACATCGCGACGGCGCCCGTGCCGGGTCGATCAGAATCGATAGAGGACGGCCAGGCCGACGCTCGGTTGGACCGCCCGCTCCACGACCGGACTGTCGGCCGCGTCGCCGACCAACAGGCTGACACCGGCGCGGGCGGAGAAGACCCAGCCCTGGGGAAGGGCGTATCTGGCATTGAGCCCGAGCGCGACGTTCTTGAAGCCGGCGTCGGCGTCGAAGCGGTCGAGGTCGTCCTGGGAGCGCCTGGCCTGCCCTTGGGTGACGGAGAAGAACTCGCCCATATAGGTCCCGTCGGCGAAGGTCGTGGCGAGACTGGCGCCGAGCGCCAGCTGCCGGCTCAGCGGGAACTCGGTTTCGGCGCCAAAGGTGACGAGGGTCCCGTCGCTGCCGCCGAAGAAATGCGTCACCTCGGTCGTGAGCGAGACGACATCGAGCTTCAGTTCGCCGAACAGCGTGCCGCTCGGGCTGTCGTCGATGTCGCCCAGGCCCTCGAGGCGGTTGTCGTCGTCCTCGTCCCGGCCGCCGCCGTAGAAGCCGCTGAGGCCGACCGAAAAGGCGTCCGTGTCGGCGACCGCGACGCCGACGCCGTTGAGCGTCCCGGCGAAGAGAGACGTCCCCCAAGGGTTCGAGGAGCGCCAGCGCAGGTCGACGAGCGGCAGGGGATAGTCGCTGAGCTGCAGATCTTCGCTGCCCTCGTAGCTGGGCTCGAGCGCGCCGCCGCCCCCGAGCGTGACGGACCAGCCGGCTTTCTCCCGCTCCGCGGCGGGGTCTTCCGGCGCGTCCTCGGCGCCCGGCCTGTTGGGCTCGGGCTCGGAGGACTGGGCCGCGGCCTCGAAGGGGATCGTCAGCAGCGCGACCAGCAGGAAGGGCAGCATAGCTGGCGCCGCAGGCCGCGGGACCCATCGCATCGAACAACCTCCTGTCGTTTCCGGACCTCGTGTCGCGGGCCGCCGGTCGCGCCGCCCGAAGCGCGGTGCGCTTGCGCATCCCGCGCGACCGCCGCCGGGACCTTCGTCGACTTATGGTTCTGCCGCAAGCTGGGGCCTCAAGCAGATCTATGACCTTTTTTGGATGTCGGGCCGTCGCCGGTCCCGAGCCCTGGTGACCCTCTAACGGAGAGGGTGGGTCGCTTCCGGCGGTGTTGAGGCGATTTGGTCGCCTGGCGGCGGCCCGTGAGGGCGCGCGTCTCCGATGGCGTTCGGCTGGCCGAGTCAGCCCCGACCGGGCGGATCGCGGGACAGGCCCTTGGCCGCCAGGGCGTCGAGGTAGGCCTGCCACTTCTCCTCCTGGGCCTCGCCCAGCTCGTAGAGGTACTTCCACGAGAAGATGCCGGTGTCGTGCAGGTCGTCGAAGCGGATCTTGACCGCGTAGTTGCCGACCGGCTCGATCTCCAGGATGCCGACGTGGCGGCGGCCGGAGACGGTCTGCTTCTGGCTCGGCCCATGGCCCTGGACCTCGGCCGAGGGACTCTCGACGCGCAGGTACTCCGCCGGATAGGAGAAGGTGACCCCGTTGTCGAACGCGACCTCCAGGCGCTTCTCCGCGCTGACGTAGCGGATCTCGCTCGGCCAGTGCGCGGTCTCCAGGGCGTATTCGCGATTGCTCATGTCGGTCGATGCCCCCGTCCTAGGATTCGAGCGGCCGGGCTTCGTCGCGCAGCATGATCGGGATGCCGTCGCGGATCGGATAGGCTAGGCCCGCCTGGCGGCTGATCAGCTCCTGATTCTCGGCGTCGTAGTCCAGTGGCCCCTTGGTCACCGGACAGACCAGGATCTCCAGGAGCTTGCGGTCCACGCCCGCGCTCTTGCCTTGCTTGGTTTCCTCGGACATTGCCCTCGTTCTCCCGCCGCCTCTCGGCCGCCGTCAGTGTCTGACCAGATCCTCGCCGCTCTCCGCCTTCGCCATCTCCAGGACCGCGAAGAGGGTGTCGGCCCGCGCCGCCAGGGTCTTGGCCTCCAGAAGCGCCTGTTTCTCCGGCGGCTCGAAGGGGCAGAGCATGGCCATGGTGTTGACCAGGCTCTCGCCGTCCAGCCGCGCCACCGCCTGCCAGTCGACGGAAAGCTCCCGCTCGGCGAAGAACTGCCGCAGCGCCGCCAGCAGACGCTCCTGGTCGAGCTCGAGGGCCTCCTCCTCGAGGTCGTCGCGGAAGGCGTCGAAGGCCGGCTCGACCCGTCGGTAGCCCTGGCGCGTCGCGAGCTCCCGGGCCACGGAAAAGCGCAGCAGGCCGCGCAGGGTGATCAGGTAGCGTCCGTCGTCGGTCTCGTTGAAGGCGGCGATCTGGCCGGCGCAGCCGACGTCGTAGATCGCAGCACCCCCGGGATCCTCATCGCCGTCGCGCGGCTGGATCATGCCGATCAGCCGCGGCCCGGCCAGGGCGTCCTGGACCATGCAGAGGTAGCGCGGCTCGAAGATGTTGAGGGGCAGGTGCCCGCGCGGCAGCAGCAGCGCGCCCGGCAGGGGAAAGACCGGCAGCTCCGACGGCAGGTCGTCGAAGGCGGGGTCGAAGGGATGTGGGCTCATGAAAACAGCAGGGAGGACAGCTTGCGTCGCGTCGCCAGGGTCAGCGGATCGGTCGGCCCCCAGGCTTCGAAGAACTTGACCAGCTGCTTGCGGGCCGCCTCCTCGTTCCAGTTGCGGTCGCGGCGTAGGATCTCCAGCAGTTCGTCGGCCGCGCCCTCGCGTTGCCCGGCGGCGTAAAGCGCCATGGCCAGGTCGAAGCGGGCCTGATGGTCGCCGGGATTGGCGCCGACCTGGCTGTGCAGGGCCGCCAGGTCGCCGGCGTCGTCGCCGGCCAGCTCCAGCTCGATGGCCGCGGCCACGGCCGAGACTTCGGGCTTGGCCTGCATCTCGGCGGTCAGGGCGTCGTACTTCTGCTTCGCCCCGGCGGCGTCGCCGGACAGCAGGTGGCAGCGGATGCTGCCGGCGACGGCGGTGACGTTGTCGGGCTCGACCGCCAGGATCTGGCCGTAGAGGGCCGAGGCGGCGCCGACCTGGTTCTGCTCCAGGGCGGCCTGGGCCTGCTCCAGCGCCTGGTCGACCGGGCTCGGCCCGACCTGGCCGCCGGCCGCCTCGGCCAGGCGCTTGACGAAGCTCTGGATCTGGCTGTCGGGCAGGGCGCCGACGAAGCCGTCGACCGGTCGGCCTTGGAAGAACGCGAAGACCGCCGGGATCGACTGGACCCGTAGCTGGGCCGCCAGGGCCTGGTTCTGGTCGATGTCGATCTTGACCAGCCGCACGGCGCCGCGTGCGGCCTTGACCGCCTTCTCCAGCGCCGGGCCCAGCTGTTTGCAGGGGCCGCACCAGGGCGCCCAGAAGTCGACGATCACCGGTACCTCGCGCGAGACGTCCAGGACGTCCGCAGCGAAGCTCTCGGTGGTGGCGTCCTTGATCAGGCCGGCGGGCAGCTCCGCGTCGGGTCCGCCCGACAAACCGATGATGGGTTCCATGCTCTCGTTCCGTTTTGCGGTGGGCGCGCCGACGCTCCGCCACCGGTGAAGCGATCCGGCGGGGCCGGCCCTATCCTTCCAATACCGTCCCCTCGTTCCAATAAATGGCCGCTTTGGCCTCTGGAGGCAAGTCCGCGCCCCGCCTCGGTCGGATCCCGGAGAAGATTGCGGGAGATCCTCGGGCTCGTCCTCTTCCGCGCCTTTTCGTGGGCTAGAGGCGGTCCAGGTCGAGGACCAGGGGCGGATGCCCGACCGCCTCCAGGAAGCGCAGCAGGTCGCCGGGGGCGATCGCCGTAGTCCGGGCGTTGTCGAGCGGATGGAAGTTCAGCGGGTCGTGGTCCAGCAGCGCCTTGTCCAGCACCATCTGCACCGCGCCGCCGCCGTCGTTGATCACGGCGAAGGGCGTGACCGCGCCGGGGATGACGCCCAGGTGGGCCATGAGCCGCTCGGCCGAGCCGAAGGAGAAGCGCCCGCCGTCCAGGGCCGCGGCCAGGGCCTTGAGGTCGACCCGCCGGTCCTCCAGGCAGGTGACCAGCCACATCCGGCCCTTCTTGTTGCGCAGGAAGAGGTTATTGGCGTGGCCGCCGGGCAGCTGGCCGCGCAGGGCCTTGGACTGCTCGACGGTGAACAGCGGCTCATGGTCCACGGTCCGGGTCTCGATGCCCAGGGCGGCCAGCCGCTCCAGCAGCGCCTCCGGCGTCGTCGGCGCGCTGCCGTCGGCCAGCCGGGCCTCGGGTTCGGACGGTACCGGGTCTGACATTGCGGCCTCCCCTGTTCGGCCGCCCCGCTTCCCGGCGGCCCGGCCTCTTGATCGCGGCCTCTTTGATAGCGCCCCATTGATAGCGGCTGGCCGCCCCGCGGCTCAAGCCCGCAAACCGCTCCGGGCCGCTCCGGGCCGGGCCCCGAGGCGCCTGGTTCCGCAAAAGGTCCTTGCCAAGGGCCGGGAAAAGGACTACCTCACTGATCCTTCACCCAAGGATGCGGGCGTAGCTCAGGGGTAGAGCGCAACCTTGCCAAGGTTGAAGTCGTGAGTTCGAATCTCATCGCCCGCTCCATTCCTTCCCGGTTCGGATCACCGCGTTTCGCCCGGCCGTTTCCCTAGCGCTCCCGCGCGACCGGCCAGGACTCTACCGGCTCGGCCTTCAGGGCCTCGAAGTGGTGGCGCAGGTCGTCGCGCATCCGCTCCTGGCCGAACCAGCGGGCCAGCTCGTTGAAGAAGCCGGTCGCCTTGTCCGCGAAGGTGCTGGCGACCAGGACCACCAGGCTGCCGCCTTCGGCCGGCAGGGCCAGCAGCACGAACTGCAGAGCCTCGTAGGTGTGCCCGACGTAGTACTCGCGCATGGCGAA
>JAKSBE010000128.1 GCA_022361275.1 Kiloniellales bacterium
CTTCTCGCCCTCGTCGCGCCACTGCTCGAAGGACTTGCAGTCGGCCAGCGGCGGCTCGTAGTAGGCGGTCTCGTAGTTGGCCAGGGTGTGCGCCGTCCCGAGGAAGTGCGCGCCGGGCCCGGTCTCCCGGAAGGCGTCCATGGCGAAGGCGTTGTCGTCCAGGGCGAGGCCCTTCATGAACACGTGCAGCATCCCCAGGCGGTCGCAGTCCAGGACGAACTTCTCGTAGCCCATCGAGAGACCGCCTTCGAGCCAGCCGGCCGAATGCATGATGAAGTTCGCGCCGGCCAGGATCGCCGGCATCATGGCGTCCGCGCTCTCCTGCAGGGCCTGTCCGTCCGCCACCTTGGAGGCGGTCAGGGCGCCGCCGACCCGGACGGGCAGGCCCGCCCGGCGGGCGAGCTGGCCGACCGCGATGTAGGCGAGGGCCGGCTCGGGCGTGCCGAAGGTCGGCGCGCCGCTGCGCAGCGACATGGACGACAGGAAGTTGCCGTAGATCGCCGGCGCCCCGGGGCGGACCAGCTGGGTCAGGGCGACCCCGACCAGGGCCTCGGCATGGGCCTGGGCGATGGTCCCCGCCGGGGTCACCGGCCCCATGGCGCCGCCCAGGATGAAGGGCACCACGACGGTGGCCTGGTTGGCCGCGGCATAGGTCCGCAGGACTCCCGACATGACCTCGTCGTAGACCAGGGGCGAGTTGACGTTGACGTTGCCCAGGATCACGCAGGTCTCCTCGACCACCTCGGCGCCGAAGAGGATGCGGCACATCTCGATCGAGTCCGCGGCCCGCTCCGGCGCGGTCACCGAGCCCATGAAGGCCCGGTCCGACCAGCGGATGTGGGCGTAGACCATGTCCAGGTGGCGCTTGTTCACCGGGATGTCGACCGGCTCGCAGATCGTGCCGCCGGAATGGTGCAGCCAGGGCGAGAGGTAGGCCAGCTTGACGAAGCTGGCGAAATCCTCGATCGCGCCGTAGCGCCGGCCGCCCCGCAGGTCGCGCACGAAGGGCGCGCCGTAGGCCGGGGAGAACACCGTGTTGCCGCCGCCGATCACGACCGAGCGTGCGGGGTTGCGCGCGACCTGGGTGAAGGCGCGGGGCGCCGTGCGGCAGAGCGCGGCGACCTGGCCCGGCTCGAAGCGGACCCGAGGGCCGGCGACCTCGGCGCCGGCTTCCTTGAAGAGCCGCAGCGCCTCGTCGTCGCCGCGGAACTCGATCCCGATCTCCTTCAGGATGCGGTCGGCCTGGGCCTCGATCAGGGCGAGGCCTTCCTCGCTCACCAGCTCGTAGGTCGGGATCTGCCGGGTGATGTAGGCCGGTCC
>JAKSBE010000436.1 GCA_022361275.1 Kiloniellales bacterium
GAGCCGCGCGCCATGGCGCCCAGCGAGCCCATGCCGCGGTAGGACTTGTAGGAGCGGCCCTGGTAGAGGAAGACCTCGCCCGGGCTCTCGTCGGTGCCGGCGAAGAGCGAGCCGATCATGACGCAGTCGGCGCCGGCGGCGATGGCCTTGGCGAGATCGCCCGAGTACTTGATGCCGCCGTCGGAGATCACCGGCGTGCCGGCCGCGCGACAGGCCTCGAGCACGTTGAGGATCGCGGTCAGCTGCGGCACCCCGACGCCGGCGACGATCCGGGTGGTGCAGATCGAGCCCGGGCCGATGCCGATCTTGACCGCGTCGGCGCCGACGTCGATCAGCGCCTTGGCGCCGTCGGCGGTGGCGACGTTGCCGGCGACGATCTCGACCTTGTTGGACAGCCGCTTGACCGCGCTGACCTGGTCCAGCACGCCGCGGGAATGGCCGTGGGCGGTGTCGACCACGATCACGTCGACCTCGGCGTCGATCAGCGCCTCGGCACGGGCCAGCCCGGACTCGCCGACCCCGGTCGCCGCGGCGACCCGCAGGCGGCCCTTTTCGTCCTTGCAGGCGTCCGGGAAGGCCTGGGCCTTCTCCATGTCCTTGACCGTCACCAGGCCGATGCAGCGATAGTCCTCGTCGACCACCAGCAGCTTCTCGATCCGGTGCTGGTGCAAGAGGCGCTTGGCCTCCTCCAGGTCGACGCCCTCTCGGACCGTGACCAGGCCCTCGTGGGTCATCAGCTCCGCCACCGGCTGCTTGAGGTTCTCGGCGAAGCGGACGTCGCGGTTGGTCAGGATGCCGACCAGCCGGCCGCTGCCCGGCTGGACCACCGGGATGCCCGAGATGCCGTGGCCGCTCATCAGGTCCAGGGCCTCGGCCAGGGTCTGATCGGGGCCGATGGTGACCGGGTTGATCACCATGCCGCTCTCGAACTTCTTGACCTTGCGGACCTCGTCGGCCTGGCGCTCGGCGTCGAGGTTCTTGTGGATCACGCCCATGCCGCCGGCCTGGGCCAGGGCGATGGCCAGCCCGCTCTCGGTCACCGTATCCATGGCGGCCGAGACGATCGGGATGCCGAGATCGATGCTGCGGGTGAACTGGGTCCGGGTGTCTGCCTGAGCCGGCAGGATGGCGGATTCCGAGGGCTCCAGAAGGACGTCTTCGAAGGTCAGGGCCTCACGGATTTCCATGCCAAGCACCCATCGGTGAATTGGCGCGCCATCATACACAAGGACGGGTCCCTGCCAAGCCAAGAACCGGGCCCGGCGACGCAGGGCAGCTATGCGATGCCATGAGACCCAGGCACGGCCCGGGCCTCAGCCGTCCGGTTCGTCGGCCTCCGCAGCCGGCCGGCCCCGGAAGCCGGTGGCGACGACATAGAGCTCGGCCGAATCGGCGCGGCTGGCCGGCGGCTTGACGTGATGGACCTTGCGGAAGGAGCGCCTCAGCTTCTTCAGCAGCTCCGGCTCGCTGCCGCCCTGCAGCACCTTGGCGACGAAGCAGCCGCCCGGCGCCAGCACCGCCTCGGCGAAGTCCAGGGCCGCCTCGGCCAGGGCGACGATCCGCAGGTGGTCGGTCGGCCGGTGCCCGGTGGCCGGCGGCGCCATGTCCGAGAGCACGGCGTCCGCGACCCCGGCCCCGCCGTCGCCGCCCAGAAGCGCGCTCAGCCGCTCGAGGCAGTCCTCTTCCAGGAAGTCGCCCTGCAGGATCTCGGCGCCGGGGACCGGTTCCATCTCCGAGATGTCGAGCCCGACCACCCGGCCGCCCTCACCGGCCCGCTCCACCGCGACCTGGGTCCAGCCGCCGGGCGCCGCCCCCAGGTCGACGACCCGCCCCCCCGGCTTCAGCAGGTGGTAGCGCTCGTCCATCTGGGCCAGCTTGAAGGCCGCCCGCGAGCGGTAGCCCAGGCGCTTGGCCTCGGCGACGTAGGGATCGCTGAGCTGACGCTGCAGCCAGCGGGTCGAAGAGATCTTGCGCCCCCGGGCCGTACGCAGCTTCTGCTTGACGTTGCGGCCGCGCCCGCCGCCTCGTCCGGAGCGGCCCTTGGCACCGTTGCTCATGACGCTCTCATCCTTGCCGGCCGTCCCAGCGCTGGACGGCGGCGCCGTTCATCAGGTGATAGAGGATGCCCTCGCGCAGGCCCCGGTCGGCGACCTTCAGCTCGCCCACCGGCCAGAGCGTGCAGAGCGCCTCCAGGATCGCGCAACCGGCCACCACGAGGTCGGCCCGCTGGGCACCGATGCAGGGATGGCCGACCCGCTCCTCGTAGCCCATGGCGCGGATCCGGCGGACCGTCGCCCGGACGTCGTCGAAGCCGAGGCGGCAGCCGTCGACCCGGCGCCGGTCGTAGCGCTTGAGGCCGCGGTGGACGCCGGCCAGGGTGGTCACGGTGCCCGAGGTGCCGAGCATCTGGACGTCATCGGCCGCGATCGCCGCGCCCAGGCCCTGCGCCGCCTCGAAGGGGGCGAAGGCGGCCCGGACCTCGGCCACCATGGCGCGGTAGGTCTCGGGCTTGACCCGGCGGCCGCCGAAGCGCTCGGCGAAGGTGACCACGCCGAGGGGCAGCGAGACCGAGGCCAGGATCTCGAGCCCGTCCAGGGCCGCGCCGCCCTCGGCCGGACCGCCCTCGGCTGGACCGTTGGGCGCCGGCTTGAGAGCGATCCAGGTCACCTCGGTGCTGCCGCCGCCGATGTCGAAGACGATGGCCCGGCTGCGCGCGCGGCTCAGCAGCGGTGCGCAGCCGGTCAGCGCCAGGTGGGCCTCCTCCTCGCTGGAGATGATCTCGAGCTCGAGGCCGGTCCGCGCCCGGACCCGCTCGACGAAGCTCATACAGTTGTCGGCGGCCCGGCAGGCCGCGGTCGCCACGGCCCGGGCCCGGGTCACCCGGCGCCGGCGGATCCGCTGGGCGCAGGCCTCGAGAACCGCCAGGGTCCGGGCCATGGCCGGCTCCGACAGCCGGCCGCGGGCCTCCAGGCCCTCGCCCAGGCGGCAGATCCTCGAGAAGGCCTCGACCACCCGGAAGCCCCTGGGCGACGGCCTGGCGACCAGGAGGCGGCAGTTGTTGGTGCCGAGGTCGATGGCGGCATAGGGGCCGTCCGGCCCACCTGGCGCCCCGGTCCGGGGATCGCGGCCGTCTGCCGTCTGCTCCGACTCGGGTCCTGCGACCGGCGCCAAGATCCTCCCTCACGGATTCCAGGCTGGCACGGATTCCAGGCTGGTGGAAAAACCGGACCCCGGGGCGGGGCCGCCCGACGATGCGCGGAGTCTAACCCCGAAGCCGCCCCGGAGGCCAGAGCCGGCGCCGGCTTCCCGGCGGCCGGACGCCCCGATTCCGTCGTTTTGAGTTGAATTCCGGCCCCCGCTCGGCCTACATAGGGGCCTTGACGGGTCCCGCCCGCGAGCAGACCCTCGGGTCGTAACGATACCCAGACCCTGATGGGGGATAGTTTAACGGTAGAACTCTCGGCTCTGGACCGAGCAGTCCAGGTTCGAATCCTGGTCCCCCAGCCA
>JAKSBE010000401.1 GCA_022361275.1 Kiloniellales bacterium
TACGGCCTCGCCTACGGCACCAGCCCCGCGACCGGCCGCTCGCGATTGCTTCTGCACCCCACAGTCAGACGGCCTCTAGTGGTCGACGATCTGCTTGCCGGCCACCCGATAGCTCTCACTGCATCCGTCGTCGTGGCACAGCGGTGTGAAGCCTGTCCCGTAGCGGCATATCGGTCCAAGCCTCAGGCAGCAAGGCGCCATCAATGCTGGGCCTAAACGACGGAACGGGCGTTGAAAGGAGCCCGCCCTCGAATTGCTTCGCGCTCAGCATTTCCGTTTAGGGAAACTCTAAGGCTGGATTGCTCTGAACGCTGGATAGAGTCTTTATCGTTGCATTTCTCAAATCTTCCAGATACCTTGCGCTTTGCAGCCTTTGGGGGGAATCGTGATCTATGTATTCAATCTTAGCGCGAGCTATGTTGAATACAGTGTGAACGATGGCCGCATCCCTCCTGGTCAGCCGATGATTCCTGATCTGGGCTATCGGCCCAACTCAACCGCTGTAAAGCGTGCGAGGTTCAAGGAACCCGGCTGCTTCGCACAGGGAGAAAACCGGTTTTTCGTGCGCTTTCGCGATCAACTCCGGCCCTTTCCAAACGAAGCAGTCTACACGGTCGACGTCCCGACAGGCAGTTCGCTGGGCGACGATTTCCTTTTCTATGTCTTTCGAACGCAGGCTGCATTCCTCGATCATAGCGGCCGGGTTATGGCGAGTTTCTGGCCGGCGGCAAACATCCTGACACCAGACCAAGTTTAACACAGGAGACACTTGTATGAGTGGAAAGGTTTATGTCTTCAACGTGAATCTTGAGCCTATGGACTCGCTCCAGATCCGCCACTTCGATGCCGGCGGTATCGGCGGGTGGAGTACGGAGAACAACAAGTACACGCCGCAGTCGCTCGCCATCCAACGAACGAAGAATCCTGATGACAAACCGAGCTTTGCTCAAGGCGAAAACGAGATTTTCTTCAGGCGCGCCACCTACAACGGCCGGGCCAGCATCACGGTGCCGCAGGACATTAGCCTGTTGGACGATCTCATCCTCTATCTGACGCGCAATACGGCGATCCTTATGCGCACCAGCGGCGAGGTCATTTCCACCGTCAACTTTGACCCGGAGCTCCTGGCCGAATCCTGATCCGACTTGGTTGAGCGCTACCAACCTGCCGAAAAGGCTGGAGTCGGATTGTGGCTGATTGGCTGTTCAAGCTTGCCGCTTCCGCGCCCGACGGACTTGCGCTCTACCGGGCCGAGCCGGCGGCGCCAAAGGATGGACGCAGTCTCTATTTTCTGCTGATTGCGCCGGATCCGGCGGCCCCGCAGGGGCAGAGGCCATCTTCGCTGCCCGATACCCTGACCTTTGCCGAGAGTTGGCAGCAGATCGGCGCGTACATTTTCGCGCCGATCTTCCAACCCGACGATCTCGCAGCGCTCAGATCCGCGATCGATATTCCAGCCACACCGCGGAGCCGCGCTCTGGCCTGGATCGCAGAGCCCCAAGCCAAGCCCTTGCAAGCGACCCTGTTGCCGCTTGTCTGGACCGGCGAGGCCCAGGGCCAAGTCAGCGGAAGGCATCGCGTCGGCCTCCTGAACATAGATATCGCCTTCGAGACCGGGACCAACATAGAGTTCAACTTCGAGGGAAGCTCCAGCGGCACGCTTACGGGCGGAATCATCCTGGAGCGCCAGGGCGCCTCGCCCGGAGGCCTGAGACCGCTAGGCGAGCGCCTGACAGTCGCCATGACGCCGGAAAGCCGCGAGGCTGCGCCCGGTGCATTCTCCTTCCCGGCAAGGTGGCGGGCACAGGACTTCTTCACCCTCTTCCGCGACGACCCCTTTGCCTTTGGCCCCGCCTGGGGCGGAGAGATCCGCTATTTCCTGCGTAAAGAGCCCGGCGGCCCGGTCAGGCCGTTCGTCTTCCCGCTGTTTCAAGCTCCCGGCGCCGCGGTCGGCTTTGATTTCCAAGTACGGCTGGACCCGATCGCTCCCAGCGATCCGGAGTGCAGTTGCTTCGGCTTCACGGACGGCCTCGGACCCGTGGCGACGCTGCGTTCGGACTTTGGCCGCACGGTTGCCGGCGCCCCCTTCCGCCTGGAACCGAGGTCCGGCATAGGTTTCTACCTCGGCCGCCGGCCGGGCGATGACGACGAGCCCGCCAGCTATCTGGCGCCGAGCGGCACCTACGCCATCGAGTTCGATGCCGCCTCCGAGGGCCGCATGATGTGCGGCCTGACCGGATTGGAGTTCCTGTCTCTGGCGTCGGGAGACCTGTTGCACTTGGTACCGGGCCGACCCGCCTTCGCCGATCTGTCCGATCCCGGGCTCGGGCTCGCGGCCTTTGCCGACAGCGGAGAAGCGCCACTTCTCGACGGTCGCTACACCTCGTCCTGGTTCTCCGTGGCGCGCGGCGCAGCACAGCCCGCGGCCGGTCCCGCCCATTACTTTTCCCAACCGCTCAGCGCCACCAACTTTGACCGCCGCACGCTCGGCACCTCGATCAACTATGCCGCTGCCGCCAGTTCGCGGGTTGCCGATGCAACAAGGGCCGGTGCTTTCCCCTTGGGTCTCTATGGCGGGGTCTTTCCGTCAAAGGACGGCAGCGATGCCCAGAGCTGGCCGAACAGTGACGTCACCGGCGCGGAGTTCGCTTTTCTTGAATCGGCTGTCCTGGGGCCCGCCCGCTTCGAGGAAATCTCCAAGTCCGCGTCGGCGGGTCCCGTGCTAACCACCGAGAGCGGCGCGGCACTGGACGGCGGGCGCACGGCGACACCAAGCGGCTTTCTGGTTGAGATCAACGAGGGAAGCACGACGGCCGGCGCCGATGGGCGTGCCGCAGAGCAAGGTAGCTGGAAGCGCTTCCTGCTGGGAAAGAGCGATCTTGGCGAACTAGCCTTCGACCAAAAAGACGCAACCGGTGAAGTCGACCAGAAACTTGCCGCCGCTCTGCTCAATGATCAGTCCTTCTTGGTTCTGAACGACTGGGAGAACTTCACCGAATTCGAGAGTGAGGTTCGGACCGGTGTGATCGACATCCGCCTCTCCCCCTTTCCCGGGCAGAGCCTAGCCCGCGAAACGGTGATGGTTTTCAAGTACGCGACCGGGCAATCGCTGCGCGACCTGGCTGAACGGGTGGAGGCCTGGGAAGACCCGGCCTACTTCGTCGGCGACGCGGCGGAGGTCGAAGCGGCAAGAGCGACCATCATGGCGGCGATCGCTGCGGCGGAAGACGCGAAGGGTGTGCCCGGCGACCCCTTCCGCCACTTCCGCGAGGTCGTCGCTGCCTCGCCCAACTGGACCGGCTTCCTCGTCTTCAATGCGCCGGTCGACGGGCGCCGCATGCCGCCGGATTTCCAGATGCTGCTCGGCGGCATCGACGGCCAGCTGCGCGCGCACCACTACGGTGTCGAAACCAGCAAGCTCGACTTCAAGGCCGAAAACCCGGAGATCGAGAAGACCGCCTTCATTGGCGTCATCTACCACCTGGAGCAGGAGCCGCCACCTGCCCGGTACGATGGGAGCACCGAGGATCCGGAGCAACCCTTCGGCTTTCGCACGACGGAACTGATCATCGAGGTACGGAACTCGGCGATCGTGCACTTCAGCGCCGAGGTCGCGGTGACCCTGCAGATGCTGTTCGGACGAGCGGTCTACGGCCGGCCCCTCGAACCGGCGGCCAATGCCCCGGTGCCTGAGGAGGCGGACGAGAATACGTTGAAGGTAAAGGGCGAGTACCAGGTCATCGACGGCATCGGCAACGTCGTCTTCCAAGCCGACCTCAAGCGCGCCTTCCTCTTCGACCCCGATGGCCACTACATCCGCGTCCTGGAAGGCTTCCACGTCACCGGTGCCTCCCTGAATCCGATCACCGGCGATGACGACGAGACCCTGCCGGCGAAGGGCAACGTCGAGATCGCCGCGAGGTTTGGGATAGAAGGCGACCTGACCTTTGCGCGGGCTCCCTTCCCGGCCAGCGAAGAAGACGCGGCGCCGCTCGACCTCTTCGGCTATGGGCGGGAAGTCGAGGGCCAGTTCCGCGGTCTGCCGATCAGCGGCCTGTCCCTGGATATCGCCTTCGAGCTCGATCAAGAGGGCAAACGGGTCGCACCGCCGGACATCACCCCCAATTTCCAGAACATTCTGGTCAGCGAGCGCGAAAGCGCGCGGCGCGAGGGGAGCTTGCTCTCCGGCATGCCGCTGCGGCTCGTCGGCTTCGCCTCCGCCGGCACGGGACTCGAGGCCGCCACGAAGCTCGGCAAGCAGGTCAACTGCGCCGACATCCTCGGCAACACCACGAGCGATCCCAGCTACGCGCTGCGCTTCGACCTGCCGCTCGGCTCGCTCGGCGATCTTGCCGACACCGGCGTCGGCCTCAGTGCCGGCCTGGTCCTGGCTTGGGGCGAAAACACCTCGACGCCCGACAACGATGCGGCGGCGCTCTATATCCAGCTTCCCGGCCTGGTGGGCGGTCTCGTGGGCTTCGACCTGCAGGGCTTCGTCAAGACCACCTTCGGCGATGCAAACCTGGCGCGCGTGGTCTACCGCGACAGCGAAGACAAAGAGCGAGGCGTCTACGTCCTGCTGTTCAACAACGTGGCGCTCTCGATCCTCGGCATCCAGTTACCGCCCAAGGTGGTCTCCGACTTCATTCTCTTCAGCGATCCCGCGTCCCCCGGCGATTCCGACATCGCTTGGAACCTGGCCGCCACGCAGGTGGACTGAGGCGTGGTCGCCAAGACCCGCAAACGAGGAACTCGATCGGACGATCCGATCCTCAGGGCCAAGACGGTGAAGGGCTTCGTGAAGGCGGCCAACAAAGCCTACGGCTTCGACCTGCCGGAGTCCTTTCCGCCGGGAACCGTTCTTGGCCAGCTTTGGGCGCTCAAGATCAAGGTTCAGAAGGATCCGGAGGCCGGGGTGATCTACCGCGCGGTCGCGCAGGAGGTCTTCCCCTACCTCGGCCTGACCGACCAGATACCAGGCCTGACGATCGCCGACATCAGCGACGACAAGGTCTTCCAGCTGCGCAATGCGACAGGACCCAGCCTTGCGCTTTCACAACTGATGGAAGGATTTCATCATGGCAAAGCAAAGCAAAAAGACCGTACCCGCCGGGGGCGCCAGA
>JAKSBE010000160.1 GCA_022361275.1 Kiloniellales bacterium
AGAACGCGGGAGCCACAGACACCCCCCGTATCTATGTCGCGTGCCTCGCAGCTTATAACGCCGGCCACCTACACGGTTGCTGGATCGACGCGATCCAGGACGCCGAGGACATCCAGGACGACATAAACGCCATGCTGAAAGGCTCGCCCATCCCGGACGCCGAGGAATATGCAATCCACGATTACGAGAACTTTGCAAACGTCAGAATCCACGAGTTCAGCGGGATTGATGAAGTCGCCCAACTGGCGGCGTTCATTGACGAGCGCGGCACGCTTGGCGCTGCCGTGCTCGCCCACTGTGACAACGATCTGGACCGAGCAGAAGCCGCCTTTGACGATTATGTGGGCGAGCATCGCAGCCTTGCCGACTTCGCACAGGAGTTGACCGAAGACACCACCGAAATTCCCCGAAGCCTTGCCGGTTACATCGACTATGAGGCGATGGCGCGGGACATGGAGATCAACGGCGACGTCTTCACCGTTGAGACCGGCTTTCAGCAAGTCCACGTTTTCTGGTCGCGCTGAGGGCTTCATTCGTGCCGCCCACCGCGCCGCCGCCAAAGCAGCTATCGGTGAGACGTATCCCAACGCCCGCTTTTGGCGGTAGCGCCATCGGCGGATTGAGTTTCGCGCCCAATCGGCGCGTCAGGAGCGCGAAAGCGCGCGGTCCCTCCCGGAAGCCTGGAAAGCACTGACCGGGAGGGACCACCAACCCCTAGCAAGGAGTCGAACCATGCAACTACAGCACGTCGAAATCGGCAAGCTGAACCTGGCAGCCGTGAACATGCGACATGGCCGAAAGGCCCCGGATGTGTCCGATCTGCTGCCGAGTATTAGGGCGCGCGGTGTTCTTGTGCCCTTGATCGTTCGGCCAAGCGGCGAAGGTGACACCTTTGATATCGTAGCCGGACGGCGGCGCTACTTTGCCGCTAAGGCGGTGGCCGAGGAAGCCGGTGGCATCGAGCCCTTGCCCTGCGCCGTGATGGAGCAGGGCGACGATGCGGCGGCGGTCGAAACCTCGCTAATCGAGAACACCGCCCGCCTGGACCCGGACGAGGTAGCGCAGTGGGAAGCCTTCGCGCGGCTGGTGAAGGAAGGCCGGACGGTCGCCGACATCGCCGCCATCTTCGGTATCACGGACATCATGGTCAAGCGCAGGCTGGCCCTTGGGGAACTTCTGCCCAAGATCAGAAACGCCTATCGCAACAGGAAAATCGACGCCGAAACCATCCGTTATCTGACCTTGGCGAGCAAGTCGCAGCAGAAGAAATGGTTGGCACTGTTCGAGGACGAGCAAGCCCCCCTTGGGCTCACACTGAAAAACTGGTTGTTCGGCGGGCAGAACATTTCAACGGGCGTCGCTATCTTTCCGTTGGATCACTACACGGGACATATCGTCTCCGATCTGTTCGGGGAGGACGAGTATTTTGCGGACCCGGATCAGTTCTGGACCCTGCAAAGTCAGGCTATCGCGGCAAGGCGTGATGCCATGCTTGAAGGCGGTTGGAGCGGCGTGGAAGTGCTAGAGCCGGGGCAGGTGTTCCGGCATTGGGAGCATGTCAAGACGCCGAAGAAGGACGGTGGCAAGGTGTATATCACTGTTACCCACGGCGGCGAGATACAGGCCCATGAGGGATATCTTACGCCCAAGGAGGCCAAGCGCGCCGGGCGTGAAGCCGCCCGCAAGAACGGCATCGAAGGCAGCACTGAGCGTGAAACCGAAGCCGAGCCAAAAGCGGCCCGGCCGGAGATCACCAAGGCGATGGCGATTTATCTGAACCTGCACCGGCACGCCGCCGTGCGACACACCCTCTTGAGCCATCCGGGCGTGGCCCTGCGGCTCATGGTGGCGCACGCCATCGCCGGGTCCGGCCTGTGGAAGACCCAGGCCGATCCGCAGCGGTCAGACAAGGAAGCCACCGCCGAGAGCATTCAGAAGGCCCGTGCGCAAACCGAGTTCGAGGACGAACGCAAAGCCGTTCTAGCCCTGCTTTGCCTGCCGGAACACGGGCATACCGTGGTGCGGGCCAGTGGCGATGCGCAACGCACCGCGCAGCTTCTCGGCGTGCTGCTGCGCTTGTCGGACGACGACGTGATGAAGGTTCTGGCCTTCGTCATGTCCGAGACCCTGGAAGCCGGGACCCCCGTGATCGAGGCCCTTGGCGTGCATCTCAACGTGGACATGGCCGACTACTGGCAGCCGGACGAAGCCTTTTTCGACTTGCTGCGGGACAAGCACAGCATCAACGCGATGTTGAAGCAGGTGGCCGGCAAGCGCGTGGCGGACAGCAATGTGACAGCCACGGCTAAGGTTCAGAAAGGCATCGTCCGCGACTGCCTGGATGGTCGGAACAACCGCAAGAAGGTGAACGGCTGGCTTCCGAACTACATGATGTTTCCGCTGAAGGCGTACACCAAGGGCGATGCTTTGGGGCTGGAAAAAGCATGGGGAAGCGTCAA
>JAKSBE010000535.1 GCA_022361275.1 Kiloniellales bacterium
CCCGCCGGTTTCTGTCCCGCCGGTTTCTGTCCCAGGGCGATCAGGGAACTGGACACGGTCCCGAAGCCGCTCGGCAGGCCCAGGTTCATGGCGGCCATAGGGTCGGCCATGGGGTTGGGGGCCTCGGGATCGCCGCGATCCGCCAGAATCGCCTGCCAGGCGGTCCAGTCGCCCGCCTCGGGGTCCGGTGGTTCCGCCGCCTCAAGGCGCGGCAGATAGCGCCGGATCCGGGGGCTGGAGAGGTCGTTGCGGTCGCCGGCGGTCAGGAGGGTCAGCCCCACGGGCAGGGGGCGGGCCTCCGGGCCCCGCCCGGCCTCGGGTCCGAGGTGGCGCAGCCAGACCGCCGCCTGTCGGTCGGCGACCACCAGGTTGAAGCTGCGATAGTCGGCCGCCGCGGCCCCGGCCAGCGCCGCGGCGGCCGCGCTGGCGCTCTCCGCCGCCAGGGCCCGGAGCACGAGTTCGCCGCGGGACCGCTTGCCGGGCTCGGGGCCCAGGCTTCCGCGGCGGTTGAGGATCGCCGCGACCACGCCGGTGGCGCGGTTCAGGCCCAGCCAGGAGCCGCCGCCCAGAAGGTCGAGGCCGGCGACGACCTCGGGCTGCGCCGGCCAGTGCCGGCCCGGCGGACGCCAGGGTCGGTCGCCCATCTCGTCCCGGTTGGCGCCGAGCATCAGGGGCCAGGGGCGGTCGGGGCGAAAGAGGAGGACAAGTGTGCACATCGTTGCCTCGACCGGCGGCCTAGCGCCGTGATCCGCGGTTGACCCGGCGACCTTGAGTCTGCTGATCTGGGAGCCTGTTGCAGGGGAGGGCAGGATGCACGGTTCAGCCGATCCGTTCGTTGCGGGCGAGGGTGCGAGCATGCCAGCTTCGCTGAAGGATCGCAGCTTCCTGAAGCTGGAGGATTTCTCCCCGGTCGAGATCCAGAGCCTGCTCGACCTGGCCGCGAAGCTCAAGGCGTCAAAGCGGGGCCGCCGCGAGGCGCGCCGCCTGGCCGGCCGGAACATCGTCCTGATCTTCGAGAAATCCTCGACCCGGACCCGCTCGGCCTTCGAGGTCGCGGCCTTCGACCAGGGCGCCCAGGTCACCTACTTCGACAGCGCCGGCTCCCACCTGGGCGCCAAGGAGTCCATGAAGGACACCGCAAGGGTTCTGGGCCGCATGTACGACGGCATCGCCTACCGCGGCCACGGACAGAAGGTGGTCGAGGAACTGGCCGCCTATGCCGGCGTCCCGGTCTGGAACGCTCTCACCCGAGAGTACCATCCGACCCAGAGCCTGGCCGACCTGCTGACCATCCAGGAGTTTTGCGACAAGCCCTTCAACGACATCGTCTGCTGCTACCTCGGGGATGCCGGCAACAACACCTGCAACTCCCTGGCCATGGGCGCGGCCAAGATGGGACTCGAACTGCGCCTGCTGGCGCCGCAGTCCTGTTGGCCGGATCGGGCCCTCTTCGAGAGCTGCCAGGCCGTGGCCGCCGCCGCCGGCGGTCGCCTGCTGCTCACCGAGGAGATCGGCCCGGCTCTCGGCGGGGCGGACTTCATCTACACCGACGTCTGGGTCTCGATGGGCGAGCCGGCCTCGGTCTGGGAGACCCGGATCGAGGCCCTGCGTCCCTATCGGGTGACCCCCGAGGTGATGGCGGCGACCGGCAACCCGGAGACGCGCTTCCTGCACTGCCTGCCGGCGATCCACAACCGGGAGACCGAGCTCGGCGAGAGGCTGTTCCAGGACTATGGCCTCGACGGTATGGAGGTGACCGAAGCGGTCCTCGAGTCCGAAGCCTCGATCGTCTTCGAGCAGGCCGAGAACCGGCTCCACACCATCAAGGCGATCATGGTGGCCAGCTTGGCGGGCTAGGTCGAGACATGGCTCATCTAGGGCTTTTTTTCCTCGCCTTGTGCGAGATCAAGGCGGCGGGGTCTGCGTCCTGCGATGCTTTCGGCCCGGGCCTTGACCTTCGCCTTAAATAAGTGAAAACAGCGGCTATATAACCGGTAGGACGGCGTCAGGCGGCGAGTTGAGCCTGGCTCGAGGAATATACAGGGAGAGCGGC
Source organism: Kiloniellales bacterium (assembly GCA_022361275.1). GTDB lineage: Bacteria > Pseudomonadota > Alphaproteobacteria > Kiloniellales > JAKSBE01 > JAKSBE01. Next base: position 2,054 of record JAKSBE010000535.1, read on the forward strand.
ATCAATGACCACTTTCAGCGATCGAGAGAAGGCCTTCGAGGACAAGTACAAGCACGACCAGGAGCTGCAGTTCAAGGTCGAGGCCCGGCGCAACAAGCTGCTCGGCCTCTGGGCCGCGGAGCTGATGAGCCTGGGAGGCGCCGATGCCCAGGCCTACGCCAAGGAAGTGGTGGTGGCCGACTTCGAGGAGCCGGGCGATGCCGACGTCGTGCGCAAGGTCTTGGGCGACCTCGAGGCCAAGGGCCAGGAGATGACCGAGCACCGGCTGCGCAAGAAGATGGACGAACTGCTGCTGGAGGCCAAGCAGCAGGTGATGTCCGAGTAGCCAGGCTCTTCGACGCCGCAGGAACAGGCCCTGGCGGCGGCGTGCCTCGACTAGTGTGATGGTTTCAAAGTTCGGCACATTTCATGTGCCGAGATTTGGAAGCTGAATCACACGAGATTCAACGAGTTAGTGTCCCTTTGATTCTGCAATTCGCTCTCGCGAATTTCAGAATCGGGACACTAGCGCACTTCCCGATCAGACGCGTAGGCGTCTGGCCGGGAGCCCTGCGCTGATGCCCTAGAGGGCGCGGCGTTCCGGGGCCTCGTCGACGCCGTCGCCGAAGACCCTGGCGAAGATCGTTTCGACGTGGCGGCGATGCCGCGACAGGTCGAAGCAGGTCTCCAGCTCCGCCGGTGCCAGGTGTCCGGCGACCACAGGATCGGCGGCGATCAGCTTCTTCAGGTGGCCCTCGCCTTCCCAAACCCGCATGGCCGCGGCCTGCACGATCCGGTAGGCCTCCTCGCGGCTGATCCCGGCCTGGGTCAGGGCCAGCAGCACCGCCTGGGAGTGCACGAGGCCGCCCAGCAGCTCCAGGTTCCGGGTCATGTTCTCCGGATAGACGACCAGCTTTTCGACCACGCCGGCCAGACGCGCGAGGGCGAAGTCCAAGGCGATGGTCGCGTCGGGCCCGAAGACCCGCTCGACCGAGGAGTGGGAGATGTCCCGCTCGTGCCACAGCGCGACGTTCTCCAGCGCCGGCGTCACCGCCGCCCGGACGACGCGCGCCAGGCCGGTCAGGTTCTCGGTCAGGACCGGATTGCGCTTGTGCGGCATCGCCGAGGACCCCTTCTGGCCCGGCGCGAAGTGCTCCTCGGCCTCGCGGACCTCGCTGCGCTGCAGGTGCCGGATCTCCGTCGCCAGGTTCTCGATCGAGCTCGCGATCACGCCCAGGACCGCGAAGAAGAGGGCGTGGCGGTCGCGGGGGATCACCTGGGTCGAGACGGGTTCCGGCGCCAGGCCGAGCTTCTCGGCGACATGGGCCTCGACCCGCGGGTCGATGTTCGCGAAGGTCCCGACCGCGCCCGAGATCGCGCAGGTCGCGATCTCCTCGCGTGCCTGGACCAGGCGCGCGCGCCCGCGGGCAAAGGCGGCGTAGTGGCCGGCGAGCTTCAGCCCGAAGGTCGTCGGCTCGGCGTGGATGCCATGGCTGCGCCCCAGGCAGAGGGTGTCCTTGTGCTCCAGCGCCCGGGCTTTCAGCGCCGCGAGGAGGCTGTCGAGATCGGCCAGCAGCAGATCGCTCGCCTGGGCCAGCTGCACCGCCAGGCAGGTGTCCAGGACGTCCGAGGACGTCATCCCCTGGTGCACGAAGCGCGCCTCGGGGCCGACGTGCTCGGCCAGGTTGGTCAGGAAGGCGATGACGTCATGCCGGGTCTCGCGCTCGATCTCGTCGACCCGCTCGATCTCGAAGCGGCCGCGTTCCCAGACCGCCCGGGCGGCCTCCTTGGGGATCACGCCCAACTCCGCCTGGGCGTCGCAGGCGTGGGCTTCGATCTCGAACCAGATCCGGAAGCGGTTCTCGGGCTCCCAGATCCGGGCCATTTCGGGTCGGCTGTAGCGCGGGATCATGCTGTTCTCGGCTGCAAGAAGGCGTCGCTCTAACCAAGAGGAGCGCCCCGGCGATGTCAACGCCGGGGCGGGCCGCCCGGAACGGAAGCGCGCGGGCCGAAGCTCAGTCGGCCTCTTCGCCCTGGACCATCAGTTCCAGGGTCTTGACGTCGGTCACGATGATGTAGCCGCCGCGGTCGTAGGTGATCACGCCCTGCTCCTGGAGCAGCCGCAGCGATTTGTTGGTGCTCTCCCGCGTGGCGCCCAGCATGTTGCCGAGTTCTTCCTGGGACAGCTTGATGTCGAGCTTGATCCCCTCCCGGCTCGGCGAGCCATGGCCCCGGGTCAGGGTGAGCAGCCGCTTGGCCAGGCGGCGGGGAATGTTCAGGAAGATCGTGTCCTCGATGATGTCGCTGGTCCAGCGCAGCCGCTGGCAAAGAATCTCCATCATCCGAATGCAGAGCGCGGGGTGCTTCTCGAGAAAGGGGACGAAGTCCTTCCGGTCGACCCGCAGCAGCTTGGTCGGTCCCATGGCGACGGCGCCGGCCGTGCGTTCCCGGCCGTCGAGCAGGGCGATCTCGCCGAAGACCTGGCCGGGCTCCATGATGTTGAGAAAGATCTCCCGGCCTTCGTCGGACAGCGTGTTGATCCCGACCCGCCCGCCAAGGATGGCGTAGAGGCACTCGCCGGGAGCGCCCTTGTGGAAGATCACCTGGCCCTCCGTGAAGACCTCCGTCTTGCAGAGGTTCAGGAAGTCATCGAGCTCCGGTGCCCGCAGCTGACTCAACAGCCCTGTGGCGAGGATCTTCTTGAGCTCCACCGACTCTCGGTTGAATGACATTCCGCAAGATTCCCTGACTCGGGTGAGGGGGCAGGATACCCCTGCTCTGCCACCTTCGTCCAATGAGATGGTTCGCTTTCGGCTTCCGTTTCCGGCCTTTCTGGGATTTCGGGCGCCTCGGGAGCCGGCGTCAGGCCGACCCGGGTCTATGCCCTTGCCCGGAGACTCGCGTCGCCTGCTCCCAGTGGAGCGTGTGCTCGAAGTGGAACTGGACTTGCTTGACCGGCGGCTTGCCCTTGAAGCGGTCGCGCATGGTGCGGAGCATGAGCAGGGCGTCCTCGCGCTTCTGGTCCACGCGGCCGGTCGGCAGCCAGGACTTGAAGCGCTCCAGCTCCACACTTGGAACGGCCGCTTCGGCCGCCTCGGCGACGATGTGGCCGTAGGTCCTCTCCCGGTAGTGCAGGGCCTTGGCCGTGCTCTCGAGGCTCTGCCGCGAGGCTTCCGTCAGGATGTTGGCGGCACAGGCATCGGACAAGGTGCGCCGGATCGAGACCATGGCCTCGGACAGGAGCGGAAAGCCCAGCTCAGCCGGCCCATGGGTCACCGCGACCTCGTCGTCGTCCTCGAGGTGCCCGTCGCGATAAGCCTGGAAGATCGCGCCCACGCCTTCCATGCCGAAGGTGGCGAGTTCGGCGGCCCGCAGGGCGCCCATGCTCGAGGCTCCGAAGACGTGGACGCCCCGGCTCAGCGCATAGAGGATCTCCTTGTGCCAGACCGAGGGGACATTTTCGAAGTAGCCGTCGATGATCCCGATCGCCACCGGCTTCTTCAGCGTGACGCGGTAGACGTCTCCTTCCGAGACCGGCGGCAGGTATTCGGCACGCAACTCCTTCCTGGCGTCTTCGGCGGGTAGCGTCGGCCCGGTGAAGACGTAGACGGTCATCCCTCCTCTCCCTTCAGACGCCGGAGCCGCTCGCCTGGGACGTAGCGGGCGGAGCTGTCGAGCCCTTCGAGGCCGGGGATGATGACCCGCACAACGGGAATCCTGAATTCCGGCTTGGTCAGATCGACCGTGACGACCTCGTCGATACCGACGGATTTGAGCCGGTCGAGCTGGAGGCGCAGGTCTTCGTCGAAGCTGCGGCCGTGGTAGGAGGGCGCGTCCAGGAAATTGCGGCCGCTTGCCGTCGGCGCCATGGCGTTCCGCCAGATCTCGTAGGTCTTGGGGTCGAGGAACTGCTCGTAGCCCTGGCGGGGCATGTCGTCCCGGGCGCCGGCGATGAAGGTCAGGCGGCTCTGGGCGGCCTCGGTCAGCGCACGCAGCAGCGCGACCTCGCGGACAAGGTGGCAGCCCATGCCGGCGGCCGGGCGGATGGTGTTCGAAAGCCCGGAGTCCGACTGTAGAATCCGGCTCAGGAAGACCGGCAAGCCGATATCGCTCGTGACCTCCCAGACCGCGACCATGACTCCGGCCTGAGCGAACTGGTCCAGCAGCTTTCGGCAGCGGAGGTCGGTCACCGTGTTCAGGTCGACCCGGGTCGCCTCGCGCTCGCCGGCGTCGGTCTGGTGCCAGAGGGTCACGGCGTCGCGCTCGATCAGTTCGCAGATTGCGTGGATCGTCGCCTCCAGGACGTGGTTTCCCGAGGCGAGACCGTTCGAGCTCGCTTGGAAGCAGCCGTGGCCGCTGGGCAGCGGCAGCGTATAGTCCAGATGCACCATTTCATAGGGCACCCAGCGCCTGCCGCCGTTCAGGAGATCCTCCCCTTCGACCCAGAGAATCCGCTCGAAGGGCGTGAATCTACTGTCCGAAAGCCGTGGCAGCCGGTCCACATCGACAACCGCCTCTGTGTACCTGAGGTCCTCGAGGCTACAGAGCTTGAGGGCATGGGACACCCGTTCGGCGTGAAAGGACTCCACGGACTCCATGAGCCCGGAGACCTTGGCGCTGACGAGGTCGTAGCCCTTGCCTTGAGAAACCGAGATGGACCGGGAGTTTGGCCGGCACACCATGACCACCGGAATCCCGATGTTGTCTAGCCCGGTGACGTTCGCAATGCGCGTGATGCCCATCACCGAGGCGAAGGGCTGCACACGCCGGAGAGTCGTCTCCGGAGGCACCAGGCGATGGGTGGCTTCCAGATACCCCTTCGATGCGTTCGTGGAGCCGGCGCTCATCGCTCTTCCCTCGCGCAATCAGACCAACGGCCGATCAGAAACTAGTGCTGATCGGCCGCGTCGAAAAGCAGCGCGGTCACCTTGCGCCGTTTGAGGCGCTGCGGCGTTCCATACCGAAATGCGCAGCGCCTTAACGAACGGTGGTGAAAGGGCCCGGAGCCGAGACGGTGCTACAGCCCCTGAGCCTCGATAACCATACGTGCGGCCTTGTGGTCGCCGGCCTCGATGACCATGCGTCCGGCGTCGTAGTCGTCGGCTTCGATGACCATGCGGCTGGCGTTGTGGTCGCCGGCCTCGATGACCATACGCCCGGCGTCGTAGTCGTTATGCTGGGATCGAAGCGAGTTTTGCACCGCGGTTGCAGTGGCCTTGGTCTCGTCGACGAGCCGGCAGCCTTGATCATCGATCGAGTAGAGATAGCCGTCGGCACCGCGCACGAGTGTGGAAGACTGAGATGATGCAGTCATGTATGCCCCCATATTTGAGAGGAATTTATCGAAAATCTTATATAAGAGTTTCTATTCGGCGATGCAGAAGGTCGTCTGTGAAGTGGCTCACAGCGTGCCGCCTGTTCGGTCCCTAGACTGCGATTAAAGACGAAGGCGCTGAAGCTTATCGAGCGCGTCTTTTCCAGGAGGAATCAAAGGGATGGCGACTTCTGACAATCCAGAAGCGACAGACGAATTGTTCGGTTTGGGCACTTTGATGTCCGACCTTAAACGGTTGGAATCGAAGGCTATGGCGAAGGGTTGTCTGATCGCCGCGACCCTGATCGGTGCGGCGGCGGAAGCAGTTGCCGACGAAATGGTGGACGGCTTGTCCACGCAGGCACAAGCGGACCGGCCCGAAACCGCGACGCGGCTGGACGAGTTGTTAGGGTCCGATCCTCAGCGCCTACAGTGAGAAAAAACGAAGAGGGGCGCCGAGAAAAACGATCAAAGCGCCTGTGAGACCTGCCTGTGGGACCTTAAGGCTGGGACTCGTTCATTGGGTCCGGCCCAGGGCCAAGGTACAGGCACGGGGTCTCGTCAAGACATTTGCTCTCGTCTGGGCGGAGATCAGCCGACTTCTGCGCCGGTCGCGGTGAGCAGTTCCTCCGCCATGACCGCGTAGCCATTCATGTCCAGCTTTTCGTAGAGCTTTAGCGCGTCCTTGGTATGCTTTGCCCCCTGGTCTTGCAGGGCCAGCTTACGGTCCAGCTTGCCGAGGGCGAGATCGCAGTGAGCGACCAGAGGCAGCATCTTGCAGTCCTCGGCAAGGCTGCGCGCTTGCTTGAAGGCCGACGCGGCCTTGCGCGACTTGGCGTGCGGGCTGCGGCGATAGATTTCGCCCAAGGCCCAATGGGCCCAGGCCTGATCGCCTTTCTCGCCGTTCTTGCGCGCGATGTCCAAGGCCGTCGTCGCCTGCGCCAGTGCCTGCTCGGGCTGACCCGCGTGCAGCAGCGCCTCGGCCAGCCAAGCCGTCTGCTGCGACAGCTGGCCGAGCACGACCTCGCCCTTCGCCAGTTCGATCGCGTGCTTGAGCAGTCCGAGGCCTTGGGCGATCTGTCCGGTCCTGACCAGCGCGTAGCCCAGGGAGGCTGCGCTGAGCGGCAGCAGCAGCCTGATCTGCGTCGTGCGGCAGGCCTCGTAGGCGCGTTCCAGCAGTGGGATGCTGCGGGTGAAGTCGCCCTTGCGCAGCAGGGCATTGCCGACGAAGAGGCAAGCGTAGATCTGGCTGAAGCTGTGGCCGCTGTCATCGGCGAGGCGCAGTGCCTCGTCGCCGATTTGCAGCGCTTCGCGGAACCGCCCAAGCTCACCGAGCGACCGGGCCAGCGAAGCCCGGCAGGCCACCGCTGCCGCGGCCAGGACACCATACTGCTTGTGCGCCGACGTGTTCGGGATCCGCGGGATGATCTCCTCGAGCAAGTGTCCCGCTTCAGCATAGTCACCGTGGTCGATCAGAAGGGACCCGAGCCGGGTCACGACCTGGATCTCCAGCTGATGGTCGTTCAGCCTCTTGGCGATCGCCAATCCGAGCCGCCCGATCTCGATCGCCTTGGCCAGGTCACCGTCGACCCAGTAGCACAGCATGCGCGCCGCGTAGCTGCGGCCGAGCCGCCGCTCGTCGCCAAGTTCGGCGGCGAGGGCCTGCGCGGCCGCCAGGACTTCGCGTACCGCCTCCGGGCGGCCGAGCGTGAAAAGCGACTGCGCCAACTCCAGCCGAACGTCGATCCCCCGGCGGCTGTTACGCGCGGTTTGCGGCATTTTTGCCTGGGCGCCGAGGGCCTTCTCGAACAGCGCCTGCGCGGCGCCGTTCCGCGACGCGGCCTGGGCCTTGTTCGCGGCGCGCCGGCAATAGGCGGTCGCGTAGGCCCAGGCCTCGGCCAGATAGGCGTGATGCGCGAGCAGTTCGACCTTCACCGGCAGTTCGTGCCCGGGTCGGTGTCGAAGCACCTTCATGACGGTTGTGTGGAGCCGAAGTCGATCGCGTTTGAGCAGGGTCCCGTAGGCGACCTCGTGGGTCAGCGTATGGCGGAACCCGAACTCGACATTGGGCACGATGCGCGTCCGCTGAAGAAAGCCCTGCTGCTCCAAGCGCGCCAGACGGTCGGCCAGGCGACCGTCGTCGTGGGCGACCAGCCGCTCCAACAGGGTGACGTCGAAGTGGCGCCCGATGACGGCCGCACAGAGCAGGGTCTGGCGGTCGCCGCGCGGCAGACTGTCGATGCGTTCCGCGAGCACGCCGTGTACGGTAAAGGGGATCTCGATGTCGTCGAGCGGCACCACCAGATGGTACCCGCCGAGCGCGCCCTTCAGTTCGCCGCGCTCGAACAACGAACGGACGGATTCCTCCATGAAGAAGGGGTTGCCCTGTGTCTTGTCTATGAGCTTTCGCGTCAGGGCGCCCAGGTCCGGCGAGGATCCGAGGAGCGTCGCGACGAAGCGCGCCGCGTCCTCCGAGGGCAGGGTGCCGATTCTGTGCTCGGCGAACTTCGGCCAGGTGGTCCAAGGCCGCTCGTGATGGGTCCGCGAGGTAAGGATCAGCTGGACCTTGGTTCCGTCGAGCCTGACCGCGATCTCCCGACCCAGCTGCTGCACCTCGGCGCTGGCCCAGTGGAAGTCCTCGAGGACGAGCACCAAGGGCGTCTTGCGGCCGAGAGAACGCACCGCGTCGGCGATGGTCGACAGGGTCCCGCGCAGGCGTTCGGGCGGGTCGATGTTGTCCCAGCCCGGGTCGTTCGGCGTCTGGCCCAGCACCTCCAGAACGGCCGATACGGCATGGCTGCCGCCGATCCGAAGCAGCGCGAGGCGTTCGCGGATCACCGCCTTGAGAGCCTCCGGCTCGGCCGTCACGTCGAGCTCGAGCAGGGAACAGACCAGCTGCGCTATCGGGTCGTCGAAGCGCGGCACGCCGGTCGGCTCCAGGTCGACCTTCAAGACCCTGGCGACCTCGGTTCCGATGGTGCCCAGGAATTCGAGGACGAGCCGGGACTTCCCGACCCCGGGATCGCCGGTGACCACGAAGACCTCGCCGAGCCCGCGTCGGGCCCGGGACAGGCTGTCGCTCAGGGCGGTCAGATCCTGTGCACGGCCGATGAAAGAGGCCTTGCCGGCATTTTCGAGGGGACGCATGGAGCGCTTGGTTACGGTCACGCCGTGAAGGGTGAAGGTCTGAACCCTGCGGGACGACTTGCTCAGCTTGAGGGCACCGGCCGGCTGGACCTTCACCTGTCCGGCGACCAGGTCATAGGTCTCTTTGGTCAGCAGAACTTCGCCCGGCCGGGCCGCTTCCTCGGCGCGCGCGGCCAGGTGAACCGTATCCCCGACGGCCCGGTACTCGATCAGCATGCCGCTGCGGATCGGCTGGGTGACGATGATGCCCGAACTGATCCCGACCCGCAGGCGGACCGGTGAGGGCACGTCGTCGCTGCGCGCGCAGCGACGCTGGATCTCCTGGGCCGCGAGGCAGGCGCGCACCGCGTGGTGCTCCTGCGCGGCCGGTGCCCCGAACAGCGCCATGACCCCGTCGCCCAGAAGCTGCGTGACCGTGCCGCCATAGCCGTCGATGGCATCGACCATCGCCTGCAGCCAGGGCAGAAGCTTTTCGTTTGCGTCCTCCGGGTCGGCGTCCGCCACCAGGGCGGAGGAATTCACGATATCGGCGAAGAGAACGGTCGCGAACTTCCGCTCGCCTTCGAGAAGGCCACGCGTGCGGGATGGCGGAACGAAGCTCTGGCTAATTGCCATCGACGTCTTTGCCCCTCGCGTCGGCCGCGCCACGACCTACCGCTTTCGACTGAACCGGTGGCGGCATTCAGCCACCCTGCTTCTCCGGTACCGTTCTTCGCCGGTTACGGAGCTTCGTATTGGGATAAACCCTTACACCATAAGAGTACAGCCTTGTGCTTGCAAAGGCGAGTCCCATGCTTCATCCGGCCAAAAGTGCCCGAACATTCCATCTGTAGCACTTTCGGTATGGTTTTCAATTAAATCGTGAAAAATTTCACACAGACTTAAACGTGTATAGCCCCTGCAATCACATCAATCCGAGGCCGCGCAGGCTGGTTTCGCCCGAGCGCGCGAGGATCAGATGGTCGTGGAGGGCGATCCCGAGGCTCTTGGCGGCTTCGGCCACCGCCCGTGTCATCTCGACATCGGCCTGCGAGGGGGTCGGGTCTCCGGAGGGATGGTTGTGGACCAGGATCATGGCGCTGGCCCCCAGCTCCAGGGCCCGTTTCACGACCTCGCGCGGGTAGACCGGGGTGTGGTCCACGGTGCCCTTCTGCTGCCGCTCGTCCGCGATCAGGCGGTTCTTGCGGTCGAGGAAGAGCACCCGGAACTGCTCGACGGCCTCGTGCCCGAGGGTCATCCGGCAATAGTCGACCAGCCGGTCCCAAGAGCTCAGCAGGGGACGGTCCCGTAGATCTTCGCGCGCGAGGCGGACCGCGGCCTCGCGCGCGACCAGCAGGACGGCGATCTTGGCGTCGCCCATGCCGGCGACGCCGCGCAGGGCCTCGGGGTCGGCGGCCAGGACGGCCGGCAGGCTGCCGAAGCGCTGGATCAGGGCCTTGGCCAGGGGCTTGGTGTCCTGGCGGGGCTGGGCGCCGAAGAGCAGGAACTCGAGCAGCTCGTAGTCGGCCAGGGCCTCGGCCCTGCTGTCCAGGACCCGGGCGCGCAGCCGGGCCCGGTGGCCAAGGTAGTGGGTCCGCTCCGCCGCCATGGCGTCCCCGGCCGGGTCTTCGTCAGGTCTCGTAAGGCGGCTGATGCCAGCCCTTGGGCGAGACGGTGAAGATCTCGCAGCCTTCGGCGGTCACCCCGACCGAATGCTCGAACTGTGCCGAGAGCGACTTGTCCCGGGTGACCGCGGTCCAGCCGTCGTCGAGGATCTTCACCTCCGGGCGTCCGGCGTTGATCATGGGCTCGATGGTGAAGAACATGCCCTCGCGCAGCACCACGCCGGTGCCCGGCCGGCCGTAGTGCAGGACCGAAGGCGCGGTGTGGAAGACCCGCCCCAAGCCGTGCCCGCAGAAGTCCCGGACCACCGAGAAGCGATGCGCTTCGGCATGGCCCTGGATCGCCGCCCCGATGTCGCCCAGGCTCGCGCCCGGACGGACCGCCGCGATGCCCTTCATCATGGCCTCGTGGGTCACCTCGACCAGCTTGCGCGCCTTCACGCTCGTCGGGCCGACGAGGAACATGCGGCTGGTGTCGCCGTGCCAGCCGTCCAGGATCACGGTGACGTCGATGTTGATCGCGTCGCCCTTGGCCAGGCGCTTGCGGTCGCTGGGAATGCCGTGGCAGACGACGTGGTTGACCGAGGTGCAGATCGACTTGGGAAAGCCCTTGTAGTTCAGGGGCGCCGGGATGGCGCCGTGGTCCAGGATGTAGTCGTGGCAGAGGCGGTCCAGCTCTTCCGTGGTGACGCCCGGCTGGACCTGCGGCGAGATGAAGTCGAGCGTCTCCGCCGCCAGCCGGCCGGCCCGGCGCATCGCCTCGAAGTCCTCGGGACCGTGAATCGTGATCCGGCGCTCCTCTGGGAAGGCCCCATAGGCGACGTCGCCCTGCACCATAGATCAGTTCCTCCAGAAGGAAAAAACGGACGGTCTCCCAGGGCCTAGAGGGCCATGGGCAGCCGCCGGCCGATATCGATGCCGTCCGGCCTTACGTCGCAATCGTAGCACAGCGCTTCAACCCCCCGCTCCAGGGCCTCGCGGAAGGCCTTTTCGTAGCCCGGATCGATGTCGCCCGCCAGGTTGAAACGGCAGCAATCCTGGCGCTGTACCAGGAAAAACATGACCGAGCGGGCGCCGGCCTCCGCCATTGCAGCCAGCTCCAGCAGGTGCTTGGCCCCGCGCGCCGTGACGGAATCGGGGAATTCGGCGGCCTCCGGCCCGCGCTTCAAGTGGACGTTCTTGACTTCCACATAGCAAGGCGGCTGCAAGTCGCGCTCGAGCAAGAGGTCGATCCGGCTGTTGGTGCCGTAGCGCACCTCGCGGCGCTGCCGCTCGTAGTCCGCCAGCTCCGGGATCCGGCCGGCGGCGACCGATTCGCTGACGATGGCGTTGGGATGCCCCGTGTTGATGCCGACCAGGGTGCCCTCGGTCTCGATCAGTTCCCAGGTGAACTTGAGCTTGCGGGAGGGCTTGTCGGCCGGTGACAGCCAGACCCGCGAACCGGGCCCGTCCAGGCCCAGCATCGAGCCGGGGTTCGGGCAGTGCGCCGTGATCTCGCGGCCGTCGGCCAGGCGCACGTCGGCCAGGAACCGCTTGTAGCGGCGGAGCAAGCGGCCTTCCAGAAGCGATGGGTCGAAGCGCAAGGCTCTGCTGTCCTGATCGGAGATTGCGATCTTGTTGAAATCCGGGGTCTCTTTTTGGGCCGTGATATCCGTACTTGCAAGTCGCGGCTGTGTGACCCAGGGTAGCGAAAGACGCGGGGGGCCGGAACTGGGCGGCGGGCGGTCGATCCGGCGCCGGAGTCCTAATGTAAGGAACCGATATGAAAGTCCTGCCCTCGCTGTCACTCGTTCTGACCGCCGCGCTCCTTGCCGCTTGCGCCAGCTTCCACGTCCCCTTCTACGAACGGCCGACCAAGGCCCGCCCGGCGCCGCCGTCGAGCGGCGCCGCCGAGGTCTCCGAAGACGGTCAGAAGATCTGGATCAAGGAAGGCGACGAGAAGAGCGAATCCCGGCGCCAGGCCGACATCTCCAACTGCTATGCCTACGCCCGGGCGCAGACCGCGCACGACAGCCAGATCCAGGGCGACCGGGCGGAGATCGGCCGGCCGGCCGGTATCGGCGGCGAGGAGACCTCCTTCATGACCCGCATGGACGAGTTCGAGCTCGGCAAGCAGCGCGATGCCCTTTTCAGCCGCTGCATGCGGGCCAAGGGCTACAAGGAGAGCTGATCCGGATGGGGAGGGCATGACCGAGGCGCACGTCACCGCCGCCGTCCTGGTCATCGGCAACGAGATCCTCTCCGGTCGCACCAAGGACGCCAATCTGCCCTACCTGGGCGAGCGCCTCGCCGAGCTCGGCATCCGCTTGGCCGAGGCGCGCGTCGTGCCCGACCTCGAGGCAGAGATCGTCGCCGCGGTCGACGCCCTGCGGGCGCGCTACACCTACGTCTTCACGACCGGCGGCATCGGCCCGACCCACGACGACATCACGGCCGAGTGCGTCGCCGCCGCCTTCGGGCGGCCGCTGATCCGCAACCCGGAGGCCCTGGCCCTGCTTCAGGCCCACTACGCCCCTGGCGACCTCAACGAGGCGCGCCTGCGCATGGCCAACACGCCCGAAGGCGCGAGCCTGATCGAGAACCCGATCAGCCACGCCCCCGGCTTCCGGATCGAGAACGTCCACGTCCTGGCCGGGGTGCCGGCGGTCATGCGGGCCATGTTCGAGGGTCTGGCGCCGGGCCTGACCGGCGGGCCGCCGCTGCGCTCCCGGACCCTGACCTCGAAGCTGCCCGAGGGCGCCCTGGCGGCCGGCCTCGGCGCGGTTCAAGAACGCTACCCCGAGGTCGACATCGGCAGCTATCCCTCCTTCCGCGACGGCCGACCCAGCGTCGCCGTGGTCCTGCGCGCGACCGACGAGCCCCGCCTCGCCGCGGCCGCCGAGGAGGTCGGCGCCCTGATCCGCGACCTCGGCGCCGAGCCGCGCGAGACCGGTTGAGGGGAGGGGACCGATGCCGCCGCCCCGAAAGCCCCTGCCGCAGCTCATCGTCTTCCTGCTGCGCCACCTCGCGGTCGGCGCCGGCGCCGGGGTTCTCCTGGGTGTGCTCTGCCTGGCCGTCGACCTGGCCGGCCTGCGTGCCCTGCTGCTGGGCCCGGGCGGCGGGCCGCTCGCGGTCGCGCTCTTCTTCTTCGGCCTGATCGTCACCTTCGGCTCGGTGGCCATGGGCGCCGCGGTCATGGGCCTCGGCCGCCCGCGCAACTGACCCGAGGCGGCTGCCGCCGCCGCCATCCGTTGCATCCAACCGCGCCCTGCGGCACAACTGGCGCCCGGGCCCGCTTGGTGGAACCGGTAGACACACGAGACTTAAAATCTCGGGCCCTTCGGGGCGTGGGGGTTCGAGTCCCTCAGCGGGCACCAAACCTCGGCCGGAGTCTGGATAAAGATCCAGCCTGCTACGAAGCGTTCCCAGCCTCTCGATCGCACCCATGGATACAGCAACGCGATTCCACCAGACCTCTCCAGGCTTGGTTAACCAGTCGGCCGTGAAGAATTCGGAAGGCGTTGATATTTCTGGCTGAGTGGCGCCTGGGAAGTAATCGTTTTTGCAAGGGATCCGGGTGATGAGCCCGGTTTCCTTGCGATTTGGGATTCCCGAATCGGGCCGCCTCGTGATTC
>JAKSBE010000237.1 GCA_022361275.1 Kiloniellales bacterium
CCGGCCGCAATACCCCGAACCATCCGAAGCCGCAAATCATTCGATATAGGGTTTCCCATGGCACACCTCCTGCCCACCAAGGAATCACATCTCAACCGATCTCGGAATCCCACGATTCGAGAATCACGCCCGACGCTCTAGCCCGCCAGGGCCTTGCGCAGGACCTCGTTGACCAGCTTGGGGTTGGCCTTGCCCTGGGTCGCCTTCATCACCTGGCCGACGAACCAGCCGATGACCTTCTCGTTGCCGGATCGGAACTGCGCGACCTGACCGGCGTTCTCGGCGACGATCTTGGCGACGATGGCCTCGATCTCGCCCGCATCGCTGATCTGCTTCAGGCCTTTTTCCTCAACGATCTCAGCGGCCTGTCTGCCGGTCCTCCACATCTCGTCGAAGACCTCCTTGGCCAGGCGGCCGGAGAGCGTGCCGTCGGCGACCAGGTCGATCAGGCCGCCCAGCTCGGCGGCGTCGACCGGCGACTGGGCCAGTTCCAGGTCGTTGCGGTTGAGCGCGCCGAAGAGCTCGCTCGTGACCCAGTTGGCCGCGATCTTGGGGTCCCGGCCTTCGGCGACCGCCTCGAAATAGGCCGCCGTCTCCCGGTCCGCGACCAGGACCCCGGCGTCGTAAGGCGAGAGCCCGAAGTCGGCGATGAAGCGCAGCTTCTTGTCGTCCGGGAGCTCGGGCAGGCCGGCCTCGATCTCGGCCACCCAGGCCGGGTCGAGCTCCAGGGGCAGGAGGTCCGGATCGGGGAAGTAGCGGTAGTCGTGCGCCTCCTCCTTGCCGCGCATGGAGCGGGTCCGGCCCGTGTTGGAGTCGAAGAGCCGGGTCTCCTGGACGATCGCCTCGCCCTCCTCCAGCAGCCCGACCTGGCGCTTGGCCTCGAACGCGATGGCCTGCTGGACGAAGCGGATGGAGTTGACGTTCTTGATCTCGCAGCGGGTCCCGAGGGGATCGCCCGGCTTGCGCACCGAGACGTTGACGTCGCAGCGCAGGGAGCCCTCCTCCATGTTGCCGTCGCAGGTGCCGAGGTAGCGCAGGATCGAGCGCAGCTTGTGCAGGTAGGCGCCGACCTCCTCGGGCGAGCGCAGGTCGGGCTTGGAGACGATCTCCATCAGCGCGACCCCGGAGCGGTTGAGGTCGATGTAGGACTTGGTCGGATGCTGGTCGTGCAGCGACTTGCCGGCGTCCTGCTCGAGGTGCAGACGCTCGATCCCGATCTCGCGGCTCGAGCCGCCCTCAAGGTCCAGGGTGACGCTGCCCGCGCCGACGATGGGCTCCAGGTACTGAGAGATCTGATAGCCGGCCGGCAGGTCGGCGTAGAAGTAGTTCTTCCGCTCGAAGACCGAGTGCAGGTTGATCCGGGCCTTGAGGCCGAGGCCGGTCTTGACCGCCTGCTCGACGCAGGCCCGGTTGAGCACCGGCAGCATGCCGGGCAGGGCGGCGTCGACCAGCGAGACCTGGGTGTTGGGCTCGGCCCCGAAGGCCGTGGCCGCGCCGGAGAACAGCTTGGCCTCGGAGACGACCTGGGCATGGACCTCCAGCCCGATCACCATCTCCCAGCTTCCGGTCCGTCCCTCGATCATCGCCATGCCGCCGCTCCTTGCCTGTTCAGCCGGCCATTGTTTCCTCCATCCTGTCATGCCCGGATCAAGTCCGGGCATGACAGGGCAAAACTGATCCTCAGTGATCAGAAGACCCAAGCCGTCTGCGCTGGACCATTAGGTATCATCCGGAAACCACCTGCACCAGCCCCGGCCGCAGCGCGGCTCGGGTACCGCGCGGGTACCAGAACGCCCCTAAGCACCGGCGATTGTCACCATGACAAGTTACTTGTTTTCAGAGACTTAGAGATGAGCGATTCTCTCCACTCTGAATCCGATCCGGACATCGAGACGAATGACTCCCGAGCTTCTGGGGCCGCTTCTGACGTTCTGCGTCTCGACCTCGATCACCCCGGGGCCGAACGTGGTCATGGTTACCGCCTCGGGTGCCACCTTCGGGTTCCGCCGGACCCTGCCGCACCTGCTGGGCATCACCCTGGGCTTTCCGGTCCTGGTGGTCGCCATCGGCCTGGGCCTGGGTGCGGCCTTCCAGGCCATGCCGATCCTGCACGACGGCCTGAAGATCGTCGGCTCCGCCTACCTGCTCTACCTCGCCTGGCGCATCGCCACGGCCGAGCGGCCCAGCGAGGGCCGGGCCGGCGGCCGGCCCCTGACCTTCCTCCAGGCCGCCGCCTTCCAGTGGGTCAACCCAAAGGCCTGGGTGATCGCCGTCGGCGCGGTCAGCGCCTTCTCCAGCCTCGAGCTCTCGCCCCTGGCCAACGCCCTGATGATCGCCCTGGTCTTCGGCGCCGTGGCCTTCCCCTGCTCCGCCGTCTGGGCCGGCTTCGGCACCGCCATCGGCGGCCTGCTCAAGTCCGACCGGACCCTGCGCGCCTTCAACCTCTGCCTCGGTGCCCTGACCGCCCTCTCGGTCGTGCTGATCTTCGTCTAGGTCCCGTCGAGGACCGGTTCCCACCCGGCGAGGGAGCGCGCGCCGACCACGGACCTGTCCTTGCGACGACCGAGCCGGGCCGCTTTCCGGCACAAAGACGGGTCGCGGCTGTGCTAAGACTTGCGTCCTCGGGTCTCAACGGCGTGCAGGGCAACCTCGTGACGGCGGCAACGATATCGCAATCGCAGGCAAAGGGCATCGCCTGCGTCCTGGCCGGCATGGCGCTGCTGTCGGCCCAGGACGCCGTGATCAAGTGGCTGAGCGGCGACTACCCGCTGCACCAGGTGATCCTCGGGCGCTCGGCCGTCGCCCTGGCCCTGACCCTGATCGTGGTCCGGCTGGAGGGCGGCTGGGGGCTGCTGCGCAGCCGCCGGCCGGGCCTGCACCTGGCGCGCGCCCTGCTGCTGGTGGTGGCCAACGTCTCCTACTTCCTGGCGCTCGCCGCCATGCCCCTCGCCGAGGCCATCGCGATCTTCTTCGTGGCCCCCCTCTTCATCACCGCGCTCTCGGTGCCCTTCCTCGGCGAGCGGGTCGGGCCGCGGCGCTGGCTCGCGGTCCTCGCCGGCCTCTGCGGGGTCGTGGTCATGCTGCGCCCCGGCGAGGGCGCCATCGACCCGGTCGCGCTCCTGCCGGTGCTGGCCGCGTTCTGCTACGCGGCCATGCAGATCCTGACCCGGCGCCTGGGCGTGACCGACAAGGCCTCGACCATGGTCTTCTACATCCAGCTCACCTTCGTGGTGATCAGCGGCGCGGCCGGCCTGGCGCTCGGCGACGGCCGCTTCGCCGGCTCCGGCGATCCAAGCCTGGAGTTCCTCTTGCGGACCTGGATCTGGCCGAGCCGGGAGGACGCCCTGCTGATCCTGGTCTGCGGCGTCCTGATCGCAGCCGCCGCCTACCTGCTGTCCCAGGCCTACCGGACCGCGGAAGCCAACGTCGTGGCCCCCTTCGAGTACATCGCCGTCCCGCTTTCGGCAGTCTGGGGCATCCTGCTCTGGGGCGACTGGCCGGACCTCACGGCCGTCTTCGGGATCCTGCTGATCGTCGGCGCCGGCCTCCTGGTCTTCGCCCGCGAGGCCTCGCTGGGCCGCCTCCTGGCCGCCCGCCGGCCCCTGCCGCCGGAGCGCTGAGGCCCGGCCGCGCGCCTCAGGTCTCGCCGCCTGCGCCCGAGAGGTCGCCATCGAAGAACAGCAGGCGCCGGCCCTCGTCGACGAAGCCGCGGGCTTGGTAGAACGGGATCAACCGCCCGGCCGCCGCGTCCTCCGGCAGGACCACCAGATAGGCCGCCTGGACCCCCTGCGCTCGGCACCAGGCCAGGGCCGCATCGAGCAGTCGGCCGGCGACGCCCTGGCCGCGGGCCTCCGGCAGGACGTAGAGATCCTCGAGCTCGGCCGAGAGTCCGAACTCCAGGCCGAAGCTCGTGGTCAGGGTGACGATGCCGAGCACCTCCTCGCCTGCAAGGGCCAGGAGAACCGCGTTGCGGTCATCGGCCGCGAAGCGGTCGAAGCGCGCCACGAGAAGCGGTGCCGGGACCTCCAGCCCCTCCTCTCCGAAGAAAGCCGACAGCAAGCGCAGGGCATCCCGCCGCAACTCTGGACGGTATCCGGTCACCTCGACCACGGTCATGGCTTACCTTCCGGGTCGATCGCCGGACGCCGGGGGAGCGCTCAAGCCAGAAAGGCCGGCTCGGCGTCGAAGCCGGCGGCCTGCTCCAGGACGTCGGCGACCCTGAGCACCGTCTCCTCGTCGAAGGCGCGGCCGATCAGCTGCAGGCCCAGCGGCAGGCCCTCGGCGCCCAGGCCGGCCGGCACCGAGACGGCCGGCAGGCCGGCCAGGCTGGATGGCACGGTGAAGACGTCGTTGAGGTACATGGCGATGGGGTCGTCCATCTTCTCGCCCACGGCAAAGGCCTCGCTGGGGGCGGTCGGCGTCAGGATGACGTCCACCTTCTCATAGGCTTGCCGGAAGTCGTTGAGAATCAGGGTCCGCACCCGGCGGGCCTTGTTGTAGTAGGCGTCGTAATAGCCGGCCGAGAGCACGTAGGTCCCGATCAGGACCCGGCGCTTGACCTCGGCGCCGAAGCCGGCGCCGCGGGTCGCCTCGTACATCTCGTCCAGGCTCTCGCCCGGCTCGCGCAGGCCGTAGCGCACGCCGTCGTAGCGCGCCAGGTTGGACGAGGCCTCGGCCGGCGCGACGATGTAGTAGGTCGGCAGGGCATACTTGGTGTGCGGCAGGGAGATGTCGACGGTCTCGGCCCCGGCCGCCTTCAGCCAGTCGATGCCCCGGCGCCAGAGGGTCTCGATCTCCTCCGGCATGCCGTCCATGCGGTACTCCTTGGGGATGCCGACCTTGAGCCCGCGCACGTCGCCGGTCAGGGCCGCCTCGTAGTTCGGCACGGGCCGGTCGACGCTGGTCGAGTCCTTGGGATCGTGCCCGGCCATGGCGCGCAGCATGATCGCCGCGTCCCGCACCGTGCGGGTCATCGGCCCGGCCTGGTCGAGGGAGGAAGCGAAGGCGACCAGGCCCCAGCGCGAGCAGCGCCCGTAGGTCGGCTTGAAGCCGACGATGCCGACGAAGGCGGCGGGCTGGCGGATCGAGCCGCCGGTGTCGGTGCCGGTCGCGCCCAGGGCGCAGCGCGCCGCGACCGCGGCCGCGGAGCCACCGGAGGAGCCGCCCGGGACCAGGGCCCGGTTGTCGCCGGGCCGGCGCCAAGGGCTCTCCACCGGGCCGAAGGCGCTGGTCATGTTGGAGGAGCCCATGGCGAACTCGTCCATGTTGGCCTTGCCCAGCATCACCGCCCCTGCGCGCCAGAGGTTGGCGGAGACGGTCGCCTCGTAGGTCGGCGTGAAGCCTTCGAGGATGCGCGAGCCGGCGGTGGTTTGCACCCCTCGGGTGCAGAAGAGATCCTTGATCGCCAGGGGAATGCCGTTGAGGACCCCGGCGTCGGTCGTGCCCCGGCGGGCATCGGCCGCCCTGGCCATCTTCAGGGCCTTCTCCGGGGTCTCGACCAGAAAGGCGTTGAGGGGCCGGACCTTCTCGACCGCCGCGATATGCGCCTCGGTCAGTTCGGCCGCGGTCAGCTCGCCCTTGGCGATCGCGTCGCGGGCCCCGGCGATGGTCAGCTTGGTGAACTCGGTCATTCCGGGCCGTCCTATTCCACGACCTTGGGCACCAGGAAGAAGCCCTCGGCGGCTTCCGGCGCGTTGGCCAGGACGTCGTCGCGGCGATCGCCGTCGGTGACCTCGTCCGCGCGCAGCGGCGCCTCGACCTCGACCACCGAGGTCATGGGCGCGACGCCCTCGGTATCCAGCTCGTTCAGCTGCTCGATCCAGCCCAGGATGTTGGACAGCTCGGCCGCCAGGGGCTCCATCTGCTCGGCCTCGATGCGGATCCGGGCGAGCTTGGCGATCTTCGCGACGGTGTCCCTGTCGACGGACATGGTCTCTAACTCCAGGACGGCGGGCCAGCACGGCGGTATCGGGCGCCGGCGCCCCAGGGGCGTCCAAGCCAAGGCGGTCTCCGGCGGCCCGAAGCGCGCGGAACCTATCACCCGCGCCGGGCCAGGGGCAAGCGGTCCGCCGGTTATCTTGCCGCCCGGGCGGACCCGCGCCTATAAGACCAGCCGGAGGCCAGACCGCGATGACCATCCTCGACCTTCCCGACTTCGCAGACGCCCTGCCCGCCCGGGGCCGCCTGCTCGGGCTGGATCTGGGCGAAAAGACCATCGGGCTGGCGATCTCCGACCGCGACCGGAGCCTGGCGTCGCCCCTGGAGACCCTGCGCCGCGGCAGGTTCCGCAAGGACGCCGAGGCCCTGCGCGCGCTCCTCGCCGAGCGGGAGGTCGCGGGCCTGGTGCTCGGCCTGCCGGTGAACATGGACGGCAGCGAGGGGCCGCGCTGCCAGTCGACCCGCCAGTTCGCCCGCAACCTGGAACGGGAGGCGGGGATCGCCCTGCCGGTCACCTTCTGGGACGAGAGGCTGTCGACCGCGGCGGTGGAGCGGCTGCTGATCGAAGAGGCCGACATGACCCGGGCGCGCCGCGCCGCGGTCGTCGACAAGATGGCCGCGGCCTACATCCTGCAGAGCGCCCTGGACGCGCTGACCGAAGCCGGGCGCTCGGCTCCCGGCCTATAGTCGTAGACCGCGATGATCGCCGCGGACTGGAAGGCCCATCTCCTCATCGCCCATTCGAGCCAACAAGCAAGAGCTCGATCCGTACACTCCCATCAGGAGGGATGTGTCAAACGCCTAACGACTCCGGTTAAAGCCTTGCCAGCACACCACCCCAAAGACCCCAAAACATCGACCGGGGCCGTGCTGTGAGTTGTTCTCGAGAATTCCATCTCCCCTATCATTTCCAACAACCAATCTCTCTCAACCTATACTGTACTATAGAAACTTACAGCAGAAACAGAAATCTCTGCCAGATGATTCTCCCAACATTCTTTATCCAGTCTACTGATAATCTCCACCTCTTCATCATTCAGAAGTGCGGCAATATCCCAGAGGTTTTTGATTTTTCCATCATCCTGAAAGCGCTCGATAACGGAATAGAATTCTTCAAGAGCTTCCCGTGCCCGGTCAGCTCCGATTTTTCTCAACGCCCGGTGAGCGATATCATAACCTTGCGGCCCCCAATTGCAGAAAAACTGCACGAGACCACCATTAAAAACGTCAGCCTCAAACCGCCATAGAGTAGCTAGTTCTTGCTCTGTATCTGTAAGCTTCTCCAGGCAGTAGTTATGAGCGGAGAGACAGGCTATACCCGAATCAATAAGACGATCCCATTGTGATTGAATATTTTCTGCCATGGAAAATTATACCCTTTCAATGAGGGAAGGAATTTTGCTTTGTAATTCTGATAGATTCGATTCCACCGACGAGTTGTATTTCAGGCATAAATCTTGGCAAGTGGCTTTCCCCTCGATATCAACCAGCTTTCCTCAGCCGGCCTGATCAGCTTAAAGACCATGAATTCGGTTGTCTCGCGTGACAGCCTCCCTCTTGGTCTCTTGGCGCGGTGACGCGCGAAGGAACATTCCGGCTTATCCGCTCGGCGCCGATCGGCTAACCTCCCCCCGGAACGGGTAAGCGGGCGACGGGAGGATGGCCGATGACGCTCTTCAGGACCCTCTCCGCTGTGCTGCTGCTTCTGGCGACGCTCGCCCGACCCGTCGCGGCGGCCGAGGCGGTCGACGTCGAGCTGGTTCTGCTGGCCGACGCCTCGGGCTCGATCGACGACGCCGAGATCCTCTTCCAGCGCCAGGGCTACGCCACCGCGATCACTGATCCGCAGGTGATCGCCGCGATCTCCCAGGGCTACGAGCAGCGGGTCGCGGTGACTTACGTCGAGTGGGGCGCCGCGGACTCCCAGGAGGTCGTGGTGCCCTGGACCATCATCGACGGCGCCGAGAGCGCGGCGGCCTTCGCCGAGAGGCTGATGGCGACGCCGCGCCTGGCCTTCGGGCGCAACGCCATCGGCAACGCCCTGGCCGCCGGCCAGGCCCTGATCGAAGGCAACGACATAGACGGCTTCCGCAAGGTCATCGACTTCTCCGGCGACAGCGCCAACAACTGGGGCGGCATCCCGATCACGACCGCAAGGGATGCCGCGGTCGCCGCCGGCATCGTGATCAACGGCCTGGCGGTCCTTTGCCGCCAATGCAGCGGCCGGCCGATCAGCTACGACCTGGAGGCGGCCTTCGAGCGGCTGATCATCGGCGGCCCCGGCGCCTTCGTGGTCACCGCCGACAACCGCGAGAGCTTCGCCGGCGCGGTGCGCAAGAAGCTGCTGCTGGAGGTCGCCGGGCCGGCCGGCGGCGCGTCGCCGGCGCTCAGAACTGCCGGGCGCGGACGATGATCGCCTTGATCGTTACCTCACCCAAGGCCTTGCAGGCCTCGAGGCGGTGGAGGCCGGAGACCAGGACGTAGCGCTTGTCGCCCTTGCGCACCGAGATGGCGGTCTGCTGGCCGTTCTCCAGGATGTCCTCGGCCAGGGTCTCGACCCTGGCCGGATCGAGGGTCCCGCGCAGCCGGGCGGGGACGTAGACCTCGGCGATCGGCACGGGGACCTCCTTCAGCATGGACGGCCTCCCCGGCCGGATCAGGCGCCCGGCCGCAGGAGGATCTTGCCGCCGCGGCCTTCGCTGTGGGCATGGGCCAGGGCCTTGGCGATATCGTCCAGGCCGTACTCGGCCTCGATCGGCACCTCCAGGGTGCCGTCGATGAAGCGCTGGGCCATCTCGTCGTAGAGCGCCTGGATCTCCGCCGGACTCGCCTTGCGGGCGAAGCCGTAGAGCCAGAAGCCGGTCAAGGTCAGGCCCTTGATGATCAGATGCCCGGGCGTGATCCGGCAGGCCTCGCCGGAGAGGAAGCCGTAGTTGACCACGACCCCGCCCTCCGAAAGGCAGTCGGCCAAGCGCTCGCAGGCGCTGCCGCCGACCGCGTCGATCGCCAGGCGGATCGGCGCCTCGGTGCCGGTCTCGGCGCGCACCCGCTCGGCCAGCCCCTCGCCGTCGACCAGGACCAGATCGGCGCCGAAGTCCGTGAGTTCGGCGATCAGCGCCTCCCGGCGCACGACGTTCACCGTCTTGAGGCCCCGGCCCCGGGCCAGGCGGATGACGTGGCGGCCGACCGCCGAGTTGGCGGCGTTCTGGATCACCCAGTCACCGTCGCGGAGGTCGACGTAGTCCTCGAGCATCAGGTGCGCCGAGGGCGGATTGGCCTTCAGCATCGCGGCCTGGCGGATGTCCAGGGCCTCGGGCAGCATGACCACCTGCGCCGCGGGCAGGCGCAGCCGCTCGGCCCAGTTGGCCCGTGCCATGCTCATCACCTTGTCGCCGGGCGCCAGCCCCTCGACTTCCGCTCCGACCTCGACCACGCGTCCGGCGCCCTCGATCCCGACCGGAGCCGGCAGGGTCTCCGGTCCGGGATAGCGGCCCTCGAAGCTCAGGAGGTCCGCGGGATTGATCGCCGCGGCCTCGATCGCGACCACGACCTCGCCGGCCTCCGGCGCCCCGACGTCCTCGACCTCGACGCAGGCACAGGCCTCGTCCGGCCGGCCGTGCCGCAGCAACTGGATCTGTTTCATCGGGACCTCGCCTCGCAGCTTTCCGGGGGGTCAGACTAGGCGAAGCGGCGGCGCTTCGAAAGACGTCGCTCCCCTCCGCGCGCCTGCCCGGAGCCGCCAGCTTCGGCTTGACGCTCCGCGGCGCCCGTGGAACACCCGGGTCAGCGTGCCATCCAAGGATCCTGTGACCATGACCGCAGCCCTCGCCGGCCTCCGTGTCTTCGACCTGACCCGCATCCTCGCCGGGCCGACCTGCACCCAGTTGCTGGGCGACCTGGGCTGCGACGTGATCAAGATCGAGCGCCCGGGCGAAGGCGACGACACCCGCAAATGGGGGCCGCCCTTCCTCAAGGACCGGGACGGCGAGGACACCGGCGAGGCCGCCTACTACCTCAGCTCCAACCGCAACAAGCGCTCCTTGTCCCTCGATATCGCGAAGCCCGAAGGCCAGGCTCTGGCGCGCCGCCTGATCGCGGATTGCGACATCCTGGTGGAGAACTTCAAGGTCGGCGGCCTGGCCAGGTACGGCCTGTCCTACGCCGACCTCAAGGACGACTGCCCGGGCCTGATCTACTGCTCGATCACCGGCTTCGGCCAGACCGGCCCCTACGCGCCGCGCGCCGGCTACGACTACCTGGCCCAGGGGCTGGGCGGGATCATGAGCCTGACCGGGCCGGTCGAGGGCGAGCCCTACAAGGTCGGGGTCGGCATTGCCGACGTCATGTGCGGCATGTACGCCGCGAGCGCGATCCTGGCCGCCCTGCACCACCACCACCGAACCGGCCGGGGCCAGCACATCGATCTCGCCCTGCTCGACACCCAGGTCGCCTGGCTGGTCAACGAGGGCCTCAACTACCTGACCTCGGGCAGCGTCTCCAAGCGCCAGGGCAACGAGCACCCGAACATCGTGCCCTACAAGGTCATGCCCTGCAGCGACGGCTACTTCATCCTGGCGGTCGGCAACGACCGGCAGTTCCGCAGCTTCTGCGACTTCGCCGGGGTGCCGACGCTGGCCGGGGACCCGCGCTTCCTGACCAACGCCGACCGGGTGCGCAACCGCGAGGCGCTCTACGCGCTGCTGCCGGACATCACCGCGAAGAAGACCCAGGCCGAATGGATCGAGGGCCTGGCCGGCCTCCACGTGCCCTGCAGCGCGGTCAACACCCTGGACCAGGTCTTCGCCGACCCCCAGGTCCGCCACCGCGGCATGCACCTCAAGATGCCCTACCCCGGCAGCCGGAGCGGCGAGGTCGACCTGATCGGCAACCCGATCAAGTTCTCCGAGACCCCGGTCGATTACCGCCACGCCCCGCCGACCTGCGGCCAGCACACGGAGGAGGTCCTGCAGGACTTCGGCCTCGGCCCGGAGGAGATCGCGGCGCTGAAGGACAGCGGCGTGATCTAGACCCGGCCATCAGCCGCCGTCCCGGGCGGCGTCGAGCCCCGGGCCTGCGTTGAAGGCTTTGGCGCCAGGCATGACCGGGATCAGGCCCGGACGCGGCGGCAGGGTCTCGGGGGTCTGGACGTTCCGGGCCAGGCCGAGCCATTGCAGAAGCTGGATGAAGCGCCAGCCGGGATCGGCCTGCCCGGGGTAATGCCGACCGAATGCCCCGTGCAAAGCACGAAAACGCTGATCGCGAGAAACACGAGAAAAGCGTCCCAGGCGAAGGTCAACGGCCCAAGGACGAGCGCCGCCACCATCATCCCGCCGTTCCAGAGCGAGCGAGCCGGGTCCCAGCGAACCTCGGCCGCCAGCGGATCGGACTCGGGGGCCAGGATCAGGGAATGGGCCCTGTAGGGGTCTGCCGCTGATGGGTCAGAGGCCGTCATGAGAGCCCCCAAACGACCGGCGGGCAGGCCGCGAGCAACTTCGATGTCTGGTTGATCGCTCATCCGTTTTCTCCTCCCTCACCGCAGGATGTCCCTCAGCACGCCCTCCAGCTCCGGATGGCGGAAGCGGTATCCGAGCTCCTGGGCGCGCTTGGGCAGGATGCACTGGCCGCCGAGCAGCAGTTCCTCGGCCATCTCGCCCAGGGCGAGGCGCAGGGCGCGCGAGGGCGGCGGCAGGAGGGCGGGGCGGCGCAGGACCCGGCCCAGCCGCGGACCCGGCCCAGCGCCCCGGAACACTGGCCCCGGAACACTGGCCCCGGAACACTGGCCCCGGGCGGCCGCAGCGTGCCTCCGCCCGCTGCGTCCCCTTGGTATCGCACGACCGTCCTGGTCATCCCGACCTCCATGGCGAGCGTCCCCTGCCTCCAGCCGACGCCTTGCCCGCCCCCGCTAGGATTGCGGCTTCAGGACGCGCTTCTCACGCAACGCCCGGCGATGCGCCTCCACGATCCCGAGCGGGCGGGCGGCTTCCGCCGGCTTCGGTACAGGCTTGCAGGCCTTGGGCGCCGGCTTGCGCGGTGGCGGTGGCGCCGGCGGCGCCGCGCGCCGACCGAACCAGAACTCGGCGAAGTCGCCCTGCCAGATCTTACGTGCCATCATCCGAGTCTCCCTTCTGATATTTCTGTCAAGACTGAAGATATTGATCAAAAAAAATGTCGTCAGCGGGCCAGGCCCCAGGTGAAACCGAGGAGATAAGGCGGCAGCCGCGGGTCATGCCGCCTTCTTCCCCAGGATGCGCGAGACCTTGGCGCCCATCTGCATCAGGCCGACCAAGGTCGCCTTGGGCAGGACGCGGACCTGCTCGTACCACTTGGTCAGACGCTCCATGAAGCCGAGCATGTTGGCGATTCGGTCCTTCACGACCTGCGGCGTCTCGCTGTCGTTCTCGGACTCCAGCACGCACTGCCGCAGCATGGTCAGGGTCGGGTCGATCTCGCGCCGCTTGCGCTCCTCGACGATGGTGGTCAGCATCTGCCAAGTGTCGTGCAGGGCTTCGAAGTGGTCGCGCCGGTCGCCCAGGATATGGGTCACCCGGACCAGGCCCCAGGCCTGCAGCTCCTTGAGGCTGGTCGAGACGTTGGAGCGGGCGACCGACAGGGTCTCGGCGATGTCCTCCGCCGGCAGGGGCCGCGGCGCCAGATAGAGCAGCGCATGGATCTGGGCGACCGAGCGGTTGGTGCCCCAGCGCGCGCCCATCTCGCCCCAGTGGAGGATGTACTTCTCCATGACCGGCGTCAGTTTCATGGGTTGTTCCCGTTATTTTTGTATAGACTGAAGTTAATGAAATCGAGGCCGCTTGTCAAGTCGGCAGCCGCCCCGGAAAGGACTCTGGCCTTGCCTCATCCCCGCCTTTATTGTCGGGCAGCTTATGCCAAGAGGTATAGAGAGGCGGCCCCATGGACCGGATTTCCGAGCTTGCCCTGCCCGAGGGCGCGGTGTTGCTGGACGGCGGCCTGGGCCAGGAGCTGCTTCACCGCGGGCTGAAGACTCATCCGCTCTGGTCCGCCTACGCCCTGGTCTCGGCGCAGGCCAAGGTGCTGGCAGTGCACCTGGACTACATCGCGGCAGGCGCCCGGATCATCACCACCAACAGCTACTCGACCGCGCGGCCCGGCCTGGAGCGGCACGGCATGGGCGCGCGCTTCGGCGAGCTGAACCGGGCGGCCGGCGAGCTGGCCTGCTGGGCCCGGGACGAATCCGGCGCCGAGGTCCTGATCGCCGGCTCCCTGGCGCCGCTGCACGGCAGCTATCGCCCGGACCGGGTCGTCGCCTTCGAGGAAGCCGAGCCGCTCTACCGCGAGCAGGCCGAGATCCTGGCCCCCTTCGTCGATGTCTTCCTCTGCGAGACCATGTCCAGCGGCGTCGAGGCTCGGGCCGCGGCGGCGGCGGCGGCCGCCGCCGGCAAGCCGGTCTGGGTCGCCTGGACCCTGGCGGACGGCGGCAGCACGCGGCTGCGCAGCGGCGAGACCATCGCCCAGGCCGCAGCGCAGCTGCAGGATCTGCCGGTCAGCGGCTTCTTCGCCAATTGCTGCGCGCCGGAGAGCGTCACCCTGGCCATGCCCGAGCTCGCGGAGATCGCAACCGCACGCGGCGGGATCGCCGGCGGCTATGCCAACGGCTTCTCCGCCGTGCCCAAGGACTGGGACTACGGCCGGCACGGCCTCGCCGCCCTGGGCCTGCGCCGCGACCTCGATCCCTTCGCCTACGCTGCGTTCGCCATGGACTGGGTCGAGGCCGGGGCCAAGGTGGTCGGCGGCTGCTGCGAGGTCGGCCCGGCCCACATCGCCCGCCTGCGCCAGCGCCTCGGCGAAGGATCCCGCTGACCCGAGCCCAATTCGGCTTGTCCGGACCGCAACGGCCGTGCCTTATGCTGGCGCCATGGCGGGCGACGGCAAGCACATCATCGTCATCGGCGCCGGCATCGTCGGCGCCTCGATCGCCTATCACCTGGCCCGCCGCGGCGCCAGGGTGACCCTGGTCGACCGCGGCCCGCCCGCCGGCGCGGCCACGGGGGCCTCCTTCGCCTGGATCAACGCCTCCTTCCGCAATCCCAAGCCCTACTACGACCTGCGGATGGTCGGGTTGCAGGAGTACCGTCGGCTCGAGCAGGAGCTGGAGGGGCGCCTGGTCGTGACCTGGGGCGGCGGCCTCAACTGGGACCTGGAGGAAAGCGAAATCGAGCCCCTGGTCCGGCGGCAGGCGAACTGGGGCTACGACCTGCGCATCGTCGGCCGGCAGGAGATCCTGGCCCTGGAGCCCAACCTGAGAGCGCCGCCCGAGCTTGGGGTCTTCTCCGCCTGCGAGGGCGCTCTGGTGCCGGTCGCCGCGACCGAGGCGCTGCTGGCCGGCGCCGAGGCCCTTGGCGCCGACATCAGGATCGGCTGCGAAGTCTCTGATTTCCTTTCGGGCCGAGGACGTGTCACCGGTCTCGAGACCACCGCCGGCAGCCTGGAGGCCGATCACGTGGTGCTGGCCGGCGGAGTGGCCAGCGCCGGCCTGGCCGCCAGCCTGGGCTTCGATCTGCCGTTGCGGTCCTCGCCCGGCCTGCTGGTCCACAGCCGGCCGATGCCGCCGCTGCTCGGCCGGGTGGTCGAGTCGCCGGGCCTGCACATGAAGCAGGATCCGGACGGCCGCCTGGTCGCGGGCACCTCCTTCGGCGGCGGTCCCGCGCCCAACGACCCTGAGGCCGAGGGCCAGCGCCTGATCGAGCGGATCAGGTCGGCCCTCTCCGGCAGCGAGGGCCTGGAGATGGAGCGCATCACGCTCGGCCTGCGCCCGGTCCCCGAGGACGGCCGCCCGGCCATAGGCCCGGTCCCCGGCGCTGCGGGCCTCTACCTCGCGGTCATGCACAGCGGCATCACCCTCGCCCCGGCGGTCGGCCGCTTCGCCGCCATGGAAATCCTCGACGGCGCGGAGGTGGAACTGCTCGCCCCCTTCCGTCCCGGCCGCTTCGCCGCGTGACACCTGTCCGTGGCGCCAGCGGCGCTGCGGACCTCGCCCTTCGACAGCCTCAGGGCGAGGACATAGGGCTGCCTCATGCCGGGCCTGTCGCAGCATGAGGGCGGCGAAGCCGCACCTGGAGTGTTCGCCTGAGAGGTCCAGGCACGAATCAGATCCGAAGACGCGCGATCTTCCCACTCACCGTCTTGCGCCTTCGTCACCGCGGTGTCATAAGACGCCTTTAATGACCACGTCCGATTCCGACGCCTTCGGCAGCCGTTTCCCGCACCGCGATTTGCTGGGCATCGCCGGACTTTCCCCGCCGGAGCTTCTCTTCCTGCTCGATCTGGCCGAGGGCTACGTCGAGGTCAGCCGCCGCGCCGAGAAGAAACAGGAGCTGTTGCGCGGGCGCACGGTCATCAACCTCTTCTTCGAGAGCTCGACCCGGACCCGGACCTCCTTCGAGCTGGCGGCCAAGCGCCTGGGCGCCGACGTGATCAACATGTCGGTGGCATGGTCGTCGATCAAGAAGGGCGAGACCCTGATCGACACCGCCATGACCCTGAACGCCATGCACCCGGACGTGCTGATCGTCCGCCATCCGGATTCGGGCGGGGTCAAGCTGCTCTCCGAGAAGGTCAACTGCGCGGTCATCAACGCCGGCGACGGCAGCCACGAGCACCCGACCCAGGCCCTGCTCGACGCCCTGACCATCCGCCGCCGCCGGGGCCGGATCGACGGCCTGCAGGTGGCGATCTGCGGCGACATCAGCCACAGCCGGGTCGCCCGGTCCAACATCCACTTGCTGAACACCCTGGGCGCCCGGGTCCGGGTGATCGCGCCGCCGACCCTGATGCCCAGCGCCATCGACCGCCTGGGCGTGACCCCCTTCTTCGACCTGCGCGAGGGCCTGAAGGACTGCGACATCGTCATGATGCTGCGCCTGCAGAACGAGCGCATGCAGGGCAGCTACGTGCCCTCGATCCGCGAGTACTTCCACTTCTTCGGCCTGGACCGCGAGAAGCTCAAGAACGCCAAGCCCGACGCCCTGGTCATGCACCCCGGGCCGATGAACCGCGGCGTCGAGATCGACAGCGAGCTGGCCGACGACATCGACCGCTCCCTGATCCGCGAGCAGGTCGAGATGGGCGTCGCCGTGCGCATGGCCTGCCTCGACGCCCTGAC
>JAKSBE010000200.1 GCA_022361275.1 Kiloniellales bacterium
GATCGGCGCCGCGCTGGCCTTCGGCTTCGCGCTGCTCAAGGGCAGGCTGAGCGTGAAGGCGCTCTTCCCGCTGCTGCTGGAATCGGCCCGGACCACGGCGATGATCTTCATGGTCCTGATCGGCGCGCTGATCTTCACCAACTTCGTCAACTTCGCCGGCCTGCCCGACACCCTGGCCGGCTTCGTCCTCGATCTCGCGCTCAATCCCTACCTGGTGATCGTGGTCATCATCGCGATCTACCTGGTGCTGGGCTGCGTCCTGGAAAGCCTGTCGATGATCCTGCTGACCGTCCCGGTCTTCTATCCGCTGATGCTGGGGCTGGACTTCGGCGCCGGTATGGACCCGGAGGCGGTGCTGATCTGGTTCGCGATCATCGTGCTGGTGGTGACCGAGATCAGCCTGATCACTCCGCCGGTCGGCCTCAATGTCTTCGTGCTGCGCGCGGTGCTGCGCGACGTCGAACTGGGGACGATCTTCCGCGGCGTGACGCCGTTCTGGATCGCCGACATCCTGCGGGTCGCCCTGATCATCGCCCTGCCGGCGCTGTCGCTCTTCCTGCCGTCGCTGATGTGAGGCGCGGCCATTGCCGCCGCGCCGCGCGGCTGCGATGATCCGACCCCGCTCCGAAGACCGAACCGAAGGAAAGGATCACAGTGACCGACTTTGTTTTTCCGCCGTCCGAGGTGACCAGCCTCGCCGTCGCGGGCAGCGACCTCAGGTTTCCGGTTCACCACGTCTACTGCGTCGGGCGCAACTACGCGGCCCACGCCCGCGAGATGGGCAAGGACCCCGACCGCGAGCCGCCCTTCTTCTTCTCCAAGCCGGCCGACGCCGTGGTGCCCCGCGGCGTCGTGCCCTATCCGCCGGCGACCGCGGACCTGCACCACGAGATCGAGCTGGTGGTCGCCCTCGGCGAGGGCGGGCGCGACATTCCCGAGAACCGGGCCTTGAACCACGTCTACGGCTATGCCGTCGGTATCGACCTGACCCGCCGCGACCTCCAGGGCGAGGCCAAGAAGCTGGGCCGCCCCTGGGACACCGGGAAGGGCTTCGAGGCCTCGGCGCCCTGCACGCCGATCCATCCCGTCGCGGAGACCGGCCACCCGGAAAGCGGTCGGATCTGGCTCGAGGTCGGCGGTGCCCAGCGCCAGGATGGCGACCTGGCGGAGATGATCTGGACGGTGCCGGAGATGATTTCCCTGCTGTCCGGCCTCTTCCTGCTGAAGCCCGGCGACCTGATCTTCACCGGCACCCCGGCCGGCGTCGCCGCGCTGCAGCGCGGCGACCGGGTCTCCGGCGGGGTCGAGGGTCTGGACCAGATCGAGATCACGATCGCATGACGGTGGAGCAGATGAAGCTCTACGGCTACTTCCGCAGCTCGACCTCTTTCCGGGCGCGGATCGCCCTGAACGTCAAAGGCCTCGCCTACGATCAGGTCGCCCTGCACCTGCGGAAGGGCGAGCAGCGCGCTGCCGATTATCTCGCGATCAACCCCCAGGGACTGGTCCCGGCGCTGGAGGTCGAGGGGCCGGAAGGGAAGACGCTGATCACCCAGTCCCTGGCCATCGTCGAGTATCTGGACGAGGTCCATCCGGAGCCGCCCCTGTTGCCTGCCGATCGGCTGGGACGGGCGCGGGTCCGGGCGATCGCCTACGCCATCGCCTGCGACGTTCACCCCCTGAACAACCTGCGGGTCCTGACCTACCTGACGAAGACCCTGGGCCGCCCGCCCGAGGCCCAGGGCGAGTGGTTCCGCCATTGGGTCGCCGTCGAGTTCGCGGCGCTGGAGCAGCGCCTCGCCGCGGAGCCCGAGACCGGCCGCTACTGCCACGGCGACGCCGTCACCCTGGCGGACGTCTGCCTGGTGCCGCAGGTGATCAACGGTCGCCGCTTCGACTGCGACATGGCCCCCTATCCGACGATCCGGCGGATCTTCGAGGCCTGCATGGACATCCCGGCCTTCGTCGAGGCCGCGCCCCAGAATCAGCCGGACGCCGAATAGCATCGTCCTTTCTTGATCCGCATCAAGGCCTCACCGCCTGGGGCCGGGCGAGCATGGGCCCGGCCCTGGATCACCGGAAGGAGGCTTGCGATGACGGACACCTACGAGACCCGGCAGATCGTCGAGAAGGCCTTGGCCAACGCGCAGAAGGCGGGCCTGGGCGCCACCGCCCAGACCGAGCATGCGGTGCGCGCGCTGCTTCAGCTCCGGCCGGAGATGAGCGAGACGGACGCGGTCAAGGCCGTCCTCCGGATCGAGCGGCCCTACGAGGCGGGCCGGCCATAGGGCGCGCATCGCCCGGCGAGGCCCGGACCCGGTCAGAAGCCCGCGCCTTCGGGCGTAACCACGATGGTGACGGTGTCCCGGTAGAGGCCGGCGCGGCGGCGCTCGCCGCGCAGGATGCGGAACTCGATCGGCAGTCGCCGGGCGTCCGCGGTCGGACCGCGGAAATCCAACCTCTGGGTGCCGCGCTCCAGGCTCAGAGGTTGCCCGGCGATGCTGGCGGCATAGGGAACCCGCCAGTCGCCGGTGCTTTGCGCCAAGGCGCCGCGGTTCTCCGAGGTCACGCTGAGACTGAAGTTCGAAGTGCTCTGCACCAGGATCTGTGGCGTGATGTTTGGGGTCTTGCCCTCGGTCAGCTCGCCGAAGTCGACGGTCTGGCGGCGTCCCGAGGTGCCGGCGAAGGCGATGCGGGCGTTGGACCGCACCCGCGCCGTGACCGCGATCTGCGCGCTGTCCTCCAGCTCTTGCAGGCTGCCCGATTCGCGTCGGACCTCGGCGATCAGGCCGCCGCGATAGCGGCCTGCTGCCACGACCTGCCCGGGCAGCAGAACGATCTCATAGTCGAGCCGCAGAACATCCTCGGGCAGAAGGTCCTCGCCGCGCAGCGTCACCGTGCCGCCGTCGAGCAGGGCGCGCGGTGCGGCCGGGCGCAGCGCGTAGGCCAGCGACTGGCCGCCCTGGACCAGGCGCGGCCGCCCTTCGGGCCGCAAGGTCACGACGGCATCGCAGGGCGCGGTGTCGGCGTCGACCCGCCGGACCTCCAGCTCGAAGCGCTCCGCGATCCCGTTTCGGGCGAAGACGTCGTAGCCGCCGCCGGCGTTCCAGGCGGCCGTCTCGGCCCGCTCGATCCTCAGCGCGCAGGCCGCCTCCGCCGAGGCCGCGGCCATGGCCAGCAGGGTTCCGAAGCATAGGGCTTTCAGCCTTCCGGTCATCGCATCCACCTCCGTTACCGTCGACGCTCCACCGGGACCCGGCTCACGGCACGGGCACGCGGTCGACGCGGAACAGCGCCACCGTATCCTCCGGCACCTCAAGCGGATAGATCCGCTGCGGCGTCGTGTTCAAGCGCAGCTCGTAGCGGCCCGGCTTCAGCCCCGAGATGGCGAAGCGGCCGACCCGGTTGCTGAAGAAGGTGACCGGGGCGAAGTCCTGGTCCTCCAGGTGCACGGCCTGGCCGGCGACCAGACCGAGGGGCTCGCCGGTCTGGGCGTCGGTCAAGGTGCCCAGGACCGTCACCGTGGCACCCGAGCCGACCTGCAGAGCATAGCCGGCGGCGCGCGGCGGCGCCAAGGTGAAGACCCCGGCGCCCAGGTCGTAGCCCGGCGGCAGGTCGTCGACCTCCAGGGTGACCGTCCGCAGGGCATGGCTGCCGAGATTGGGCACCAACGCAGGACCCAGGAAATCGCTTTGCGCGACGTCGCCCTGCGGCGACGGCTCGACCCGGATCCTGCGGCCTTCCAGGGTCGGGTGACCGTGGAGGATGGCGAAGCTGTCGCCGATCTCCCGGCCGATGGCGACCTGCGATCCGGCGAAGGCCAAGGCGGTCCGTAGCCGGCCGCGGGTGACCGTCTCGCGGCCGCCGCCCTCCAGCTCCGTGAAGCGCGTGTCGTGGTCGAGGTCGATGCGGAAGCGGTTGCCGGTATAGTCGGCGCCGCCCTCGGCCTCGAAGTCGTCCTCCTCGCTGGTCGAGACCGCGAGGTCGGCGTTGAAGGCGCCGATGCGGCCGTTGCCGCCCTGGTACTGATACTCGGTCCGGGAGGAGCGGTCCTCGCTGTCGATCTCGTTCAGGATGCCGGACGAGCGGTCCAGGGGAATGCTGACGCTGAGAAATCCGGAAAAGCCCATGTCGCGGGTGTCGGCGGCGGAGTCCCATTCGACGCGGAGCGACCAGCCCGCACCCTGGGTGACGGGCAGCTGCCCGGCCAGAGAGGTCGAGAGGGTCACGCTGTCGTCCCGGTCGCCGCGCTCGCGGCTGAATTCCAACCCCAGCGTGCCTCTCAGGTCGGCCCACAGCGTCTGGCCGTAGATGATCGAGAGGTCGAGCGCGGTGTCGCTCAGCGCTGCGTCGTCCTCCGTCTCGAAGTCGCGCAGGTCCAGGCCCTCGTAGTCTCGGGTGAAGGCCTCGAGCGACACGGTCAGCCTGCGGTTCCGCAGGTCGTCGCGGCCGAAGGCCGCGTCGAAGTTGAGTTCGGTTCCGAAGCCCGGCCCGCGGTCTCGGATGTGGCTGGCGGCGACGTCCAGGGCGAAGGTGCCGAGGGCGGTGGGAAACAGAGCTTCGGCGCCGGCCTGCTGGCGTGCCTCGCCGCCCTGGGCGTTGAGCCCCAGGGTCAGCGAAGGGGTCAAGCCGGCGCGCAGGAAGCCGCTGGCGACCGGCGCGTCGAACCGGTACTCGAGGCTGTCGCCCTCCGGCTCGGCGAAGAAGCCGGCCGAGAGGCTGTAGTCGTAGGTCCCCGGCTCCAGCAGGTCGGCGTCGAAGAGGGCGTCGAAGCGGATGCGCTCGACCTGTCCGGCATCGTCCTCGATGACCAGCTCGATCTCGTTGCTGCCCGAGGTCAGCGGGATGTCCCGCAGGTCGAAGGTGCCGGGGCCCAGGCGCAGACGGCGGATCGTGACGCCGCCGACCTGCACGTCGACCGTCGAGGGCCGGGTCAAGGTGAAGCGCCGTCCGGCGCGCGGCCGCACGTTGCGGCTCGGCTGCAGGTCGAAGTCGCGGGTCACGCCGAGCCCCAGCAGATCGACCGAGTCCTGCAGGCCGCGGCCGCCGGTGAAGAGGTCTCCGCCACCAAAGGTCAGTGCCATGTCCGGATCGTCCAGCAGCAGCCGCGTGCCGCGCCGGGTAAAGCTGGGCGCTCCCGTCAGCTCCTCGTCGCTGTAGGTGGTCTCGAACTCCAGGACCGGTCCCCAGGCCCGCAGCGCGCCGTCGATGTCGATCTGCAGGTCGCTGAAGCCGTTGCCTTCTTCACGCTCGGCGTCGGCGACATGGTTGGCGCCGGCGTTGATGTTGGCGAAGCCGCTGAGCCCGGCCGGTGCGTCCAGCCGGCCGCTGCCCTCGCGCTGGCGGGCCAGGCTCAGAAGCTGCTCCTGGCGCGCGTCGCTCGGCACCTCCAGGACCAGTTCCAGCAGCCCTGCATCGAACCGCAGCAGCAGTCCCTGCCCGGCGAAGTCCTCGGGCGTGATGCGGCCCTCTTGGGCGGCAGCGCCGAGATCCCGCAGAACCTCCGGTGCCAGGGTTTCGCCGAGCAGGGTCAGGACGCCCTGGGAATCCAGCGACAGGCTGTCGTCGGCGTCGATGCGCAGGATCACCGTCCCGATCACGCCGCCCGCGTCCTTCAGCGGCACCTGCAAGTCGATGGTGCGTCCCGTCGGGTTGATGCGGGGCGTCTGCGCTGCGGCTTCGGGCTGTGCCGCCGGCGCGGCGTCGATCAGGCCGATGAAAACTGACAGCCCGAGCATGAGGCCGCGCAGCACGCGGAGCGCGCTGGTTGGGCGTCGTGCTTCGATCGGCCGAGCCCCTGCCATGTCTTTCCGGCCCTCAGTCGGCCTCTTCCGGCCGCAGGTCGACCCGGACCGGCTCCGCCCAGTTTCCTTCGTCGAGAGGTATGCGGATGATCCTGGTCACGCCCGGCGGCAGGAAGACGTCGAGTTTCCGCTCCCGAATGTCCTCGGGCGCCAGCACAAGGCGCGTCGTACCGCTGGCCAGCGAGAGCACGTGCTGGCCGACGAAGGTGTAGCGCCGCCCCTGGTTGACCAAGCGTGCCACGAGCACCGGGGTTGCGCCCTGTCCGGTTTCGATCCGGGTGTCGAGCACCGTGATCCGGGGCTCCGCACCCTGCGGCGAGACGTGAAGGACGACGTTGAAGGCGAGCAGGAAGCGCAAGCCGGACGCCCCGTCCTCGGGCAGCGCCACCGGCACCTGCGACAGCGTCGCGTAGTAGGACTGGGAGGTCTCGATCTCCGGATCGCCCAGCCATTGCACCCGGATCATCTGCCGGCCCCCCGGCGGGATCAGCGCCGCCGGCGGAAAGATCAGGAAATCCGCCTCGGCCGGCTCCTGGCGCTGCACGCCCGCGCCATCGAAGACCAGCCGCGAGACGGCGATCTCGATCGGCAACGGCCGGTCGCTGGGATTGGTGACCAGGATGCGGGTGGAAGCCGGCGGCCCGGTGACGCCGAGTTCGTGCACCAAGGGCTGAACCTCGAAGGCCCGTCCCGGCGCCGCGGCACCGAGG
Source organism: Kiloniellales bacterium (assembly GCA_022361275.1). Taxonomy (GTDB): domain Bacteria; phylum Pseudomonadota; class Alphaproteobacteria; order Kiloniellales; family JAKSBE01; genus JAKSBE01. Next base: position 6,515 of record JAKSBE010000200.1, read on the forward strand.
ACCATGAAGGCAAGGGCCGCGGCCATGGGCCCGGCCTTCGGTCGCCGCTCTCGATGGGGTGGCATCCTCGCGACTCCTGCCTGGGACGGCGCGCGCTACTCGGCGGTGACGCTGACGCTGATCTTGGTGGTCGCCGGGTCGAAGCCTTCCAGGGCAGGGATTCTGAGCCGGCGGATCGACGTCGGCAGCAGAAAGTTGCTGCCGCTGCCCTCGGTCATGCCCTTCATGTCGTTGCCGGCTATGACCCTGGTCTGGCCGGCGGCGTCCTGGAAGCGCCATTCCGTTTCGGAGAAGCGGGCGAAGCGCCGGCCCGTGTTCTCCAGGACGATCTCCCAAACGCCCTCCTGCGCCTGCGGCGTCAGCGAACGGGGCTGCACCTGGGCCGTCGCGCCCGCCGGCACCACATTGGCCAGCGTATTGAAGTTCACCGCCACGGCCAGGCCGACCGTGCCGCTGCCCGATAGATCGACCGGCACTTGGCGCACCGAGACGCGATAGGCCTGCGAGGCCGAGATGTCCGGATCACCGACGTACTGCACGGCAATCTTCTGCGTGCCGCCGGGCTGCACCACGGCGAGCGGCGGAAAGATCAGGAAGACATCGTCGGCAGGGGTCCAGGATTCGATGCCGTCCTCGGTCATGCTGACGGCGTTGACGACGATCTCGACCGAGATCGGCTCCTGGCCGGTGTTCTCGACCCACAGCGAGGTCCGGGCTTCGTTGCCGAAAGGCGCCAGTTCGAAGACCAGCGGATAGACCCTCTGCGCGGCCTCGGCACCGGCCGGCAGCAGTGCGGAGACCAGGAGGCTCAGGGCGAGCCCAACGGCGCAGTGGACGACCGGCCTCCGCCGGCGCTGTGCTTGGCGTTGCTGCTGTATCACGGTTCTTGCCTTCGAACACGGACCGGGACGTGACCCGAGGGCCCCGGCGGGGGAAGAGAGGGGAAGCCCGAGCTTCCCCCCCTCCCGGAAACGGTGTCAGTTCGCGGTGATCTCGACTGACAGCGTGTCGGAGTAGCCGCCGGCCCAGGTCGGGGTGCCCTTCAGCACGACCGTCAGCTCGGCAATCTGGCCGTCGCGCAGCTCCACGCCACCGGAAACGACCTGCTCGGCGGTCTGGTCGTTCGGACCGGCGCCGCCAACGGTGAGCAGGGTCAGATCGATGCCCGTCGAGGCCTCGAAGAGCTTGGCCTTGTAGTTGACGTTGTAGTCCTCGAAATCGTCGCTCTCGAGGCCACCCTCGGCGCTGCGCAGGGCGATGGTCGCGCCGTCGATGTCGTTGCACTGCACGTCGACGTCGGCCGCAACCTTGTCGCCGCTGACCGGATCGACGCCCCAGTCGAGCAGCAGGTCGGCGATCTCGACCTCGCAGACCGGAGTCACGAAACCGGTCAACTGGGTGTCGGCGGACATCACAGAGGTGGCGCTGAGCGACAGCGCGAAGCTTGCCACACCAGCCATGAACAGTTTACGCATAGAGATCTCCTAAGTTTGGATGGCTTTGGAGTGAAGAGGGAGCCAATCCGTGTCGCACGCACGGGTTGGCTCTTTTTTCTCCGCCGGCCGGTCGGGTGACCGAAGCGGCGAAGCGGGGCGCCGCGCTCTGGCGCGGTCGTTCGGTTGAGTCCTGCGGCAGGTTGGCATTACACCCCACCGGCGCTGGGATCGGGCGAGACCGTGATACGGATCACGTCCTCGTAGCTGCCGGCGACCAGGGGCGTGGCGCTGTCCTCGAGCTCGACCGTCAGGTCGGCCCCGGTCTGGAAGGGAATCTCGCGGCCGGTCGACCAGACGACGCCGCCCAGCAGGTCGGCGCTGGCTGCGCTTTCGCGGAAGCCGATCTCGTCGATGCTCACCGTCGCCCGGTAGGGCCAGCGCGCCGCCCAGCGGTCGGCGTTGCCGGCCAGCTGCAGGTAGCGCGCGTTGACCAGCGCGCCGTGCTCCGACGACAGCTTGATCTGCATCGGCACGTTGCAGTCGATCTCGAAGGGGATGCTGCCGGAGCCGGAGACGGTGAACTCCAAGCGATTGCCGCCGTTGCCGAAACGGCTGATCTCGCACTTCGGCTCGACCCAGCCGACCAGGTCCAGGGTGACGACGTCGTCGGCCGGCGCCGCGACGGGGATCAGAACCGCTGCCAGGACGAGCCGGACAAGGACGGAGGCGCGCGGCGCGGCGCGGCGCCGGGTCATCCGGGGCTCCCCGCGCCCTCGGTCCACACCTTGCGGCGAGTCGGGCGGCGAGTTGGGCCGGAAACGAAGGCCATCCTTTGGTGAAAGGCGATGGCGGCGAAAGTCGACGGTCATGCGGGCGAGGCCCCAGGCATGACGCCGAACCAGAAGCCATAGGCGTGGAGGCTGAGACCTCCGAGGCGCGTCACTCTGGCCGAGTGCACGCCATCGAACCGCAAATGCATCCCTACAATCCATAATTGATTTTCTTTAATTTTGTACCCGTTTATAATCGAAATCGTTTCAGCGGTTAATCCCGCAAATGGTGTATATCATGAATATTCTTTTAATTCTCACAGAAAGGTATTTTGACTGTCACGTTTACAGTCCCGGCAGGGCAGGGTGGCCAGGAGGCAAGTAACTTCTGGGGGATTGTCTCGTTATGTCAGTCCTTCTCGCCTTTTTGTTCTGACGCGAACTCGGCGGCGGCGGCGAAGGCCCTGCTTTGCCGAGATCTTTCAACCCGCTTCGCGCTCCGCGTCGGGTTCGCCGCAGTGGGCGAGGAGCCAGGCGCGCGCCGCCGTCCTCAGCTCCAGGGCGGCGTCGAAGCCCTGGCCCGGCGGCTCGATGGCCGGGCCGATCTCAAGCTCGACCCGGCCGCGCCGCGGGAGCCAGCTATCGCCGCGCAGGACCGACCGCGTGCCCCGGATGGCGGCGGGGACGACCGGCAGCCCGGCCTCGGCGGCGACGACGAAGGCGCCGAGCCGGAAGGGCAGGAGGCCCGCCCCGCGGGCGAAGGTGCCCTCGGGATAGAGGACCAGCAGGCGGCGCTGCCGGGCCTGCGCCAGGATCTCCTGGGTGTCGGCGACCCCGCCCTCGGGGGCCCAGCGCTCGACGAAGAGCACGCCCAGCCGGCTGAGCAGGGTGCCGGCGACGAGCTGTGGCGCGAGTTCCCGCTTGGCCACGAAGACCGGCTCGCCGGGCAGGACCGTGGCCATGACCACCGGGTCGAGATAGCTCGCGTGGTTGCAGACGAGGACGGCGCCTCTGGCCGGCAGGTTGCGCAGGCCGCTGACCGCGGGCGACACCCCGGCGAGCCGCAGCAGGGGCCGGCCGAGTGTCCGCAGGATCCTCCAGCGCCAATCCCGGCGCGGGGCCAGGCAGACCAGCAGCCAGATCAGGAAGCCTCCCAGTCCCATCACCAGCCACCAGTAGCCGGCGTGGACCAGGGTCCCGGCCAACCGAAGCCAGTGCCGCAGGCGCCCGCCGAGGCCCAGGGCGCCGAGCCGCAGCACCTGCACCCAGAGCGCGCGCGAGGCCTTGCCGACGTCGCCGCTCTCGTAGAGCTGCTTGGCGGCGGCGCGGCGGAGCTTGCCGCTGGAGGTCTTGGGCACGCTGCGCGGCGGCGCCAGGACCACCTCCTCCGGCGGCATCCCGAGCAATTCGGTCGCCGTCTCCATGATCCGCTGCCGGAGGCCCTGGCGCGCCGCCGCGTCGCTCTCCCGGGTCTCGGCCAGGACGACGATGATCTCGGTCCCGGAGGCCTCGTCCCGGCTGCCGAAGACCGCGACGCAGCCCTTGCGCACGCCGTCCAGCTCGCCGACCGCTTCCTCCAGCTCCTGCGGATAGACGTTGCGGCCGGAGCGGATGATGATGTCCTTGGTCCGTCCGGTGACGTAGATCTCGCCGGCGATCGCGTAGCCCCGGTCGCCGGTCTCCAGCCAGTCGCCGTCGAAGAGCGCCCGGGTCGCCGCTTCGTTGTTGAAGTAGCCCCGGGTCGCCGAGGGGCCGCGGAACTGGATGCGGCCCTCCTGGCGGTCCGCCGCCTCGTGACCGGTCTCGTCCACGACGCGGATCTCGTGGCCGGGCAAGGCGTGTCCGCAGGCGACGAAGGCGGTCGCCTTGGGGTCGTCCGGCGCCGCCGGGCGGGCTTCGCCCCGGGTGCTGAAGGCCTCGCGGTCGACGTGATCGGTCAGCGGGCCGCGGTCCGGGGTCGGGAAGGCCAGGCCGACGGCGTTCTCGGCCAGGCCGTAGACCGGCATCATGGCCTGCCGCCGGAAGCCGAAACGCCGGAACCGCTCGGCGAAGCGGTCGAGGGTCTTGTGGCTGATCGCCTCGGCGCCGTTGGCCATCACGCGCAGCGAGCTCAGGTCCAGGCCGGTCAGGGCCTCCTCCTCGATCCGGCTGACGCAGAACTCGAAGGCGAAGTTGGGCGCCGCGGTCAGGGTCGCGCGGTAGCGGTGGATCGCCCAGAGCCAGGCGGCGGGGCGGACCAGGAAGGCGACCGGAGACATCACGTAGAGCGGGCAGGCGTGGTAGAGGCTGCCGAGCCAGGCGCCGATCAGGCCCATGTCGTGGTAGAGCGGCAGCCAGCTGACGAAGACGTCGGAGGACTTGGCCTCCAGGGCTTCGCCCATGGCCCGGATGTTGGCCAGCAGGTTGGCGTGGCTCAGGGCCACGCCCTTGGGATCGCCGGTGCTGCCCGAGGTGTACTGGATGAAGGCGAGGGCCTGGCCGTCGTCCTGGGGCGGCAGCTCGTCGTCGCCCTCGACCGAGAGCTCGGCCGCGGTCGCGACCGAGTCCAGGGTTTCGACCTGCAGCTCCAGCAGGGCCGCCGCAGGCTTGGTCTCCTTCGAGGCGACGAGGATGCGGGCGCCGGCGCTGCGGAGGATGCCGGCCTGACGCCGCATGTGCTCCTCGAGCTGGGTCAGCCGCAGCGGCGGATAGATCGTGACCGGCACGGCCCCGGCGTAGAGGATACCGCAGAAGCTGACGAAGAAGTCGGCCCCGGTCGGCAGCATCAGGGCGATGCGGTCGCCGCTGTCGATCCCGCGCGCCCGCAGGCCGCGGGCGACGGCCTTGGCGCGTTCGGAGAGGTCGCGGTAGGTCAGGGTCGCCTCGACCTCCCGCTCGTCTTTCAGCAAGGTCACCTGGGGGCGGTCGGGATGGCGCTCGAGGTGCCAGGCCAGGACCTCCGGCAGGGTCCGGGCCGCGCGCGGGGTCTCCACCACGATCGGCAGTTCCGGGGCCGTCGGGACCGGCGGCAGGGCTTCGCCGCCCGCCGGCCGCTCGGCCGCGCTTTCGAGCGCCGCCAGGAGATCGCCGACGGTCTCCGCCTCGGCCAGCAGGCTTTCCGGCAGCCGGACCTGGAAGGCCGCCTCGATCCGGAGCAGCAGCTCCGAGCGGCCGAGGCTGTCGATCCCCAGGTCGCGGTCGAGCCGGCTGTCGAGGTCGAACGACAGCCCCGCCTGCTTCCGCGGCTGCAGGTCCAGAACCAGGCGCCGGACGATCGCGAGCAGCTTCTCGGGCCGCCGGTCGGCCCGCGACGGCATGTCGTCCTGCCGTGCGGGTTCCACTGTCTCTGCCATTACAGCATCCTGCCGATGTCATTTCCCATGGTCATGATTTGCGTCAATCCTAGCGGTTTCCAAGGAGGAGCGGCCGGATTTTCTGAAGACCTGCCCAAGTGATGCGGCTATAGTTTGGGTCACGGCCCCGGAAGAACGGGCCCCTTGACCAAAGAAACCCTCAGGGGGATGAGATGAATCGCATCATGCTTTCGGTCGCCGCGGCTGCGGTCGGCCTAGTGCTGCCCTGTTCCGTTTTCGAGCGTCACGCGCAGGCGGCGACGCCGGCGGACACCCTGGTCATCGCCGATGCGATCGACGACATCGTCAGCCTGGATCCGGCGCAGATCTTCGAGTTTTCCGGCACCGACCTGGCGAACAACGTCTACGACACCCTGGTCGAGCTCGATCCCGATAACCTCGGGCCCCTGGTGCCGGGCATCGCCGAGAGCTGGAGCGTCGCCGACGACGGCAAGACCTTCACCTTCAAGCTGCGCCAGGGCCTGAGGTTCCGGTCCGGCAACCCGATCACGGCCGAGGACGCCGCCTTCTCGCTGCGCCGGGTGATCATCCTGGAGAAGACGCCGTCCTTCATCCTGACTCAGTTCGGCTTCACCAAGGACAACGTCGAGGAGACGATCAAGGCGATCGATGCCCACACCCTGCAGATCACGACCGACAAGCCCTACGCGCCCAGCTTCTTCTACAACTGCCTGACCGCGCCGGTGGCCTCGATCGTCGACATGAAGCTGGCCCTGTCGCACGAGAGGGACGGCGACCTGGGCCACGAATGGCTGAAGACCAACTCGGCCGGCTCCGGTGCCTACAAGCTGCGAAGCTGGAAGCCCAACGAGTCCTACGTCCTGGAGGCCAACCCCGACTACTGGCGGGGCGCGCCGGCCATGAAGCGGGTCTTCGTCCGCCACATCGCCGAGTCGGCCACCCAGCGCCTCCTGCTCGAGAAGGGCGACATCGACGTGGCCCGCAAGCTCTCGACCGACGACGTTCAGGCGCTGCGCGGAAAGCCCGGGATCAAGGTGGAGGACGACCTCAAGGGTCGCCTGCGCTACATCTCGCTCAACCAGAAGGACCCGATCCTCTCGAAGCCCCAGGTCCGCGAGGCCTTCAAGTGGCTCGTCGACTACGAGGGCATCGCCCAGTCCTTCCTCAAGGGCCGCTTCGTGGTGCACCAGGCCTTCCTGCCCCTGACCTACCTGGGCGAGCTCAAGGAGAAGCCCTACAAGCTGGACGTCGCCAAGGCCAAGCGGCTGCTGGCCGAGGCCGGGCAGGCGGAGGGCTTCGAGGTCAAGATCTCGGTCCGCAACCACCCCGACCGGCTGGAGGTCGCGCAGTCCCTGCAGAACACCTTCGCCCAGGCCGGCATCAGGGCCGAGCTGGTGACCGGCACCGGCAAGCAGATCCTGACCACCTACCGGGCACGTCAGCACCAGATCTACCTCGGCGACTGGGGCCCGGACTACCCCGACCCGCACACCAACGCCGACACCTTCGCCCACAACCCGGACAACTCGGATGCCGGCAACCACACCGGCAAGCTGGCCTGGCGCAACGCCTGGGACATTCCCGAGCTGACCAGCCTGACCGGCGAGGCGGTGCTGGAGCGCGACGCCGAGGTGCGGGCCGAGATGTACCGGGACCTCCAGCGCCGGCACCAGAAGGAGTCGCCCTTCGTGGTCATGTTCCAGGAGAACGTGCAGAACGGCCTGCGGGACAACGTCGCGGGCTTCAACACCGGCGGGCCGGTGCACGACGTCTTCTACTGGAAGGTGACCAAGTAGCCGTCAGGATCGTCACCGTGGCAGCGGCCGCCGAGACACCATGAGCCTGGCCACCGGGCTCAAGCCCGGGACGGAGGGGAGCCGCGTCTCCTCGCTGGTCCGGAGGCTGTGGCAATTGCTGCGGCTGGTCCTGACCGTCGCGGTCACCTTCTTCGGCCTGCTGCTGGTCACCTTCCTGATCGCCCGGGTCGTGCCCATCGACCCGGTGCTCGCGATCGTGGGCGAGCGGGCCTCGCCGGAGACCTACCGGGCCGCCTACGAGGCTCTGGGGCTGGACCGGCCGCTCTACGAGCAGTTCTTCGTCTACGTCGGGAAGGTGCTGCAGGGCGACCTCGGCCAGTCCCTGCTGACCGCCCGACCGGTCCTGGAGGACGTGGCCCGGGTCTTTCCGGCGACTCTGGAGCTGGCGACCGTGGCCACGCTCATCGGGGTGACGCTGGGCATCCCGAGTGGCGTCTTCGCCGCCGTCCATCAGGGCCGCTGGCCCGATCACCTGGTCCGGGTCGTCGGGCTCTTCGGCTACTCCATGCCGGTCTTCTGGCTGGGCCTGATGGGCCTGCTGGTGTTCTACGGCGTCCTCGACTGGGTCGCCGGGCCGGGCCGCCTCGACATCTTCTACGAGGACGTCGTGCCGCGGGTCACCGGGGTGATCCTGATCGACAGCCTGCTCGCGGGCGACCTCGAGGTCTTCGAGAACGCGCTCAGCCACATCATCCTGCCGGCCTCGGTCCTGGGCTACTACTCGCTGGCCTACATCAGCCGCATGACCCGCAGCCTCATGCTGGAGCAGCTCAGCCAGGAGTACGTCACCACGGCACGGGTCAAGGGGCTCTCCGAGGCCCGGGTGATCTGGCGGCACGCCTTGGGCAACGTCATGGTGCCGCTGATCACCGTCATCGCGCTGTCCTACGCCAACCTGCTCGAGGGCTCGGTGCTGACCGAGATCGTCTTCGCCTGGCCGGGGCTCGGGCTCTACATCACCAACTCGCTGCTTTCGGCGGACATGAACGCGGTCCTCGGCGGCACCATCGTCGTCGGCTCGGTCTTCATCGGCCTCAACCTGCTGTCCGATCTGCTCTACCGGATCGTCGACCCGCGGGCGCGCTAGCGGGTCGACGAATGGCGGCGAGGGAACTCCAGACGGATTCCGGCAGCCACCTCAGGGCCTGGCTGACCACCGAGACGCCGGCCTCGCGGCTGCAGGCGCGGGCGGTGCAGGCCTATCTGGTCTGGCTGGCCTTCGCGCGCAATCCGCTGGGCCTGATCGGCCTGGGCATCGTGCTGGCGCTGCTCCTCGTCGCGCTCTTCGCGCCCTGGCTGGCCAACCACGATCCCTATGCGCAGAACCTCGCGGCCCGGCTGCAGCCGCCGGGCTCGCCCGGCCACTGGTTCGGCACCGACGAGCTGGGCCGCGACATCTACAGCCGCATCGTTCACGGTGCCTGGATCACCCTCAAGATCGTCGGCCTCGTCGCGCTGACCGCGCCGCTCGCCGGGCTGATCGTCGGTACGGTCTCGGGCTACTTCGGCGGCTGGGTCGACATCCTTCTGATGCGCGTCACCGACGTCTTCCTGGCCTTCCCGCGGCTGATCCTGGCCCTGGCCTTCGTCGCCGCCCTCCAGCCGGGGATCGAGAGCGCGATCCTGGCCATCGCGCTGACCTCCTGGCCGCCCTACGCGCGGATCGCGCGGGCCGAGACCCTGACCATCCGCAACAGCGACTACATCAACGCGGTGCGGCTGCTGGGTGCCTCACGGCTGCGCATCATCGTCGGCCATGTGGCCCCGCTCTGCCTGTCCTCGGTGGTGATCCGGGTCACCCTGGACATGGCCGGGATCATCCTGACCGCCGCCGGTCTCGGCTTCCTCGGCCTGGGGGCCCAGCCGCCGACCCCGGAATGGGGCGCGATGATCTCCGCCGGACGCAAGTTCCTGCTCGACCAGTGGTGGGTGGCGACCATGCCCGGCCTCGCCATCTTCATCGTCAGCCTGGGCTTCAACCTGTTGGGCGACGGCCTGCGCGACGCCCTCGATCCCCGGAGCGGCAGTTGATGGCCGCGACTCCCCTGCTCACTGTCGAGGACCTCCAGGTCCGCTTCCATACCCGGACGCGGATGGTCGAGGCAGTGCGCGGCATCAGCTTCCAGGTCGGCCGCGAGAAAGTCGGGATCGTCGGCGAGTCGGGTTCGGGCAAGACCATGACCGGCCGCGCGGTGCTGCGCCTGGTGCGCCCGCCGGGCGAGGTCACCGCCCGGCGCCTGGACTTTCTGGGGACCGACCTGCTTTCGGCCGACGAGAGGGCGCTGCGCGCGATCCGCGGCGACCGCATCTCGATGGTCATGCAGGACCCGAAGTTCTCGCTCAACCCGGTGATGAAGGTCGGCCGCCAGATCGCCGAGGCCTACCGGGTGCACAGCGGGGCCTCGGCCCGCGAGGCGCGGGACAAGGCGCTGACGATGCTGGAGGCGGTCCGGATCCGCGATCCCGAGCGGGTCTACGACGCCTATCCCCACGAGGTCTCGGGCGGCATGGGTCAGCGGATCATGATCGCCATGATGATGATCCCGGATCCGGAGCTGATGATCGCCGACGAGCCGACCTCGGCCCTGGACGTTACGGTCCAGATGCAGGTCCTGGCGATCCTCGACGACCTGGTGACCGAGCGCGGCATGGGCCTGATGTTCATCTCCCACGATCTCAATCTGGTCGCCTCCTTCTGCGACCGGGTGATCATCATGTACGCCGGGCGGATCGTCGAGACCTGCCGGGCGAGCGAGCTGGCCCGGGCCCGGCATCCCTATACCCGCGGCCTCCTGGCCTCGCTGCCGCGGGTCGATCAGCCGCGCGACGCGCTCGCCGTGCTGCAGCGCGAGGCCGGCTGGCGAGACGAGGAGAGCGTCGATGCCCGCCTCGACTGATCCGCAGGCTCCCGGTCCGCAGGCCCCCGGGCCCAAGGTCGAGGCGGCCCACCTCGACGTCGTCTTCGGCCGCGGCGCCGCGGCCGTGCACGCCGTGCGCGACGTCTCCTTCCAGGTGGCGCAGGGCGAGACCTTCGGCCTGGTGGGCGAGTCCGGCTCCGGCAAGTCGACCGTGCTGCGTGCGCTCTCCGGCCTGAACCCGAACTGGACCGGAAGTCTCAAGGTCGACGGCCGGACGCTCGGGCCGAAGCGCGGCAAGGCCTTCTTCAAGCAGGTCCAGATGGTCTTCCAGGACCCCTACGGCGCGATCCACCCCCGCCATACGGTCGACCGCGTGCTCTCCGAGCCCGCGGCCATCCACCGCTTGCCGGACGTCGAGGGTCGGATGCTGCGGACCCTGGCCGAGGTCGGCCTGGGCCCGGAGTTCCGCTTCCGCTATCCGCACCAGCTTTCCGGTGGCCAGCGCCAGCGGGTCGCCGTCGCCCGCTGCCTGATGCTGGAGCCGGAGATCCTCCTGCTCGACGAGCCGACCTCGGCGCTCGACGTCTCGGTCCAGGCCGAGATCCTGAACCTCCTGAAGCGGCTCAAGGCCGAGCATGGGCTGACCTTCATCCTGGTCAGCCACGACCTGGCGGTCATCGCGCACATGTGCGAGCGCCTGGCGGTGATGAACAACGGCCGCGTCGTCGAGGAACTGAGCGTCGGCCAGCTGCGTCGCCACGAGACCCGCGAAGCCTACAGCCGGCAGCTCCTGCGCGCCTCGGAAGGCTACGACCGGGACGCCGCCCGCCAGCAGATCACCTACGATTGAGGCCGCGCGGCCCGGCTCGGCCGGAAGCGGGCCGAAAAACACGCTGAAGCCGTGGACTTGCGGCCGAAGTCGATTTCATCTGCGGGCGGCTTGCTCCTTGGTGTTAGCGCGGCCCGCGTTCGTTCGAACGCGGATAAGCTGCTCTAACTATATGGAATAGATCAAACTATCTGCGTTTAATTGATTCCAATTAGACGCAGTTTGATCTAGTGTCCGCGCCATGGATTTCGACAGCTTCGGGTTTCTCTACATCGCCTCGATCTGGGTCTTGCCCGTCCTTCTGGCGATCACCCTGCACGAGGCGGCGCACGGCTTCGTGGCCTGGCGCCTGGGCGACGACACCGCGCGGCAGCTCGGGCGGGTCAGCTTCAACCCCTTCCGCCACGTCGATCTCTTCGGCACCGTCATCCTGCCGGCCATGCTGCTGGTGTTGCGGGCGCCGTTCCTCTTCGGCTGGGCCAAGCCGGTGCCCGTCGCCTTTCACCGCCTGCGGCATCCGCGCCGCGACATGGTCCTGGTGGCGGCGGCCGGGCCCGCGGCGAACCTGATCCTGGCGACCGCCTCGGCCCTGCTGTTCCACCTCCTGCCGCTCCTGCCCCTGTCCTTCGCCGGGTGGCTCGGCAGCAACCTCTACAATTCCATCCTCATCAACCTGGTGCTGGCGGTCTTCAACATGCTGCCGCTGCCGCCGCTCGATGGCGGCCGGGTCGCGGTCGGCCTGCTGCCGGACGCTCTGGCCCGGCCGCTCGCAAGGCTGGAGCGCTTCGGCTTTCTGATCATCATCGGGGTGATCTTCCTGCTGCCGATGCTGGGGCGGCAGGTCGGGATCGATCTCAACGTCTTCTATTGGATCGTCGGGGTTCCGGTGGAGTGGCTCTTGACCTTCTTCGTCACCCTGGCCGGCCTCCATTCCTAATACCAGGACCGGCCGACGCGGCGGATCTCGGCGAGCTGGCAACTGGGCAACTCTTTCTGGAGGTAGCCCCTGGCGTCTTGGAAGTCGGCGGCCCGCAAGGTATGGCGCCGGGCCCGCGGCCGGGTCTGGCAGGTCAGATTGATCTGATAACGGGCACCGGCGAAGTAGTTGCCGACCTCGGAGAAAGGCCAGCGGTAGAGGTGCTGAGCGTTGCTCTGGAACTCGGTCCAGGTCAGCCCGATGGCCAGCAGCAGCGCGAAGACCGGAAGCGCCAGCAGGGCGGCCTTGCGGTATCTCGGGCTGCGGGGCTGTCTGAAACTGAGCTTGCTCAGGGCGCCGGCCCTCCGTCTGCCGCTCTACGGAAACAGGTTATACCAACGAGCAGGATAGGGGCTCCGCGTTAGCGGCCGGTTAACCGACGCGGCGCCGTCCGGGCGGTCATCGCGAGAAGCCGACGGGCTCGCCGTTGCGCCGGACGATCCGGCCCTGATAGTCATAGACGTAGGTGGCGCGTTCCAGGAACCGGAAGGGGATCTTCAGGCCGATCTCCCTGGCCTTGCGGAAGTTGATCGCGATATCCGGCGGCGAAACGATGCCGACTCCGACCTCGCCGACCCGGACCCGGCCTTGCAGCACGTCGATGCCGTAGATCGCCGCCAGATGCGCGTTGCTTTGGAAGCCGATGCCGATCGAGAGCACCGCGCTGTCGTTGCCGGCCTGCACGACGTCGGGCACGACGCTGAGCACCGGGACCCGGTCGGAGCTGGCGTTGATCGATTCGATCTCGCGGAAGACGGCGGTGCTGCCGGTGATCCAGAACAGGCTGCGATCGAGCGTCGGGTCGTTCTTGCGCATGGTCGAAACCGCGCGGCCGACCAGGCTGGACAACTCGTCGCCCGCGAAGTTCGGGTTCTTGACGTCGAGGTAGAGAACCCGAACGCCCCGCTTGGCCGCATAGCGCAGCATCGGCTTGGCCTGGGTCTCGATCGCGCTGACGTTGTGGCTGTTGACCAGGATCCCGAGGTTCTTGAGGTTCGGCTTCAGCTCCATCAGGTAGGCCATCTGCGCTTCGACCGGCATGTTGAGCGAGGTGAAGGCGAAGTTCGTACCGCTCCCGGCCTTGTAGCTTTGCGTCTGACCGAGGAGCACCGGGTCCTTGGAGCAGACCGAGACGACCGGAATGCGGCCGCCCCGGTAACGCTTCCAGAGCCAGGCCGTCGACTCCGACCCCATCGAGAAGATCAGCTCGGCACCCCAGGCCTCGGCCTCGGCGAGGGCGCGCCGGCCGCGCTGGTCGTCCCTCCGGAAGTTGATCACCCGGACCTCGGCCGCGAGACCCTTCTCGACGAAGAGGTCGAGGATCTTGTTCATGGCGACGTCATAGGCCGGCGAGGGGCGTGGAAACAGCACCATGACCCGTCGCGTCCGGGGCGCGTCCCGTCGATCCCGGCTGCGGATGCGGAGCTGGTCGGGCGCGCCCGGAGTCTCCTCGAGCCGCCAGGTGTCGAGGGTCTCGGCGCTGGGCCGGAACCAACCGTAGTAGGCGGGCTCGCTCGAGGCGGCGGCAGCGCCGGCCAGGGTACCGCAGAGCAGAACCAGCACCAGCCCCAGGTGGCGCAGCCCGCGGCCCGTGGCCCCTCCGAAAGCTGTCCGCATCACGCCGCCTCCCGTTGACCGCCTTCGAGCTCGATGCTGGGCGTGCGCATCAGGAAGATCAGGCCGAAGAGGGTGATCGCCCCGGCGACCCAGAGCATCAGCTCGGCTTTCTGGCCGCCGATCAGGAACAACTGGGAGATGACGATCGGGCCGGCGATGTGGCCGACGCGCTCGAGGAAGCGATAGGTGGCGGTCAAGGTACTGGCGCCGAGCTTCCGGGCCAGGGCGGACTCGGCGACATGGGTCACCACCGGCGCGTTGATGAAGCCGTGGGCGATGCCGACGATCGCGACGCCGAGGATCAGGGCCGTGGTCGGCAGGGCCGAAGCGGCCGCCGAGCCGGGCGGCTGCCAGTCGAGGAAGGCGATCAGGGACAGGCCCGCGCCGCAGATCGTCGCGCCCCAGAACAGGATCTCGTGGGTGCGGCCGATCCGGTCGACGAGCCGTGAGACATAGCTGCTGGAGAGCACCACGGCGGCGGCGTAGATCATGATGATCTGTCCGATGTCCTCCTCGCGGTAGCCCTGCTTGGCCAGCAGCAGCGGCAGCGCGAAGATGATCACGCCGGTCAGGACGGCCTTCGCCGGGATGCCGATCAGGACCATGGTCCGCAGGAAATCGGGATTGCGCAGGGCCAGCGAAAGGTGCCGCGTCAGGTCCTTCAAGGTGCCGCCGTTCTGCGCCTCGGCCGGGCGCGCGCTGCGGGCCGGGACCACGAGCAAGGCATAGAGCGCGAGGGCCAGGGCGATCCCGCCGCTGATCGTGAACATGCCCTCGGGACCGGTGTAGGACACCAGCAGCGAGCCGATCGCCATGCCCGAGATCATGCCGCCCTGGAAGCCGAGCACGATGATGGCCGCGCCGCGGGTCTTCCGCCCCGGTGCCGCGGTCGCGAGGATGTAGGACTGCACGCCGATGAAGAGCATGCCTTGGCCGACGCCGGAGAGGCCGCGGGCCAGGGTCGCGAGGACCAGGTCGAGCTGCGAAAAGTTGAGCATGAAAAGACCCAGGCCGGCCAGCAGCAGGCCGACGTACATCAAGGGCCGGGCGCCGAAACGCTGGGCGTAGTGGCCGCTGGGGATCAGGGCCAGCGCGAAGCAGAGATAGAAGGTCATGAAGGGGATCGAGGTGAAGCCCGCCGAGAGTCCGTCCCGGTCGGTGACCTCGTGCATGAACTGCGGCAGGAAGGCGTAGTTCATGTGCTCCAGGAAGACCGCGAGGAAGAACACCGGCTTCACCAGGTCGAGCAGCAGGTCGTCCTCCTTGCCGCCGCTGTCCGACGCCAGGCGCGCGCCGGGCCGGCGCATGCTGCCCGCGACCTGCAGGAACAAGCCGGCCAGAAAGGCCGAGGCGACGAAGAGCGCGGCGAAGTTCTTGACGCTTCGGACGATCCGGCTGGACACGATGTCGCTGGGCAGCGCGACGGCGACCCGGATGTTGCGAGGGTCGTCGGGCGGCGTCAGGTCGACGACGTACTCGTAGGTGCCGGGCTGGGTGACCCAGCCCTTGCCGATCAGGCTCTCGTCGGTGTGGATCTCGACCCGTCCGTCGATGGTCAGGCCGGCGGCGCTGATGTCCGGGTTCAGCAGCTGGTACTCGCCCAGCACCCGGTCCAGGCCGTCGATCTCGCGGATGTTCAGGTTGAAGGCGACGATGTCGCTCAGGCGGTGCCCCAGGGTATCTGCCAGAGCCTTGGTCTTGGCCTGCACCCCTTCGGAATAGAGCGAGACCAGCGAGCCGATGACGAAGACCGCCATGGCCACAAAGGTCGCCGCGAAGGCGATCTGCAGCCAGGGCCGGCGGCGGGAGCCTATGCCCGGTCCGGCCAGGGACACGAAGACCGTGAAGAGGGCCGAAAGGCAAAGGCCGACCCAGACCAGAGGCGCGAAGCTCTTCCGGACCCGTTCGGCGATCACCGACCGCGGCAGGGAGATCGCGAGGTGGCCGACCACCTCGAACTTGTTCCGAAAGGGCAGGACGACCTGGTAATAGTCCCGGCTGCGCCGGATCTCGAAGCGCGCACCGTCCTCGAGGCTGCTGCGCCAGACCTCGGTGAACAGCGGCAGGCCCGAGTCCCGGCTGCTGAACACGGTCTGGCCGGCCTGGTCGAAGGCCGCGATCTCGGCGATCGACCCTTCGGACCGAAGGACCGGCTCCACCGTGGTGTTGAACCCGGCGTACTGCTTCATCGGCAGACCGGCGCGCAGGAAGGTCTCCATGGTGCCGCGGATGACGCTGCCCTGGGCCTGGATCTTTTCCAGGTAGAACTGCTCGAAGGTCCGCTGGGCCTCGCCGAAGCCGACGTAGATCAGCAGAGTCAGGGACAGGCCCGAGACCAGGAGCATCGTCAGGGCGTCGAGGAGCCGTCTCTTGAGGGGCTGGCCGTCGTTCATCGGCGCGCTGCCATCATCGAGGTCCGGAGCTCGGGATCAGTCGAGCAGGGCCTTGAGTCGGCCGACGCAGCCCGGACGCTCTCCGAAGAGGAAGGCAAGGCGGTCGGCGAGGAGCGACAGGATCAAA
Source organism: Kiloniellales bacterium (assembly GCA_022361275.1). Lineage (GTDB taxonomy): Bacteria > Pseudomonadota > Alphaproteobacteria > Kiloniellales > JAKSBE01 > JAKSBE01. The sequence continues at coordinate 22,652 of JAKSBE010000200.1, forward strand.
TCGTCATAGCTCATGCCGAAGGCGGAGAGGCTGGCGGCCACCAGGCTGGTCTGCCCGCGGCTGGGCGCCTTGAGGTCCGGCTTGGGGTTGGCCTCAAGGATCTTCAGGCGGCCGGCCTCGTCCGCCCGGACGTCGAAACGGATCAGGCTTTCGATGTTCATCTCGCGGTAGACCGCGCGGCCGAGATCGGCCAGCTCCCGCAGGACCGCGGCATCCTGCTCGGGGTCGAGGACGCGCAGGCGGTCGCCGGTGATCGGACGCACGTCCATCGAGGTCACGATGCGTTCATCGGGCTGAAAGACACGCTCGATCGCGCAGACCACGAAGGGGTCCTTGTGGCGCCGAAGCTCCCGACGCTGGGCGGTGACGTAGCCGCTGACCGCCACGCAGAACTCGCGGCCCGGCAGATAGGGCTCGATCATCACCAGGCTCCGGGTCGCCTCGTGGACGCTCGCCACGGCGGCCGAAAGGCCGCCGCGGCCCTCGACCCAGTGGACGTTGAGCGAGGCCCGGCCGGAGACCGGCTTGACGATGAAGGGACCCGCATGGTCGCCGTGGACCCGCCGGAAGCGCTCGTTCGACGCCGGATCTAACGGACCCTCTGCCATGTTCCAGGTGATGAAGGGGGCGGTCGGAAAGCCCAGCGCCATCAGGAAGCGCTTGAAGACGTCCTTGCGGTCCAGGATGCCGGCGGTCATGGGATCGTGCCCGACGTAGGGAATGCCCATCATCTCGAGCATCGATGCCGCATGGCACAGCGGGCTGTAGCCCTGGACGCCGCCGGTGTTCAGCCAGGCCATGTGGACCTCGTTTTCGGTGAGGCGCCGGCCGAACTGCATGTCGTCGGGAATCACGCTGACCCGAGGGCAGCCGAGCCGCCGGAGCGCGCCGGCGATGTCCTGGGCGACGCTCTTGTAGCTCTTCCAGGATCGCGGATTGCTGGTCTGGTTGATGACCGCTCCGTCGGCTGTTTTGTCGCCGCCATAGATGACCGCCATGTTCATGCGGTCCATCAGCGTCTCTACGCAATCCTGAAGGGCCCGGGCCGAGCCGAGGTAGCGGTCTTCCCAGGTGCCGTGCGGCTGCGCCTTGGCAGTGGGCAGGCTGTGGGCGATCGTTGCGGTCATTGCATCTACCTCAGGTAGAATCCCGGGCCGCGAAGGGCGCCAGTCACTATTGTTCTTTTATTTTAATTATTGGTTGTCGAGAGTGGCCGTGTCTTTGGGCTGCCCAATATGACTAGCCAATTCAACCTATCCACAAGGGCCGCGGCGCGGTGGTCGTCCCTCGCTGGCTCTGATTTTTAGGGAGAGCCGTTTATCTTCGCAATATCCCGACTCCTATCTATATGAATAATGAAGAAATGCTTCGCAGTGTCAATGGAGTATTTGTTAATTACTTCAATTTTATTTTAATTTTCAGAAATTGTATTTGAATGCCGGCGCAGGCAAAGGCGTCCCCCGCAAGGCCTCGACATCGCCGGTCACGCACTAGGCGCGCGGGCAGTGGCCGTTCGCCGAGGCGACGGAGCGTCCGCGGGAAGGGGTAGAGATCGCCTTCGGGAGTCCTTATCCCGGACCCCGGGCCGGCCTCAGCCGCGCATGCGTTCGCCCCTGGGATCGAAGAGCGGCTCCTCGATCAGGCTGGCCTTGCGGCGTTCGCCCAGGATCTCGATCTCGACCGTGCAGCCCGGGGCGATCAGCTCGACCGGCAGGAAGCCCAGGGCGACGGATTTCTGCACGTGGTGGGCATAGCCGCCGGAGGTCACGAAGCCGACCACCGCGCCGTCCTTCCAGATCGGCTCGTCGGCCCAGACGTCGGCGTCCGCGGCCTCGACCACGAAGGTGCAGAGGCGCCGCTTGGGCCCGGCGGCCTTTTCTGCCAGGGCCGCGGCCTTGCCGATGAAGTCGGCCGGCTTGTTGTAGGCGACGAAGCGGTCCAGGCCGGTCTCGGCGGGCGTGTAGTCGGGCTTGTACTCGCGCAGCCAGGACCCGAAGGCCTTCTCCAGCCGCAGGCTCATCATGGCCCGCATCCCGAAGGGCCTGAGCCCGAGGTCGGCGCCGGCCGCCTCCAGGACGTAGTAGAGCGCCAGCTGCTTGGCCGCCGGCACGTAGATCTCGTAACCCAGGTCGCCGGTGAAGGTGACCCTTTGCACGATGGCGGCGCAGGGTCCGACGTCGAGCGCGCGCACGGAGAGGAAGGGAAAGGCCTCCTTCGAGACGTCGGCCAGGGTCAGGCGGGACAGCAACTCGCGCGCGCGGGGGCCGGCGATCTGGAAGCCGACCAGCTCCTGGCTGACGTTGCGGATCTCGACCTCGGGCACCTCGGTGGCCCTGTGCGGCAGATGCTGCCAGAACCAGCGCAGGTGATAGGCCTGTGCGCCGTAGGACGCGGTGAGCTGGAAGCGATCTTCGGCCAGGCGCGAGATGGTGAAGTCGCCGATCAGCTTGCCCTTGGGGCTCAGCATCGGCGACAGGGCGATGCGACCCACCGCCGGGATCCGCCCGGCCATGATCCGGTCGAGCCAGTCGGCGGCCCCGGGGCCGGTGACCTGGTACTTGCCGAAGTTGTGGATCTCGTTGACGCCGACCGCCTCGCGCACGGCCCGGCACTCCTCGCCGACCGGGCCGAAGGCGTTGGAGCGGCGGAAGCTCGGCGTCTCGAAGGTCGGGTCGCCCTCGGGCGCGAAGTAGTTGACCGCCTCCATGCCGTAGCCCTGGCCGAAGACCGCGCGCTGCCGCTTCCAGACCTCGTAGGCCGGGGTGGTCTCCAGGGGCCGGCCGGCGGGCAGCTCTTCGTTGGGGTAGGAGACGGCGAAGCGGCGCTGGTAATTCTCGGTCACCTTGGCCCGGGTGTAGGCCTCGGTGCAGTAGTTCCCGAAGCGCGCGACGTCCATGGCGAAGACGTCGCGCGAGGGCTCGCCCTCGACCATCCATTCGGCCAGGGTCAGGCCGACGCCGCCGCCCTGGCTGAAGCCGGCCATGACCGCGCAGGCCGACCAGAAGTTCCGCAGGCCCGGCACCGGGCCGACCAGGGGGTTGCCGTCCGGAGCGAAGGTGAAGGGGCCGTTGATGATCCGTTTCAGCCCGGCCGTCTCCAGCACCGGATAGCGGTGATAGGCGACCTCGAGGGACTCGCCGATCCGGTCCAGGTCGTTGGGCAGCAGGTCCTGGCCGAAGTCCCAGGGCGTGCCCCCGACCGCCCAGGGGTCGCAGCCCTGCTCGTAGAAGCCGATCACCAGGCCGCGACCTTCCTGGCGCAGGTAGGACTCGCCCTCCGGGTCCAGGACGTGGGGGTGCTCGCCGTCGCGCTCGTAGATCTCCGGGATGTCGTCGGTCACCAGGTACTGGTGCTCCATGGGATGCAGCGGCAGGTAGATCCCGGCCAGGGCGTTGACCTCGCGCGCCCAGAGGCCGCCGGCGTTGACCACGTGCTCGGCGTGGATCGTGCCTTGCTCGGTGACCACGTCCCAGCCGCCGTCGCGCCGGTGCTGCAGGTCCACGACCCGGTTGCGCAGGTAGATCTCGGCGCCCTGGATCCGCGCCGCCTTGGCGTAGGCATGGGTCGTGCCCGAGGGGTCGAGATGGCCGTCCAGGGGGTCGTAGAGTGCGCCCAGAACACCCTCGGTGTTGACGATGGGCGCCAGCTTCTCGATCTCCTCCAGGCCGATCAGCTCGGTCTCCAGGCCCATGTGGCGGTGCATGGCGCGCGCGGCCTTGAGGTAGTCCATGCGCTCCGGCGTGGTCGCCAGGGTCAGGCCACCGGAATGGTGCAGGCTGCAGGACTGGCCGGAGATCTCCTCCAGCTCCTTGTAGAGCCGGATGGTGTAGCCCTGCAGGGCGGCCATGTTGGTGTCGGCGTTGAGGGTGTGGAAGCCGCCGGCCGCGTGCCAGGTCGAGCCGGAGGTCAGTTCGGCGCGCTCGATCAGGACCACGTCGCCCCAGCCGAACTTGGTCAGGTGATAGAGCACGCTGCACCCGACCACGCCGCCGCCGATCACCGCGACCTGCACCTGCGACTTCATGCCGTCTCGACCTCCTCGCGCTGTCGCCGGCCCGACGGACCGGCACTTCGAGGCGGATCTTAGACCTTCGGCTTCGCGACCGGCAGTGCCGCCAGCGACATCTCCTGTCGGCGAGCGACCTCGACCCGTTGCGCTCGCGAAGAGCGGGCGGGCAAGGAAACCCGGTCAAATGGGTCTCTATCAACGCTCCTTGCTACTGAGAGGCCGCCCGCCTGCGCCGGATCTGCCTGTAGACCACCGGCAGAAGCGAGAGCAGGGCCAGGCCGATCAGCGCGATGACGATCTGCGGCGTCACGATCGCGGAAGCCGAGAACTCGCCGCTGGTCTCGAAGACGCTGCCGAGGCCGGCGCCGACCGAAGCGAAGACGAAGGTGCCGGGGATGATGCCGATGAAGGTCGCGACGACGTAGGTGCGCAGGGATACCCCCAGGAAGGCCGGTACCAGGTTGACGACGAAGAAGGGAAACAGCGGGATCAAGCGCAGCACCAGCAGGTAGCTGAAGGCGTTCTCCCGGAAGCCGGCCTCCATGCGATGGAAGAAGGGCCCGGCGCGGGCGCGCAGCAAGTCGCCCAGCGCCGTCTTGGCGGCCAGGAAAATCGCCGTCGCTCCGATGGTCGCGCCGATCAGGGTCCAGACACCGCCGAAAACGGTGCCGAAGAGGAAGCCGCCGATCACGGTCAGGAAGGCGCCGCCGGGCAGCGAGACCGCCGTGCTCACCGCGTAGGCGAGGGTGAAGACGACCACGGCCAACACCGCCTGATCCTGGACGAAGCTCAGCAGCAAGGCCCGGTTCTCGCGCAGGGCCTCGAAGGTCAGGTAGTCCTTGAGACCCAGAGACCAGGCCGCCGCAGCCAAGCCCAGCAAGAGGATCAGGGGCAGGAAGCGCCGCAGCGCGCTCGGCTTGCCGGCCGCCTCCGGCAGCTCCGGGGTCTTGGCTTCGGTGACGGACAGGCTCGTCTCCCGCTCAAGCGCGCGCCGCTCGGGGATCGCCGCGCGGTTTTGGGTCTCGGGCATCCTTTTCACCTCAGGGCAGACGTTGCAGAAGCCCGACCACCCGGCGGGTCCGGGGGCCGAAGAGCGCTTCGGTGAAGTGGGCGCCGGCGGCGCGCTTGTTGATCTCGCCCAAGGTCGGGTAGGGCGCGATGATCCCGGCCATGGCGCCGATCTTGAGGCCCCGGGTGATCGCCAGGACCCAGGGCTGCAACAGTTCGCCGGCGTGGCGGCCGACCAGGGTGACGCCAAGGATCCGCCCGCGCTTGCCGGTCACGACCTTGACGAAACCCTCGGTGGCACGCTCCGCCTGGGCCCGGTCGTTCTCGGCGAAGGACCAGCGGGACAGCCGCACCGCCTCGCCGTGCCGCTCCCGCGCCTCGGCCTCGGTCAGGCCGACCTGGGCCACCTCGGGGTCGGTGTAGGTGACCCAGGGCACGGCGTTGTCCTTGACCCTGGCCGGCAGGGCGAAGAGCGCGTTGCGGATGACGATCCCCGCGTGGTAGCCGGCCATGTGGGTGAACTGGTAGCCGCCGATCACGTCGCCGATGGCGAAGACCTTGCGGTTGCTGGTCCGCAGACGGCCGTCGACGACGATGCCGCGGGACGCGTAGTCGATCTCCGCCGCCTGCAGGCCCAGGCCGTTGACGTTGGGCCGGCGGCCGGCGGCGATCAGGAGATGCGATCCCTCGATCTCCCGAACCTCGCCCCCGGCCTTGATGCTGATGGCCTTGATGCTGGTGGCCTTGATGCTGGCGGCGATGCCGTTGCCCTTGCGGGCCAGGGACTCGATCCGGATCCCTTCCTGGAGATCGACGCCTTCCGCGATCAGGCGCTGGCGCACGACATCCGCGGCCTCCGGATCGTCCTTGCCCATCAGACTGGCGACCTCGAGCAGGGTGACCCGGGCGCCCAGGCGGCGCTGGGCCTGGGCCAGTTCGGCGCCGATCGGACCGCCGCCGATGACGATCAGGTGGTCGGGCCGCTCCTTCAGGTCGAAGATCGTCTCGTTGGTCAGGAAGGGCACCTCGTCGAGGCCCGGGATCGGCGGCAGTGCCGGGGAGGAGCCGGTGGCGATCACGAAGCGGCGGGCGCGGATCCTCCGGCCCTCGACCTCCACCTCCTTCGGCCCGGTGAAGCGGGCGGCACCCTTGATGACCTGGACGCCCAGGCCCTCGAAACGCTCGACCGAGTCGTGCGGGGCGATGGCCGCGATCACGCCGTGGACGTGGTCGTGGACCTTGGCGAAGTCGATCTGGGGCTCGTGGCCGTTGACCCCGAAGACGCCGCTGCGGCGGACGGTCTCCGCGGCCTCGCCGGCGGCGATCAGGGCCTTGGACGGCACGCAGCCGGTGTTCAGGCAGTCGCCGCCCATCTCGCCCTTCTCGATCAGGATGGTACGGGCGCCCATCTGGGCCGCGCCTGCGGCCACCGAAAGGCCGCCGGAGCCGCCGCCGATGACGCAGATGTCCGCGCGGAGGATCTGTCCCATGTTCCTTGCTCCCATCAGCGTGGCACGGACGCGCGGCGGCAGGGCCGCGCGTCTTGGCCGTGGGTCAGCTCTTGACGACGATGCGGTAGTCCGGGGTCGGGTTGAGCGGGCAGGAGTAGAGATAGTCCCCTTCGGTCAGCTCGATCTCGTAGTCCAGGGTCGCGCCCGCGGTCAGGCCGCC
>JAKSBE010000454.1 GCA_022361275.1 Kiloniellales bacterium
CCGCGAAGGTCAAGAAATGAACCGGGATCAGGTCATGGTCGCGAAGCGGCGGGTGACCATCGTCAATCAGCGCGGCCTGCATGCCAGGGCGGCGGCCAAGTTCGTCAAGTTGGCCGGCAGCTACGAGGCGGAGATCCTGGTCCGGAAAGACGGCATGGAGGTCTCCGGCCTCTCGATCATGGGCCTGATGATGCTGGCCGCCGGCCTGGGCGCCGAAATCGAGCTGCAGGCCGAGGGACCGGCGCGGGACTCCGCGCTGACCGCGCTCGCGGGCCTGGTCGCGGCCGGGTTCCACGAAGAGGTCTGATGCGCGGCCTCCGGATTTCGTTCCCGGGGCGGCGGCAGAGACGATAGACGACGGGTGTGATGGCGGCGAAGCGGGACAAGAAGAGCAAAGGCGCGCGCAGGCGCCCCGGCGGCGAGCGCGTGCTCGAGGGTCTGGCGGTCTCGCCCGGCGTCGCGGTGGGCGAGGCCTTCCTGCGCGAAGCCGGCGAGATCCAGGTCAACGAGTATACGGTGTCGCGGCGCCAGGTGCCGGCCGAGGCGGAGCGCTTCGAACGGGCGGTGGCCAAGGCGCACGGGCAGTTGGACAAGATTCGGGCCCATGCCGACAACCTGCACGGCACCGCGGCCGAGGAGCTCGGCTACCTGCTGGACGCCCATGAGCAGATGCTGTCCTCCGCGCGCCTGACCAAGGGCGTCGGCCGCCGTATCGAGCAGGGGCGGATCAACGCCGAGGCGGCGGTGATGGCCGAGATCGCCGAGATCGCCGCCAACTTCGAGGGCATGAACGACCCTTATCTGGCGGCCCGTGCCGATGAGATCCGCGAGGTCGGCCTGCGCCTCATCCGCAGCCTCTCGGACCGGCCCTACCAGGGCTTCAAGGCGGTCCCCGCCGGATCCGTGATCCTGGCCGAAGAGATCACGCCGGCGGACACGGCGCTCATGGACCCGCGGCGGGTCGGCGCCTTCGCCAGCGTCTTGGGCGGCGCCGAGAGCCACACCGCGATCATGGCCCGTTCCCTGGGCCTGCCGGCCGTGCTGGGAGTCGCGGGGCTGCTGGAGGACGTCGCGCCGGGCGAGACCGTGATCGTCGACGGCTCGGACGGTCTCGTGATCCTGCGGCCGACGTCCAAGCGCATCGCCGAGTACCGGAGCCGCCAGGAGGCCATGGAGCGCGAGGCGCGGGCCCTGGTCCGACTGCGCACGCGGCCGGCGGTCACGCGCGACGGGGTGACCGTCACGCTGCAGGCCAACCTCGAGCTGCCGCGCGAGGTCTCGCAGGCGCGCTCCGCGGGGGCCGAGGGCGTCGGCCTGCTGCGCACCGAGTTCCTCTACATGAACCGGGACAACCTGCCCGGCGAGGAGGAGCAGACCGTGGCCCTGCTCGAGATCGTCCGCGCCATGGGCGGCCGTCCGGTCACCGTCCGGACGCTCGACGTCGGCGGCGACAAGCTGGCGCCCTCCTTGCGGCCACGCTTCTACGGCACCGCCAACCCCGCGCTCGGTCTGCGGGCGATCCGGCTGTCGCTGAAGGAGCCGGAGCTGCTGGAAACCCAGTTGGCGGCGATACTCCGCGCCGGGGTCGAGGGGGCCTTGCGGATCCTCCTGCCGATGATCTCGACGGTCGCCGAGGTCCTGGAGGTCCGCAAGGTCCTCGCCGCGACCGCGCGCCGCCTGAGGCGCAAGGGCGTGAAGATCGCCGATCCGCTGCCGCCGCTCGGGGTGATGATCGAGATCCCCGGCGCGGCGCTGGCCGCGGACGCCATCGCTTCGGTCGCCGACTTCTTCGCCATCGGCAGCAACGACCTGACCATGTACACCCTGGCGATCGACCGCGGCGAGGAATCCGTCGCCCACCTCTACAACCCGCTGCATCCGGCGGTGCTGCGGCTGATCCAGTTCTCCGTGGAGGCGGCGCTTCGGGCGCGTCTCCCGGTCAGCGTCTGCGGCGAGATCGCGGGCGATCCGCGGTTCACCCCGCTGCTGCTGGGCCTCGGCGTGCGCGATCTTTCGATGTCGGCGAACTCGCTGCTTCGGGTCAAGCAGCAGGTCCGCAGCCTCGACATGCAGGCGGCGGCGCGCCGCGCCCAGGTCATCATGGACCAGACGGACAGCGGCCGGATCGCGGCGCTGCTGGACGATTTCAGCGAGTCCTTCTAGATGCTGGATGCCGGCGCGTACCGGTCTCGATTCGGGGCGCAGGGGGCCTGAAAGGACCGAGGGGCATCCCGGCTCTACCGGGATGCCCCTCGAATCGACTTTTCTGCCCTTGGTCAAGTCACCGTTGTCGGCGGTCTCCTTGCCGTCCGAGACGGCTGGGAGAATTCCTGTCCTCCCGGTGCTCCGTTCCTCGAGACCTTCAGGCTTTGCTTACTTCTTGGCCGGGCGTCCGGTTGCTAGAGTTTGCCGATACCATCTTCGAGCTTCTTATCGACGCCCTTGAACAGCGTATCCAGAGAGGTACCGATCGCTTCCAGGGCGCCGATGGCGGCGACCGCGATCAGGGCTGCGATCAGACCGTATTCGATCGCCGTCGCACCGGACTCGTCATTTGCGAAGGCATGCAGGGACTTGAACATAGGGGGTCTCCTCCAATGAACAAATAGGCGCGATCAGCGCCGTTTCGTGTAGTTTGACTACCAGCAGATCTTGAACTCCAAATATTAAGAATAGGTAACGTGCATCACAGAAATGCCACATCAAGATACATAAAATATATATCATGTTCTATGCTTCGTGTTTACTATAAAATTAACCCTTGAGAGCCAAGTAATCTCTGGGGTCGGCCAGGGGCGCCCGGCCGCAGCCGAGAGCTTGTCGCTGTCGCCGCTGGCTGTTACACCCTCGGCGATTCTGCCGCTGCCGGCGACCCTGAACACGGAGATCAGAAAAATGGCGCAATTCGACGACTACAAGGTGGCCGACATCGGCCTCGCCGAGTGGGGCCGCCGAGAGATCGCGATCGCGGAGACCGAGATGCCGGGTCTCATGGCGCTGCGCGAGGAGTATGGCAAGGCGCAGCCGCTCAAGGGCGCGCGGATCACCGGCTGCCTGCACATGACCATCCAGACCGCCGTCCTGATCGAGACGCTGCGGAACCTGGGCGCCGAGATCCGCTGGTCGTCCTGCAACATCTTCTCGACCCAGGATCACGCGGCGGCGGCGGTCGCGGCCAGCGGCGTGCCGGTCTTCGCCTGGAAGGGCGAGACCGAGGAGGAGTACTGGTGGTGCATCGATCAGACCATCGAGGGCCCGGACGGCTGGCGGCCGAACATGCTGCTCGACGACGGCGGCGACCTGACCGTGGTGATGCACGACAAGCACCCCGAGCTCCTGGCCGAGGTCCGCGGCGTCTCCGAGGAGACCACCACCGGCGTGCACCGCCTCTACGAGATGGCCAAGGCCGGCAAGCTGGCAGTCCCGGCCTTCAACGTGAACGATTCCGTGACCAAGTCGAAGTTCGACAACATCTACGGCTGCCGGGAATCCCTGGTCGACGGCATCCGCCGGGCGACCGACGTGATGATGGCCGGGAAGGTCGCGGTGGTCTGCGGCTACGGCGACGTCGGCAAGGGCTCTGTGCGCTCCCTGGCCGGCGCCGGCGCCCGGGTCATGGTCACCGAGATCGATCCGATCTGCGCCCTGCAGGCGGCGATGGACGGCTTCCAGGTCGTGACCCTCGACGAGGCGGCGTCCCAGGGCGACATCTTCGTCTCGGCCACCGGCAACGCCGACGTGATCACCGTCGACCATCTGCGGGCCATGAAGGACCGGGCGATCGTCTGCAACATCGGCCACTTCGACAACGAGATCCAGGTCGAGGCGTTGCGCAACATGAAGTGGCACAACATCAAGCCCCAGGTCGACGAGGTCGAGTTCCCGGACGGCAAGCGGATCATCCTGCTGGCCGAGGGCCGCCTGGTGAACCTCGGCTGCGCGACCGGACATCCCAGCTTCGTGATGAGCGCCTCCTTCACCAACCAGGTGCTGGCGCAGATCGAGCTTTGGACCAGCGCCGACACGTACGAAAAGCAGGTCTACGTCCTGCCGCGGCACCTCGACGAGAAGGTTGCGGCGCTGCACCTTGAGAAGGTCGGGGCGAAGTTGACCAAGCTGACCCAATCGCAGGCCGACTACATCGGGGTTCCGGTCGAAGGGCCCTACAAGTCCGACGCCTATCGCTATTGAGGGCGCCGCTGTCCGCTTTTCCCGCGCCGCGATCCAGGCCCCTGGCCGGGACGCTGCGGTCTGCTCGGCTTGTTCACCCTTGGCAAAGGAACTAGACTCGTGTGCGACTAGGGTCTTCTAGGTATATCGACCTTGGCGGCGCCCGACCGAATGTACTTGCGGCAATTTGACCCGATCGACCGACGGGTCCGGCAAAACGGCCTTTAACGGCAAGGGGCATTTGGCTCGTGCTGCCCACCGCACTGATCGCGCTTCTGATCGCCGCCGGCGTCTGCCTCTATCTGGGCCGCCGCCTGGCGGCTCTCCAGGCCAAGGCTGGGGCCGTAAGGCAGCGGGCGGCCATCGCCGAAGCCCGCCTGGCCGCCGCCACGCTGGGCAGCTTCGACCTCTCCGACAAGGCGGCCGGCGCCTCGCCCGGCCTGATCCCGGGCCTCGGCCTGACAGGCGGCACCGCGGGGGCGCCTGCGCCGCTCGGCCTGGACGCGGTTCTGGCGCTTTTCGCGGACTCCGATCGGCAGTCCCTGACGGCGGCGATCGAGGCCCTGGAGCGCGACGGCGACGGCTTCCGGCTCGTGCTCAGGCCGAAGCAGGGCCCGGCCGCCGTCTTGGTGTCCGGCGCCCGCCTCGACGGGCCGGCCGAAGCCGTGGACCGCTCCGCCTTTCTCTGGTTCCAGGACGTCAGCGAAGAGGTGACCCGCTTCGAGCGGGCCGAGGCGGAATGCGCGCTGCGCGAGGCGCTGCTCGACGCCTTGCCGGTGCCGGTCTGGCTGCGCGACGAGGCGTTCAGGCTCAGCTACTGCAACGCGGCCTACGCCGGTGCTGTCGACCGCGAGCGGGAGTCCGCGGTCGCCGACAGCGTCGAGCTGCTCGATCAGGCGCAGGGCGAGCCTGGCCAGGCGCTGGCCCGCCAGGCGCGCGAGGCCGGGGCCGCCGTGACCGCGTCCCACCACGCGGTGGTGGACGGCCAGCGGCGGCTCATGGCGGTGGAGGAACGGCCCTTCGGCGACGAGGGACTGGTCGGCCTGGCGATCGACCGCACCGATGTCGAGGAACTCCAGTCCGAGCTCAGCCGGCACATCGATGCCCATTCCGAGGTACTCGACAACCTGGCCAGCGGCATCGCGATCTTCGGCCAGGACATGCGGCTGAAGTTCTACAACGGCGCCTATGCCCGCATGTTCCATCTGGACGAGGACTTCCTGGCGACCGAGCCTCACCTCAACGACGTTCACGAGGCGCTGCGGGAACGCCGGCAGATTCCCGAGTACGCGGACTTTCCCAAGTTCAAGAAGGAACGGCTGCGGGCCTTCCAGACCCTGATCGCGCCCCTGGAGGAACTGCAGCACCTGCCGGACGGCAGCACCATACGGATGGTGGTCGCGCCGCATCCCTTCGGCGGCGTGCTCTCCATCTGCGAGGACGTGACCGACCGCTTGGCGCTGGAGCGCTCCTACAACACCCTGATCGCGGTGCGGCAGGAGACGCTGGACAACCTCTTCGAAGGGGTCGCGGTCTTTGGAAGCGACGGCCGGCTGAAGCTGCACAACCCGGCCTTCGCCCGGATCTGGGAGCTTCCCGCCGAGAGCCTCCAGAACGAGCCCCATGTCCGCGACCTGCTGCCGCAGCTGCGCCGTTTCTATCCGATCGACGAGGAAAGCTGGCCGGAGGCGGAGGAACGCATGGCGGTGCAGGTCACCGAGGCCGAGCCGCGCAGCGGCCGCTTCGAGCGCAGCGACGGCATGGTGCTCGAATGGTCTCAGGTGCCGCTGCCCGACGGAGCCAGCCTCTTCACCTACTTCGACGTCACCGATTCGACCCGCGTCGAGCGGGCCCTGCGTGAGCGTGCCGAGGCGCTCGAGACGACCGACCGCCTCAAGTCCGAGTTCATCGCCAACGTCTCCTACGAACTGCGCACGCCGCTCAACGCGATCATCGGCTTCGCGGAGATCCTCGAGAAGCAGCTCTTCGGCGAGCTCAACGACCGGCAGCTCGACTACGCCCGGGCCATCGTCGAATCCTCGGAGCGTCTGATCAGCCTGATCAACGACATCCTCGACCTCGCGACCATCGAGGCCGGCTATCTGCAGCTCGAACTGGAGTCGATCGACGTCCGCGAACTGCTGAACAGCATCTTCACCCTCGGCCACGAGCGCGCCCGCAGCCGCGGCCTGGAACTGGTGCTCGACTGCGAGGTGGACGTCGGCGCGGTGGTCGCCGATCCGCGGCGGCTGAAGCAGGCGCTCTTCAACCTGCTGTCGAACGCCTTCAAGTTCACGCCCGAGGGCGGCAGCGTCACCGTGGCCGCGGCGCGCGAAAACGGCGAGCTGCTGCTGTCGGTCACCGACACCGGCGTCGGGATCCCGGTCGAGGAGCACGGCCGGGTCTTCGACAAGTTCATCCGCGGCCCCGGCAACCCGCGCCAGGCCGGCGCCGGCTTGGGGCTGTCGCTGGTGCGGAGCCTGATCGAACTGCACGGCGGCCGGATCGAGCTCACGTCCGAACTGGACCGCGGCACCAAGGTGACCTGCCGGATCCCCGTCGAGCCCCCGCTCCTGGCCGTACCGACGCCGGCCGAGGTCCAGGAAGCCTGATTGGGCCGCCCGGCAGGCCCCTCTTCCGCTAGATCGCCACGGGCCATGGCTCCTGGCGGTAGGCGCTGTCCCAGAACATCCATTCGTAGCGGGCCGATCGCTTGAAGGCCGCGAGCATGGCGTCACGGGTCACCGTCGCCGCCCCGGCGGCCGCCCGGTCGTTGATGCCGATCACCGCCTCGACCGCCTCGCCGAAGGCGGGGTCGCTGTAGGTATCGATCCAGGCCTGGTAGGGATTGTCGGCGACCGCCTCGCCGGCGATGCGCTTGCCCACGTCCCAGTAGATCCAGAAGCAGGGGAGCACGGCGGCGGCCAGCTCCTCGTAGCTGCCCCGCTGCGCCGTGGCGAGCAGGAAGTTGGTGTAGCCGTAGCAGGTCGGCGAGGGCTCGGCCCGCGCCGCGTCTGCCGGATCGACCCCGAAGCGCTCCAGAAAGCCGCCGTGCAGGGCCCGCTCGACGACCAGCGCCTCCTGCGACGCGCGGGCGAAGAACTCGATGGCGCCGGGGTCGGGCGCCCGGGCCGCGGCGATCGCCAGGGCGCGCGCGTACTGCTCCAGGTAGAGGGCGTCCTGGATCATGTAGAACTGGAACCGCGGTTGCGACAGCGTGCCGGCCGCGAGCTCGCGGTTGAACGGCAGATCGAGAATGCCGCGGCGCAGATCGGCCGTTTCCCGCCAGGCCCACTCGCTGAAACGGGTCATGGCAGGATCTCCGCCAGCGGAGGGCCGGCCGGCACCGATATCGGTTGAGCTGTGAAGTGCATGACGCTCCCTTTCCTACGCGACGGGAGCCGGGACCACGGGCCGCCGAAGGGCGGAACGTCGGCCTCGGTCGCAACCGCTCCCTTCGCTGGCATGATCCAGATCAGGTTCTACGGGTCTGTTCTCAGCCCGCCGGCGGCGGACACCCCGAGTTGCGACATCGAAGGATATGGGCCTGCGATCGCTGCCGATCAATTCCGCACGAGCGCCGGTTCTCCACTAGTACCTGTACTACCTGATTGCGGGACCGGGGTCGGCCGAGGCCGCGTCGGCGAGCCAGACCCGCGCGTAGGGAAGCAGAGGCTTCGGCAAGGCGTCGGCGGCGAACCAGGACCAGGCCCGGCCTTCGTCCGAGCCGCGCAGCCTCCCCCCGGTCCGGCGGCAGGCGAAGACCGCGGTCACGAACTGGGTCCGGCGGCCGTCCGGAAAGCCGACCACCTGAAACGCCGGGTCGGAATTGAGCGAGACCAGCCGCTCGATGCGCACCGCCAGCCCCGTCTCCTCCCTGACCTCCCGATGGAGGGCGGCGGCGGCGGTCTCGCCGCGCTCGACGTGGCCGCTCACCGGCGCCCAGCCGTCCCCGACCCGTCGGTGGTGCAGAAGGACGCGGCCCTCCGCGTCGTAGATGATGGCCGCGACGCCCGGCCGGACGTCGGTGATCCCGTGATCGCTCTTCTGATGACTCTCCGAACCCATCCCGGGCTGATCCGCTACGCGACGCCGGGCACGCCCTTGGTGGTCGAATACTCCCAGTGCAGGGTCTCGTCCGGACGGATCCGGGCGTAAATCGCGTGCGCCGCCATGGCCGCCTCGGAGAAGCCGCAGAGGATCAGCTTCAGCTTGCCCGGATAGCTGTTGACGTCGCCGATGGCGTAGATGCCCTCGGCGCTGGTCATGCAGGTTTCGGGATCGACCGCGATCTGGCCGCGTTCCAGCTCCAGGCCCCAGGACGCGATGGGGCCGAGGTTCATCGACAGGCCGAAGAAGGGCAGCAGGACGTCCGCCTCGAGGCGCCGCTCCTCGCCCGACATCTTGCGTACCACCACGGCCTCGAGCTGGCCGTCGCGGCCCTCCAGGCCGTGCAGCTGATAGGGCACGACCAGGCGCACGACGTCGCCGGCGCTGGCCAGTTCCTGCAGGCGCGCGACGCTGTCCGGGGCGCCGCGGAACTTGGGTCGGCGGTGCACCACATGGATCTGCGCGGCCATCTCGGCCAGGGACAGGGTCCAGTCCAGGGCCGAATCGCCGCCGCCGGCGATGACGACTCGCTTGCCGCGGAAATCCTCGCGCCGGCGGACCATGTAGAAGACGCTCTTGCCCTCGTAGTCGCGGATTCCCTCCAGTGGCGGCCGATTCGGGCCGAAGGCGCCGCCGCCGGCCGCGATCACCACCGCCTTGGCGTCGAGCCGCAGACCGCCTTCGGTCTCCAGCAGCCAGCGGCCTTCGGGGCCGGACTCGATGCGCTCGACCCTTTGCCCCAGATGGTAGACCGGCGCGAAGGGGGCCGCCTGCTCGCCCAGCCGTTCGACCAGCTCCGAGGCCTGAATCCGCGGATAGCCCGGGATGTCGTAGATCGGCTTCTCGGGATAGAGCGCGGCGCATTGGCCGCCCAGGGAGTCCAGGGCGTCGATGACGTGGCAGCGGATCTTCAGCATGCCCAGCTCGAAGACCGCGAAGAGGCCGACCGGGCCGGCGCCGATGATCACGACGTCGGTGGTCGCCGTGGTCTTCGTCTCTGTCGTCTGGACCTGGGAGTCGCGGAGGGCTTCTGGCATCGGAACTGCGCGGATCGTGGTCGGGGCCGGTCGGATCTCGGGTCGTCTGAGCGGGCCCTACGATGGCCGCCGGCCTCAGCCTTGGCAAGCCTTGCATCGCCGCCGCCGCGCCGTCGCCTTGCTTCCGCCGTTGCCCGAGTCGGGGCCGCCCGCTAATAAGGGCGCGTCATGGCAGTCGCCCTCCGAGCAACACCAGAGCGACAGCTTCGTCTGGACGACCAGGCCGCCACCGCGGCCCTGGCCCGGCGGCTCGCGCCCCTGCTGCGCCGCGGCGACCTGGTCGCGCTCCGGGGCGATCTCGGCTGCGGCAAGACCAGCTTCGCCCGGGCCCTGATCACCGCCCTGCCGCCCGCCGATCCCGGCGCGGCGCCGGACGAGGTGCCGAGCCCGACCTTCACCCTGGTGCAGATCTACGACCGCCGGCCGGCGCCGGTCTGGCATTTCGATCTTTACCGGGTCCAGGACCCCGAGGATGTCCTGGAGCTGGGCTTCGAGGAGGCCCTGGCCGAGGGCATCTGCCTGATCGAATGGCCCGAGCGGCTCGGCCCGCTGCTGCCGGAAGACCGCCTCGACCTGTGCCTCGACTTCGGGGCCTCGCCCGAGGCCCGCCGCGCCCGGCTCGAAGGCCACGGTGTCTGGGCGGCGCGGCTGGCCAAGCTCGATCTCGATGGAGAGCCCGCAACTTGAGCACCCGCGAAGACGTCATCCAGGCCTTTCTCGACGCCCAGGGCTGGGGCGGGGCGGAGCGGAGCCTCCTGGCCGCCGATGCCTCCTTCCGCCGCTATCTGCGGCTCCAGAGGGACGGCGAGCGGGCGGTGCTGATGGACGCGCCGCCGCCCGAGGACGTGCGGCCCTTCGAGCGGGTCGCCGCCCTGCTGCTGCGCCTCGGCCTTTCGGCGCCGCGTCCCCTGGCGGTCGAGGCGGCGGCGGGCCTGCTGCTGCTGGAAGACCTGGGCGACGCGACCTTTACCCGGGTCCTGGCCCGGGGCGACGACGAGGCCGGGCTCTACCGCCTGGCGATCGATACCCTGATCGCGCTGCACCGGGGCTGGTCGGTGGATCTGCCGGGGGCCGGCGAGCTGCCGCCCTACGACGAGGCCCGTCTGCTGGACGAGGCCCTGCTGCTGACCGACTGGTTCCTGCCGGCCCTGCGCGGCCGGCCTACGCCGGCGCCGCTGCGCGAGGCCTACATCGAGGCCTGGCGGGCGGTCTTCCCGGCCGCGCAGGCCCTGCCGGAGACGCTGGTCCTGCGCGACTACCATGTCGACAACCTCATGATCCTGGAGGGCCGCGCCGGGGTTGCCGCCTGCGGCCTGCTGGATTTCCAGGACGCCGTGCGCGGATCCCCGGCCTACGACCTGGTCTCGCTGCTGGAGGATGCCCGGCGCGACATCGCCCCCGAACTGGCGGAGGAGATGTTCGAGCGCTATCGCGCCGCCTTCGAGGCGCTCGACGGTGCCCAGCTGCGCGCCGCCATGAGCGTGCTCGGCGCCCAGCGCAGCGCCAAGATCATCGGCATCTTCACCCGCCTGGACCGCCGCGACCGCAAGCCCGGCTACCTCAGGCACATTCCGCGGGTCTGGCGCCTCCTGCAGGGCGACCTGGCGCATCCGGCCCTGGCGCCGGTGCGCGCCTGGTTCGACCGCGAGATCCCGGTCGCCGAGCGGATCGCGCCGCCCCGGGAGACGGCGCCCCGGGAGACGGCGCCCCGGGAGACGGCGCCATGAGCCGGCGCCGGCGCGACCCGAAGCAGGCCATGGTCCTGGCCGCCGGTTTCGGCAAGCGGATGCGGCCGATCACCGAGACCCTGCCCAAGCCCCTGGTCCGGGTGAACGGCGAAGCCATGCTCGACCGCATCCTCGACCGCCTGGTCGAGGCCGGGGTCAAGAAGGCCGTGATCAACCTGCATCACCTGGGCGAGGCGATCGAGGCGCACCTGGAGGACCGCAAGACGCCCGAGATCGTCTTCTCGCCCGAAGAGGAGATCCTGGAGACCGGGGGCGGGGTCAAGAAGGCGCTGCCCCTGCTCGGCAAGGAGCCCTTCTTCGTCGTCAACGGCGACGTGCTCTGGCTCGACGGCCGGAGCTCCGCGCTGCGGCGTCTGGCCGAGTCCTGGGACGGCCGCAAGATGGACTGCCTGCTGCTGCTGCACCAGTGCGTCTTCGCCTACGGCTACGAAGGCCTGGGCGACTTCTTCCTCGACCCTGCCGGCGTGGTGCGCCGGCGCCGCGAGCGCGAGGTCGCGCCCTTCGTCTTCGGCGGCATGCAGATCATCGATCCCAAGCTCTTCGACGCCATGCCCGAGGGCCCCTTCTCGCTGAACCGGATCTACGATCTGGCGGCGCAGCGCGGCCGGCTCCACGGCATCTGCCACGACGGCGAATGGTTCCACGTCGGCACGCCCGAGGACCTCAAGTTCGCCGAGGACGCCATGCACCACATGAGCGTCCCGGCGATCCACCGATGACCCCGGGGGCGCCCGCGATCAGCTCGATTGCCGCCGGCGTCTCCTTCGTCGACGTCCTGGCCGCCGGCCTGCTCGCGCGCAGCGGCGACGATCCGCTATGGCTCTCCGACGTCACGCTGCTGTTGCCGACCCGGCGCGCCTGCCGGGCCATCCAGGATGCCTTCCTGAGGGCCTCCGGCGGCCGTCCGTTGGTCCTGCCGCGCTGTCTGCCCCTAGGGGACCTCGACCCCGAGGAGCTCGTCCTGGCCGACGCAGAGGGCCTGGGCGGGGCCTTGGACCCGGAGCTGCCGCCGGCGCTGCCGCCGCTGCGTCGCGACCTTCTGCTGTCCCGCCTGATCCTCAAGCTGGGCGCCACGGCTGCGGACCCGGGCGGCCCCTTGAACGAGGAGCAGGCGCTGCGCCTGGCCCGGGAGCTGGGGCGTTTCCTCGACCTGGTCGAGACCGAGGGCCTCGGCCTGGAGCGGCTCCGCGACCTGGTGCCCGAGGCCTACGCCGCCCATTGGCAGATCACCCTGCGCTTCCTCGGCATCCTGGAGGAGGCCTGGCCGAAGATCCTGGCCGCGGAGGGCGCGATCGGCGGTGCCGAGCGGCGGCGCCGGCTGCTGGAGGCCCAGGCCGCGCTCTGGCAGCGGGAGCCGCCGGCGCGGCCGGTGATCGCCGCGGGGTCGACGGGCAGCATCCCGGCGACCGCGGCGCTGCTGGCCACGGTCGCGCGCCTGCCCCGGGGCGAGGTCGTGCTGCCGGGCCTGGACCGGGAGGCGGAGCCGGCGACCTGGGCGCTGATCCGCGAGGACCCGGCGCATCCCCAGCACGGACTGGCCTGCCTGCTCGATCGCCTCGGCGCGACCCGAGACGAGGTGACCGACTGGCCGGTCGAGATCGCCCCCGGCCTGAAGGCGCGGCGGCGCCTGGCCGCCTGGGCGCTGCGCCCGGCACAGGCGACCGCGGCCTGGCGGGGCCTCGCGGCCGGCCTGTCCGGGGCCGAGCGCGACGCCGCCCTGGACGGCGTCACCCGCATCGACTGCGCGGATCCCGGCGAGGAAGCCGCGGTCATCGCCCTGGTCCTGCGTCAGGCCCTGGAGACCGAGGGCCGGACCGCGGCGCTGGTGACCCCGGACCGGGGTCTGGCGCGGCGGGTCGGGGCGGCGCTGCGGCGCTGGGGGATCCTGGTCGACGACTCGGCGGGCCGCCCCCTGGCCGAGACCCCGCCGGGCGTCTTCCTGCGCCTGCTTGCGGCCCTGGCCGCGGCCCAACTGGCCCCGGTATCCCTGCTGGCCGCCCTCAAGCATCCCCTGGCCGCCGGCGGCCAGGCGCCGGGCGCCTTTCGCGCCCGGGTCCGGGAGCTCGAGCGCGCGGTCCTGCGCGGTCCGCGCCCGGCCCCCGGCTTCGCCGGGCTGCGTCGCGCCCTGCGCGCCGCCAAGGGCGGCGCCGGGCTGCTGGACCTCCTCGCCGACCTGGAGCGGCGCCTGAAGCCTCTGATCACGGCCTTCGGCGGCCGGCGCCGCCGGCTCGCCGCGTTGGTGGAGGCGCAGCTCGCCGCGGCCGAGGCCCTGGCGGCCAGCGACGAACGCCAGGGCGCGGCCCGGCTCTGGACCGGCGAGGCCGGCGAGGCGGCGGCGGAGTTCCTCGCCGACCTGCTGGCCGCGGCCGACGACGGCGTCACCCTGGAGCCCGGCGGCTATCCCGGGCTCTTCGACAGCCTCCTGGCCGGGCGCGTGGTCCGGCCCCGCTTCGGCCGGCACCCGCGGCTCCACATCTGGGGGCCGCTGGAGGCGCGCCTGCAGCATGCCGACGTGGTGGTGCTGGGTGGGCTCAACGAAGGCACCTGGCCGGCCGAGGTCGAGGCCGGACCCTGGCTCAGCCGGCCGATGCGGCGGGACTTCGGCCTGCCGGCGCCGGAGCGGAGGGTCGGCCTGGCGGCCCAGGACTTTTCCCAGGCCTTCACCGCGCCGCGGCTGTTCCTGACCCGCGCGCTGCGGGTCGAGGGCACGCCGACCGTGCCGTCGCGCTGGCTGCTGCGCCTGGAGGCCCTGCTGCAGAGCTTCGAGCGCGGCGAGGCCTGGCGTGCCGAGGCGCCGCAGTGGCGGGCCTGGGCCGAGGCGCTGGACCGGCCGGCGGCGGTGGTCGCGGTCAAGCCGCCGACGCCCCGGCCGCCCCTGGCGGCGCGGCCGCGCAAGCTCTCGGTCACCCGGATCGAGACCTGGCGGCGCGACCCCTACGCCCTCTACGCCTCCGAGATCCTGAAGCTCAGGGCTCTCGAGCCGCTCGACGCCGATCCCGGTGCCGCCGAACGGGGCATCCTGATCCACGAGGCCCTGGAGCGCTTCCTCAAGGCCTGGCCGGCCGCCCTGCCCGAGGACCCCGAGGCGGCCCTGCTCGAACTCGGCGCCGAGGTCTTCAAGGCCATCGAGGCCAAGCCGGGCGCCTATGCCTTCTGGTGGCCGCGCTTCTGCCGGATCGCCCGCCACGTCGCCGAGGAGGAGGGCGCGCGCCGGGTCGGGCTGCGCCAGGCCCTGGCCGAGATCCGCGGCACCTTGACCCTCGACGCGCCCGGCGGCGACTTCACCCTGACCGCCAAGGCCGACCGCATCGAGGCTTACAACGACGGCCGGCTGGCGATCCTCGACTACAAGACCGGGGTCCTGCCGCGGGTGATGGACGTCGACGACGGCTATGCGCCCCAGTTGCCCCTGGAGGCGGCGATCGCCGCGGCCGGCGGCTTCCCGGGGCTGGCGGCGGCCGAGGTCGGCGAACTGGCCTACTGGAAGCTGAGCGGCGGCGAGCCGCCCGGGCAGATCCGCAAGCTCAAGGCCGTGCCCGGCGCGCTCGCCGCGGCCGCGCTCGACGGCTTGGCCCGGCTGGTCGCGCGTTTCGACGATCCGGCCACGCCCTACCACGCGGTGCCGCGGCCGGACCGGGCGCCGGCCTTCTCCGACTACGCCCACCTGGCACGGGTCAAGGAGTGGTCGGCGGGCGTCCTCGGGGAGGGCGCGGAATGAGCGGCGCGCAGGCCGAGGCCATGATCGCCCGCGCCTCGGCGCTGCAGGCCCGGGCCGCCGATCCGGAGAGCTCGATCTGGGTCGCGGCCTCCGCCGGCACCGGCAAGACCAAGGTGCTGACCGACCGGGTGCTCAGCCTGATGCTGGCCGGCACGCCGCCCGAGCGTCTGCTCTGCCTGACCTTCACCAAGGCCGCGGCGGCCGAGATGGCGACCCGCATCGCCCGCCGCCTGGCGGCCTGGACCACCTTCGCCGACGACAGGCTGGCCGCGGCCCTGACCGAGCTGCTCGGGCGGGCGCCGGAGGACGGTGAAACGGCCCTGGCGCGCCAGCTCTTCGCCCGGGTCCTCGACGCCGAGGGCGGCCTCAAGATCCAGACCATCCACGCTTTCTGCCAGTCCCTGCTCGGCCGCTTCCCCCTGGAAAGCCGGGTCGCGCCGCATTTCCAGGTGCTCGACGACCGCTCCGCGGCCGAGCTGCTGGCGGCCGCCCGGGAAGCGGCCCTGGCCGGCAGCGCCGCCGAGCCGGGCGGCGCGACCGCCAAGGCGCTGGAGACCCTCGCCGGCCTGCTGGACGAGACCCGCTTCACCGAGGTGCTGACCGAGCTGACCCGGGAGCGCGGCCGCTTCACCCGACAGGTCGAGCGCCTGGGGCTGGCCGGCCTGGTGGCGGCGGTCAACGCTCGGCTCGGCATCGGGCGGGAGGAGACCCCCGAGGGGGTCCTGGCCGAGGCCACGGCGGACGTCGCCCTGGATCTCATGGGGCTTCAACTGGTCGTCGCGGCGCTGGAGGCCGGCAGCGCCGCGGAGCGGGCCAAGGCGGCCGCCCTGAAGCTCTGGCTCGCCCTGTCGGGGGCGGCGCGCGCGGCCGCCTTCGACGACTACGCGGCGCTCTTCCTGAACGCGGAGGGCGAGCCGCGGCGGCGTCTGCTGACCAAGGGCGCGCAGGCCGCGGTGCCCGGCGCGGAAGCCATCATGGCGGCCGAAGGCGCCCGCCTCCAGGCGGTGCTGCGGCGGCGCAACAAGGTGGTGACGGCCCGGGCCACCCAGGCCCTGGCGACCTTGGGCGTGGCGGTCCTGGAAGGCTACGCGCATCACAAGGCCTGGGCCGCCTTCCTCGACTACGACGACCTGATCCTCAAGACCCGCGACCTGCTGCTGACCCAGGGCATGACCGGCTGGGTGCTGTTCAAGCTGGACGGCGGCCTCGATCACGTCCTGATCGACGAGGCCCAGGACACCAACCCGGAGCAGTGGCAGATCGTCGAGGCCCTGACCCGCGAGTTCTTCGCCGGCGAGGGCGCGCGCGAAGGCCCGCGCACCGTCTTCGCGGTCGGCGACGCCAAGCAGTCGATCTTCGGCTTCCAGCGCGCCGAGCCGGAGGAGTTCCTGCGCCTGCGCGGGGTGATGGCCGGGCGCGCCACGGCCGCGGGCCAGCGCTGGGACGACGTCGACCTGAACGTCTCCTTCCGCTCGACCGAGGCCGTGCTGGCGGCGGTCGACGCGGTCTTCGCCGGCGCCGCCGCGCGCGACGGTGTCCTGCCGGACGCGCGGCCGCTGCACCACGAGGCCAGTCGGCGCGGCCAGGCCGGCGTGGTCGAGCTCTGGCCGCCGGCGCCCCTGGTCGAAAGCGAGGCCGAGGCACCCTGGAGCGCACCCTTGGAGCGCCGGGGCACGACCCCGCCGCGGCTGCGCCTGGCCCGCCTCATCGCGCGACGGATCCATTACTGGACCCTCGACCCTCAAGGCGCGGCGGACCCCGAGGCGCGCCTGCCGTCCAAGGACCGGCGATTGCAGCCGGAGGATTTCCTGATTCTGGTCCGGCGGCGCAACGAGTTCGTCGAGGAGGTGGTGCGCGAGCTCAAGCTGCTGCGCGTCCCGGTCGCCGGCGTCGACCGCATGGTCCTGACCGACCAGCTCGCGGTCATGGATCTGATCGCGCTGGGCCGTTTCCTGCTGATGCCGGAGGACGACCTGACCCTGGCGACGGTCCTCAAGGGGCCCTTCGTCGGCTTCGACGAGGAGCAGCTCTTCGCTCTGGCCCACGAGCGGACCGGCACGCTCTGGCAGGCGCTGCGGCAGGCGCAGGGCGGGACCCTTCACGCCCGCATGGCCTGGGATCTGCTCTCCGAACTGCTGGCCCAGGCCGACGGCCTGCCGCCCTACGAGCTCTATGCCGAGTTGCTCGGCCCGCGGCGCGGCCGGGAGAGCCTGCTGGCCCGCCTGGGCCGGGAGGCCGCGGATCCCATCGAGGAGTTCCTCGGCCTGGCACTGGCCTACGAGCGCGAGCACCCGCCCTCCCTGGAAGGTTTCCTGCACTGGCTCGAGGCCGGTCGGCAGGAGGTCAAGCGCGACCTCGAGCACGGCGGCCAAGCGGTTCGGGTGATGACTGTGCACGGCGCCAAGGGCTTGCAGGCGCCGGTGGTCTTCCTGCCCGACACCCTGCAGCTGCCGCAGAACAGCGACAGCCTGTTCTGGCTGGACGACGAGGGCCTGCTGCTCTGGCCGCCGCGCCGGGCCTGGGACGACGAGGTCGCAGAGGCGGCGCGCGGCCGGCAGCGCGAGGCCCAGCTCCAGGAGTACCGCCGCCTGCTCTACGTCGCCATGACCCGGGCCGAAGACCGGCTCTACGTCTGCGGCTGGTCCGGTCGCCAGGAGCCGCCCGAAGGCTGCTGGTACGATCTGGTCCGCCGGGGCCTGGCACGCTGCGCCGAGGCGGTCGACTACGACTTCACCCGGGCGGCGGCCGAGGGCTGGGCCGGGCCCGGCCTGCGCCTGGCGACGGCCCAGGACGCTGCCGCCGAGGCCGGCGCGGCCGGGCCGCCGCCGCTGCCGCCGGCCGCGCTGCCGGACTGGGCCGGACGCCCCCCGGTCCCGGAGCCCCTGCCGCCGCGGCCCCTGGCGCCCTCACGGCCGCGCCTGCCGGAGCCGCCGCTGCGCAGTCCCCTGGGCGCCGAGGAGGGGGCCGCGCTGCGCCGCGGCCGGCTGGTCCACCGCCTGCTGGAGCTCCTGCCGGCGCTGCCCGCAGAGGCCCGGGCCGCCGCCGGGGCCCGGCTGCTCGCCCTGCCGCAGCAGGGCCTGGCGCCGGCTGCGGCGGAGGCCCTGCTGACCGCGACCCTGGCCCTGCTGGAGCATCCCGACTTCGTCAGGTTTCTCGGTCCGGACAGCCGGGCCGAGGTGCCGGTCGCCGGGCTGGTCGAGGGACGCGACGGGCCGCAGGTCGTGGCCGGCCAGATCGACCGCCTGGTCGTCGGGGCCGAATCGGTGGCGGTGGTCGACTACAAGTCCAACCGTCGCCCACCGGAGGACGCGGCCGGGGTGCCGGAGGTCTATATCAGGCAGATGGCGGCCTATCGGGCGCTGCTGTCCGAGATCTATCCCGGGCGGCGGATCGACTGTTACCTGCTCTGGACCGGGGGGCCGCGGCTGATGCAGCTCAGCCCTGCGCAGCTCGCCGATCACGCGCCTTGACCTCCGGCCCGCCCGGTCCCAGATTCTTCTGAACTCTCCGAGTCGCGCCCGACCCCGGCACCTCGGGAAAACAGGTCACAGGAGTGGGTAATGACGACAACCGCAGTCAGCGACGCCAGCTTCGAGAGCGACGTTCTCAAGGCCGACGCACCGGTCCTGGTGGACTTCTGGGCCGAGTGGTGCGCGCCCTGCAAGGCGATCGCGCCGGCGCTGGAGCAGCTCGCCCAGGACATGCAGGGGCAGCTGACGGTCGCCAAGATGAACATCGACGACAACCCGCTGACTCCGCAGAAATACGGCGTGCGCGGGATCCCGACCCTGATGCTGTTCAAGGACGGGCAGGTCGCCGGGACCAAGATCGGCGGCAACCTGACCCGCAACGAGCTCGCCGACTGGGTCGGCGGCGTGATCGGCATCGCGGCCTGAAGCGGGCCCATTCCGGTTTCCGGGCCCCGCCCTCTCGCGGCGGGGCTTTGCTTTTCGCTCGGCCCTCACCCTCCGGCCCCTCCCCCTTTGGAGCGCCTACGCGCGGGATGAGGAGGCTTGGTGCGCGCCCTGCCGGGGCTGGCTGAGGGGCTGTCCTATTCCGGCGGCGTGCCGTTCTCGGCGAGCACCCGTCCGGCCAGATAGAGCGAGCCGCAGATCAGCACCCGGGCCGGTCCGTCGCCCTCATGTCGCGCCACGGCTGCCAGGGCCTCCGAAACGGAACCGAACGGCGCGGCGGCGAAGCCGGCGGTTCGAGCGGCGTCCGTGGCCTCCGCAGCGCTGAGCGCGCCGGCCTCGCCGGGGATCGGGACCGCGGACAGCGAGGCCGCGCCGGGTGCGAGGAGGCGGAGGTAGGCTGCCACCGCCTTGTTCCGCATCATCCCGTAGACGACGTGGAGCGGCCGGTCGCGCCAGCCCGTCGCCACCTCGACCAGGCTCTCCGCCGCGGCGACGTTGTGGCCGCCGTCCAGCCAGAGCTCCCAGCCCTCCGGCAGGGCGCCGAGCAACGCGCCCTCGGTCAGGCGCTGCAGGCGGCCGGGCCAGGTGGCCTCGGCCAGGCCCCGGCGCCACGCCCGCTCGTCCAGGCCGAAGCCCGCGAGCTTTTCCGCGCAGGCCAGCGCGGTCGCGGCGTTGGCGACTTGGTGGCCGCCCGGCAGGGCCGGCGCGGGCAGCCGCAGGCGCCTCTCGCCGAGACGGAGAGTCCAATCGTCAGCGGCGTCGCCGGTCGCGAAGTCCCAGTCCCGGCCGTGGAGGTAGAGCGGCGCCCCGACCCGGGCCGCCTGGGCCTCGATCGTGGCGCGGGCGGCCGGCGCCTGCGGGGCGATCACCGCCGGCACCCCGGGCTTGAGGATTCCGGCCTTCTCGAAGGCGATGGCCTCTACGGTCTCGCCCAGGAACTGGGTGTGGTCGATCGAGACCGGGGTGATCACGGTCAGCGCGGGCCGCGCCACCACGTTGGTCGCGTCCAGGCGGCCGCCGAGGCCGACCTCCAGCAGCAGCACGTCCGCCGGATGCCGGGCGAAGGCCAGGAAGGCGGCGACCGTGGTGATCTCGAAGTAGGTGATGGGCTCGGCGCCGTTGGCGGCCTCGCAGTTTTCCAGCAGCGCGGCCAGCTCCGCTTCGGGGATCAGCCCGCCGGCGAGGCGAATCCGTTCGTGGAAGCGGACCAGGTGCGGCGAGGTGTAGACCTGGACTCGCCGGCCGGCGGCCTCCAGCACGGCGCGCAGGTAGGCGATCACGGAGCCCTTGCCGTTGGTGCCGGCGACATGGATCACGGGCGGCAGCCGCGCTTCCGGGTGGTCGAGCCGTGCCAGCAGACGCTCGACCCGGCCGAGGGAGAGATCGATGATCTTGGGATGAAGGCGGCTCAGCCGCTCCAGGATCGCGTCACTCGGCGGCTTTGCGGTCGATCGTTCCGGCGCCATGCTTGTTGGGGTCGTTGGTGTTGCCGGCCTTGCCCTTGGCCCGGGCGCTCGTGGTTGCCACCGGCAGGGCGATGGCGTCGGGCGGCGCCGGCTGCCGGATCAGGGTCAGGAGGCGGATCAGGGTCCCGCGCAGCTCGCGCCGGTCGACGACCATGTCGACCATGCCGTGCTCCAGCAGGTATTCCGAGCGCTGGAAGCCGTCCGGCAGGGTCTCGCGGATCGTCTCCTCGATGACCCGGGGGCCGGCGAAGCCGATGATCGCGCCGGGCTCGGCGACCGCGATGTCGCCCAGCATGGCGAAGGAGGCGGTGACGCCGCCGGTGGTCGGGTCCGTGATCAGCACCAGGTAGGGCAGCCCGGCTTCCCGGACCATCTCGACCGCGATCACGCTGCGCGGCATCTGCATCAGGGACAGGATGCCCTCCTGCATCCGCGCGCCGCCCGAGGCGGGTACCACCAGCAGCGGCGCCTTGGCCTTGACCGCGGTCTCGGCGGCGGTGACCAGGCCCTGGCCGACCGCGATCCCCATGGAGCCGCCCATGAAGCCGAAGTCGAAGACCGCGACCACGATGGGATGGCCGCCCATCCGGCCGCGGGCGACCAGGATGGCGTCGGTCTCGCCGGTCTTGTTC
Source organism: Kiloniellales bacterium (assembly GCA_022361275.1). Taxonomy (GTDB): domain Bacteria; phylum Pseudomonadota; class Alphaproteobacteria; order Kiloniellales; family JAKSBE01; genus JAKSBE01. Next base: position 20,796 of record JAKSBE010000454.1, read on the forward strand.
TGGGCGTCGCGCAGGCGGTCGGTGTAGCGCTTGTTGTCGCGGAACTTGAGCGGGTCGCTCAGCGGCTTGGGCAAGTCGATCCGGTCGTAGGCGCCGTCGTCCAGCAGCATCTCCAGGCGCCGCTTGGCCGGGATGCGCATGTGATGGCTGCAGTGCGGACAGACCCGCTGGTTGTTCTCCAGCTCGCGGTGGAAGACCATGGCGCCGCAGCTCGGGCACTTTTCCCAGAGGTTCTCCGGGACGTCCTTGCTTTGGACCAGCGCTCTGATCTTGGGTCGGACGAAGTTCGTCAACCAGTTCATGGCTTGCTATCCAATCCTGTCCGCCTCAGCGGCGCGCCCCGCGGACGCCCTCGGCCAATTCGGCGACCAATCCGAGGACCGCCGCCGCCAGCCCGTCCCGGACACGGCCTTCGTCGTCGAGCCCGGCCTTCACCGCGTCGACGATGGCGGAGCCGACCACTGCGGCATCGGCCACCTTGGCGATTTCCGCCGCCTGCTCGGGAGTCTTGATGCCAAATCCGACGGCAATCGGCAAATCCGTATGCCGCTTCAGCCGGGCCACCGCCTGCGTGACGGCGGCGGCGTCCACGGCGCGGGTGCCGGTGATGCCCATGATCGAGACATAGTAGAGAAAGCCGCCGGTATGCGTCAGCACCGCCGGCAGTCGTGCGTCGTCGGTGGTCGGCGTCGCCAGACGGATGAAGTGCATCCCGGCGCGGATCGCCGGAATGCAGAACTCCTCGTCTTCCTCGGGCGGCAGGTCGACGACGATCAGGCCGTCGACGCCGGCGGCGACCGCGGTCTGCAGGAAGGCCTCGACGCCGAAGCGGTAGATCGGGTTGTAGTAGCCCATCAGCACGATGGGCGTGTCCGGATCCTTGGCGCGGAAGCCGCGCACCAACTCCAGCACGCCCTTCAGGGTCATGCCGGACTTCAGCGCCCGCAGGCTGGAAGCCTGGATCGCCGGGCCGTCGGCCATGGGGTCGGAGAAGGGCATGCCCAGCTCGATCACGTCGGCGCCGGCGGCCGGCAGGCCATGCAGGATCTCGGCCGAGATCACGGGATCCGGGTCGCCGGCGGTGACGAAGGCGACCAGGCCGGCACGGCCCTCCGCCCGCAGCGCGGCGAAGCGGCGGTCGATCCGGCTCTCCGCGCCGGCGACCTCGGCGGCGGCCCCGCTCATATCTCGACCCCCAGGGCCTCGGCCACGGTGAAGACGTCCTTGTCGCCGCGGCCGCACAGGTTCATCACGATGATGTGGTCCTGCGGCAGGTCCGGGGCAATCCTGATCACCTCGGCCAGGGCGTGTGCCGGCTCCAGGGCCGGGATGATGCCCTCGAGCTTGCAGCAGAGCTGGAAGGCGTCCAGAGCCTCCCGGTCGGTCACCGCGACGTAGTCGACCCGCTTGCTGTCGCGCAGCCAGGCGTGCTCCGGCCCGATGCCGGGATAGTCCAGGCCGGCCGAGATCGAATGCGCCTCGAGGATCTGGCCGTCGTCGTCCTGCAGCAGGTAGGTCCGGTTGCCGTGCAGGACGCCCGGCTCGCCGGCGGTCAGCGAGGCGGCGTGCTGGCCGCTCTCGATGCCGCGGCCGGCGGCCTCGACGCCGATGATCCGGACGTCGGGATCGTCGAGGAAGGGATGGAACAGGCCGATCGCGTTGGAGCCACCGCCGATACAGGCGACCAGGGTATCCGGCAGGCGCCCCTCGGCGGTCCGGATCTGCTCGCGGGTCTCGCGGCCGATCACCGACTGGAAGTCGCGCACCATGGCCGGATAGGGATGCGGGCCGGCCGCGGTGCCGATGATGTAGAAGGTGCTCTCGGCGTTGGCGACCCAGTCGCGCAGCGCCTCGTTCAGGGCGTCCTTCAGGGTGCGGCTGCCGCTGGTGACCGGGACCACCTCGGCGCCCAGCAGCTTCATGCGGAAGACGTTGGGCTTCTGCCGCTCGATGTCCTCGACGCCCATGTAGACGATGCAGGGCAGGCCGAAACGGGCGCAGACGGTCGCCGTGGCCACGCCGTGCTGGCCGGCGCCGGTCTCGGCGATGATCCGGGTCTTGCCCATGCGCCGGGCGACCAGGATCTGGCCCAGGCAGTTGTTGATCTTGTGCGCGCCGGTGTGGTTCAGCTCGTCGCGCTTGAAGTAGATCTTGGCGCCGCCCAGGTGCTCCGTCAGGCGCTCGGCGAAGTACAGCGGGCTCGGCCGGCCGACGTAGTGCTTGGAGAAATGCTCGAACTCGGCCTCGAAGGCCGGGTCCGCCTTGGCTTCCTCGTAGGCCCGCTCCAGGTCGAGGATCGGCGGCATCAGCGTCTCGGCGACGTAGCGGCCGCCGTACATGCCGAAGTGTCCGCGCTCGTCCGGGCCCGCGCGATAGGTGTTGAGCTGTTCCATGGGTGGCGCGATCGCCTTCAAGGGAGCCCTGGCGCGGTATGAAGTGAAGCCGAACCGGCTTCACTTCATACCGCTCTCATTGAACGTATAGAGCCCGATTCAGACATGAGGTCGTTTCGATCTCATGTCATCGTGCTCTAGGGCGCGGACTCTGCCCGATTGCGCCGGTGCCCGCAATGCCTTCGGCACCGGCCGATCCGGGCGAAGGCATCGCAGACACTGGCGCGTCGCCGGTTAATACCAAGGAGCGTTGATCATGACTCATTTGATCTATTCCATAGAGTTAGAGAAGCTTATCCGCGTTCGAACGAACGCGGGCTGCTCTAGCCGGCCGCAAGGGCCTGCAGGAATGCGGCGATCTTCTCCGGGCTCTTCCGGCCCGGCTTGTCCTCGACGCCCGAGGAGACGTCGACCGCGGGCGCGCGGGTGACGCGCAGCGCCTCGGCAAGGTTGCCGGCGTCCAGGCCGCCCGAGAGAAACCAGGGCTTGGGCCAGTCCCGCCCGGCCAGCAAGGTCCAGTCGAAGCTCAGCGCGTTGCCGCCCGGCAGGGCGCCCTCCATGTCCTTGGGCGGCTTGGCGTCGAAGAGCAGGCGGTCGGCCACCGGCAGGTAGTCGCCGGCGCGGCCGAGGTCCTCGGCGCCGGCCACCGGGATCGCCTTCATCACCGGCCGGCCGAAACGGCGGCGCACCTCGGCGACCCGGGCCGGGCTCTCCTTGCCGTGGAGCTGCAGCAGGTCGAAGTCGTAGGCCTTGAGGATCGCGCCCAGGGCCTCGTCGTCGGCGTCCACCGTGACCGCGACCTTGCCCAGGCCGGGCGGCAGGTCGGCGGCGATCCGGGCCGCGCCCTCGGGGGTCGCCGCCCTCGGGCTGGGCGGATAGAAGACGAAGCCGACGAAGGCCGCGCCGCCCGCGACGGCCGCCCGCGCGGCCTCGACGGTGCGGATCCCGCAGATCTTCGCTTCGATCCGCATCAGCCCTCCTGCTCCTCGCCGGTGGCGCGGTCGGGCGGCCCGGCTTGCGCGGCGGGTATCCAGCCGGTGCACTCGCGGAAGGCGATCGAGACGAAGGCGAAGTAGAGTGCCAGGACGACATAGCTCAAAGCCATGTTCGAGACGAGGAAGACCAGGCCGGGCGACGCGGGGGCCCCGGCGCCGGCGCTGAGCGCCGCACCGAGGAACAGGCTCGCGATGGTCATCGGGATCATCGAAATCGCCAGACCGGCGATCAGGCGGATGGCCTGCCCTCTGGTATGGCGCCAGGAGTCGGCCAAGCCGTAGGCCTCGTCGACTGCGACCGCCGGGAACACGAAGGAGAACCTCAGGACCAGCACGAGGGCGACTACTACCATGATCATGAACGGCAGCATGTTCAGCATCACCTCGGCGCGCAGTTCGGGCGAGGGATCGCCGTCGAACTCCGCCAACGGCCGGTACTCGGCCATGATACCGAGGCCCGGCAACGCCGTCAGCAGCATCATCAGCGCGGCGAAACGCAGGAAATGCAGGTGTCGAGGCATGATCGGCGGGAGGGTCGTCGGCGCGGCGCGGCGCGCGCCCAAGAGCACGAAGCGGATCCAGGCAACGCCGAAGTAGGCCTCGGGAAAGAGGTTGAGCGCGTTGACAAGAACGAAGCGCTCCGGCGAAATCGCTTCGGTCTGCGCCATGAAGCTGATCCCGAGCGAGATGGCGAAGGGCAAGGCCGCGGCCTTGGCCAGGCTCGGAAGGTGGCTGAAGACCATGCCATAGGCCTCTGCGACCGTCTGAAAGATCGGCAGCTTCCTTACAGCCTCTGGCGGCGGTCCTTGATGGCTCATAGACGCTCCGTCCCCTCCCGAACCGGGCTCCGATCCCGTCGGCCGTCATCTGTAGCAGAGGTGGGCCCTGCTGCCACGCCAATCAATCGCCCGGAGGCGCCGGGCGGACCGCAAGGTCGAGTCTCGATCTAGCTGCCCAAGGGTACCGCCGGTGTGGCGGGGTTCGGCTCCGGATACCATCCCGTGAGGCCTTTGAAAGCGACGGCGCCGATGACGATGGCCCAGTAGCAGAGCCCGAGCAGATAGACGACGAAAACGAAATAGAGGAGACCGTCTTCCATCTGCGCGATGACCTGCGCCGGGTCCGTCGCCGCAGGGTCGCCCTGCGGCCCCGTGAGCTCCGGGGTCGTCGCCAGGGAGAAGATCATGATCCCCAAGACGGGCGGGACGGAAACCAGAAACAAGGCCGCGAAGAAGCGTAGCACCTGCCCTTTGGTGTGGGCCCAGGCGTTGTGCAGAGCATAGTCCTCGTCGACCGAAGCCGCCGGAAAGACGAAGGACAGCCGCAGCACGACGAAGACGACCAGGCAGAAGAGCGCCAGCCCCCAAAGGGGCACCAGCAGGCCGATGCCGAGCGCCGTGGCAGGGTTCAAGGTGGCCGCGTCCTGACCGATCAGGGGAGCGAGGGCCGCCAGCGGAAGAGCCCCGAAGAAGAGGACAATGGCAAGATAGACCACGAGAATCAGCAGGCTGTAGCCGAGGAACAGCCAGTGCCGGCGCTTGGGCACGGGGAACAACGGCGGTCGCCCGCGGTCCGGTCCCAGCAGGTTCAGCCGGTACCAAGCCACGCAGAAGATGACGAAAGCGAAGAAAAGGAGGAAGTACAGGGGAAGCAGAAGCAGCCCCAGGGCGCCCGACCCGGCAGGGTCCAGGGTGACCTGCTGCAGGATCTTCCAGTAGGCCCAGTACAGAGGCGCGCCGAGCAGGACCGGGAGCAGCGCGGCCTGGGGCAGGTAGCGGAGGTAGCGGAAAAAGCTGCCGTAGGCCTCGCCGACGACCGCGAAGACCGGCAGCTTCTGCAGCGGTTCGCTGGGCGGTGTCGCCTCCGTCATGGCTCGGATCCCTCCCCTGCGTCCTTTCGCGGCCACGGTGCCGCGTGCCGGGCCAATCACCCTTTAGGCCCCCAGCCATCCTTTAGACCGCGGCAGCGAGTTCCTCGCCGATCCGGCGGGCGGCGGCGGCCGGATCCTCGGCGCCGGTGATCGGCCGGCCGATCACCAGATAGTCGGCGCCCGCGGCCAGGGCTTCGGCCGGGGTGGTGACCCGCTTCTGGTCGCCCTTGGCGGCCCAATCCGGGCGGATCCCGGGCACCACCAGCAGGAAGTCCGGGCCCAGAGCGGCGCGCAGCCCGGCGATCTCGCGCGGGCTGCAGACCACGCCGTCCAGCCCCGAGTCCCGCGCCAGGCGTGCCAGGCGCAGCACCTGCCCGGCCGCCGGGCCGCGCTGGCCGACCGCCTCCAGGTCGGCGTCGTCCAGGCTTGTCAGCACGGTCACGCCGATCAGCCGGGGCCGCGCCACGCCGCGGGCGGCCGCCGCGTCGCGCACCGCCTCCGCGGCGGCCGCCATCATCGCCCGTCCGCCGCTGGCGTGGACGTTGACGATCAGCGGCGCCAGGTCGACTGCGGCGCGCAGGGCGCTGGCGACCGTGTTGGGGATGTCGTGAAACTTGAAGTCGAGGAACAGCGGCTGCCCGCCGGCGAGTGCGCGGACACCCTGCGGACCGTGGGCGGTGAAGAACTCCTTGCCGATCTTCAGGCCGCCGACCAGGCCGGACAGCGCGGAGGCCAGGGCCTCTGCCCGGGCCAGGTCGGCTGTGTCGAGGGCGACGAGGATGCGGTCTTGCGGCGACATGGCGGCCTTCTAGCAGCCGCCGCGTGGGCCTATCAAGCTGGGCCTATCAAGCTGGGCCCGTCACGCTGCGGTGGCCTGCGGATCGCCGGCCGCCCAGCGGGCGAAGGCCGAGAACTCCAGGGCCTCGGTCGCCGCCAGCGCCAGTTGCTCGCCCAGGACCGCGCCGAACTTGAACATGTGACCGGAGCAGTTGCTGATCACGATGCAGCGGCCCTGGCGCTCGGCCAGGAAGCTGTCGTCGCTGCGCGGCGTGCTGGCCGTGGTGTAGAAGCAGATCCGCGCTTCCTTGATCCGGTAGTCCTCGGGCGCTTTGAGGAAGGGCGCAAGCTTGGCGAAGAGACCCTCGGCCTCCCCGGGCTCCGGCTCACGCGTGGCATCGGCATCGCCCGGACGCAGGTGCGGGCCCAGGCCGAACTTCAGCCCGGTGCCGTCGACCGGGGGCAGAAGGTAGGGCGCGCCCTGGGCACCCAGGTCGTGCGCCGGTCCGGCGCGCCAGGCCGCCGCGAAGCGCGCCGGCGGTTCCAGGTAGCAGACGGCTTGGCGCTGGGCGATCAGGCCGCCGGCGTAGTGGGGCAGCAGCTTGCCGATCCAGGCCCCGACGCAGATCACGACCGCGTCGCCGCTGTCCCGGCCGCCATCTTCGAGTTGGATCTCCCCGGCCATGGGGTCGATCGCGACCACCTTCCGCTCCTCGTTGAGGGCGACGCTGCGGCCTTCGAGGTGGTTCGCCAGGCCGGTGACGATGCGATCGGCGAAAAGCGGTCCGCCGGGCCGCACCAGCAGGCCCCACGCGGTCTCGGGCAGGGCCAAGTAGGGACAGAGCGCTTCGACTTCCTGGCGGTCGAGGGTCTCGTAGGGATGGCCGATCTGGTTCAGGACATCGCGCGAGTCGCTGGCCAGCTCGCCGCCCATGCCGCCGAGGGCGAGGACGCCGCTGTCGACGAAATGCCGCGCGCCGAGGTCCGCCCAGAGACGCTCCCAGGCCTCGAAGCCTTCCAGCACCATGCGGGCGTAGCCGGGATTGCCGGGATAGAGCAGGCGGATCATGCGATGCTGGTCGAAGGAGGCCGAGCGCGGGTTCGGAATCATGCCCTGGTCGTAGACCACCGCCTCGTGGCCCAGCCTGTTCAGGGCCCATGCGGTCGACAAGCCGATCACGCCGGCCCCGACGATGACGACCTTCATGCCTGCGTCTCCTCGTCGCCCGCCGTCAGGCCCGCTCGTAGGCCAGCTGGGCCGCGCCGAGATCCTCCAAGGCGGTGCCAACCGACTTGAACAGCGTGATCTGGTCGTAATAGCGGCGCCCGGCCCGTTCGCCCCGAGTCAGGTCGAAGAGGTCGGCTGCGATGTCGTCCTCGGTCAGGACTCCGGCCTCCAGGGGTTGCACGATGTCGCCGGCCTCGCTGCAGGCGCCGTCACGGGTGTCGACGAAGACCCGGGCACGCGTCACGGCGTCGTCGTCGGCCTCGCGCATGTCCGGCCTGAACCCGCCGACCAGATCCAGATGCTGGCCCGGCTGCAGCCAGGCGCCCCTGATCAGCGGTTCCAGCGTCATGGTCGCGGCCGAGATGATATGGGCGCCGCGCACCGCCGCCTCAAGGTCGGTCGTGGCCGCGACCCTGAAGTCGCGCCGGTTCAGCCGGCGGGCGAGCTGCTCGGCCTTGTCCGGATTGCGGCCCCAGATCAGCACGTTGCAGATCGGCCGGACCTCGGCGTGGGCCCGGACGAGGTAAGGCGCCAGGGCGCCGGTGCCGATCATCAGCAACCGCTCGCAGTCCTGCCGCGCCAGGTAGCTGGCCGCCAGCGCCGAAGCCGCCGCCGTGCGTTTCACCGTCAGGGTCGGGCCGTCGATCATCGCCAGCGGCTCGCCGCTATGGCCGCTCAGCAGCAGGTAGGCGCCCATGACCGAGGGCAGGTTGCGTTCGCCGTTGTGCGGAAAGACCGTGACCAGCTTGATCCCGATGTGGCGGCCGGACTGCCAGGCCGGCATCAGCAGCAGGGTCGCGTCGCTGCCGCCGCCGATCGCGTGGTGATGGCGGACCGGCACCTCGGCGCCCTTGCGGAAGGTCTCGCGCAGGCGTTCGATCAGATCCTTGAATTCGAGCGCGGCTTCGACTTCCGCTGCAGTGATGATCCGCATGACGCCCGAGGCTAGATCAAACGCCGCTCAATTGGAATCACTTGAGCCGCGTTTGATCTAGTGTCCCGATTCTGAAATTCGTGAGAGCGAGTTGCAGAATCAAAGGGACACTAACTCGTTGAATCTCGTGTGATTCAGCTTCCAAATCTCGGCACATGAAATGTGCCGGACTTTGAAACCATCACACTAGTTGCCGTTGGCGACCATCGGCAGCCGCCCGGCGGCGGGCTTGTCCTCGGGCGTGCGCCGCTCCAGTTCGGCGACCTGCCGTTCCAGTCGGGTGGCGTTGCGCCTGGCATCGCGGGCCTGCCGCCGGCTGGCGCCGCCCGAGATCCACATGACGCAGCCGCCGGCCAGGAAACCGATCAGGAAGCTCAAGAGGGCCATGAGAAAGAGCGGCAGCTCCAGGCTGATCTCGAAAGGCCAGAGGTCGAGCAGGACGCGCTGCCGGTTGGACAGCGCGAAGGACACCACCACGATCGCCAGGATCACGCCGATGAAGGTGACCAAGATACGTGGGAACCAAGCCAGGAACTTCACCGCCGCCTCTCGAACTTCGCCAGGTCCGCCACGCCCGGTCCGGGACCGACGGGCGACCGCCGCTGGGGATCAGCTTTGATTCAAGCGTTCGCGCAGCTGTTTGCCCGTCTTGAAGAACGGAATCGACTTTTCCTTGACCATCACCGCATCGCCGGTCCGCGGATTGCGCCCGACCCGGGCGCCGCGTTCGCGCACCGAAAAGGCGCCGAAGCCGCGTAACTCGACACGGTTGCCCTTGGCCAAGGACTCCGCGATTTCGTCGAAGATCGTCGTCACGATCCGCTCCACATCGCGATGGAAGAGATGCGGATTCTGCTCGGCTATACGCTGGATGAGTTCTGATTTCGTCATGCCCCCCTCCCAAGGGGAACGCCCCCGGCACAAGTGGTCTTGAAGTACGCCTAGGCTTATTTTCAGGCCAATTTCTTGTGCGCCTTCTGACCGAGTCTTTTAAGGCTGCCAGACCCTCTCCACGACGTCAAGGATAAGCCGTTCAGATAACGACGTTTTTTTGATACCGCCAAGGATCAGCGCAAATAGAACAAGCCCGGCAGGGGAAGGCTGCCGGGCTTGTTTCCTCTCAAGCGGGACGATTCGAAGTCGATCCTGCTACGGGCCTGCTACGGGTAATGAACGGACAGGCCTCATGACATCGTGCTCTAGGCGTCGTCCTTCGCCTCTTCTTCGGCTTCGGCGTCGTCCTTTGCCTTGGCCTTCGCCTTGGTCTTCTTGGCCGGCTTGGATTCCTCCGCCTTCGACTTCTGCTGGGCCTTGGAGATGGCGGCGCCCAGGATGTCGCCGAGGGTCGCGCCGGACTCGGCGGAGCCGTACTCGGCCATGACCTGCTTCTCTTCCTCGACTTCGCGCTGCTTGATCGACAGCGTGACCTTGCGGGTCTTCTTGTCGAGCGTGGTGATCTTGGCGTCGACCTTCTCGCCGACGGCGAAGCGGTCCGGCCGCTGCTCGCTGCGGTCACGCGACAGCTCGGCCTTGCGGATGAAGCCGACCAGGCCGTCGGCCAGGGTGACCTCGATGCCGTTGTCCTGGACCCGGCTGACCGTACCGGTGACGATGGCGCCCCGGCGCAGCCCGTCGGCCCCGGCCTGGAAGGGATCCTCGCCCAGCTGCTTGATGCCGAGGCTGATCCGTTCCTTCTCGGTGTCGACGTCGAGCACCTTGCAGCGCACGGTGTCGCCCTTCTTGTAGTCCTTGACCGCCTCGTCGCCGGAGCGCGACCAGTCCAGATCGGAGAGGTGCACCATGCCGTCGATCTCGCCGGGCAGGCCGACGAAGAGGCCGAACTCGGTGATGTTGCGGATCTCGCCCTCCAGCTCGGTGCCGAGCGGGTGACTCTCGGCGAAGGCCTGCCAGGGGTTGGACAGGCACTGCTTGAGGCCGAGGGAGATCCGGCGCTTCTGCTCGTCCACGTCCAGGACCATGACCTCGACCTCCTGGCTGGTCGAGACGATCTTGCCCGGGTGCACGTTCTTCTTGGTCCAGCTCATCTCCGAGACGTGGACCAGGCCCTCGATGCCCGGCTCCAGCTCCACGAAGGCGCCGTAGTCGGTGATGTTGGTGACCCGGCCGGTGAACTTGGTCCCGATCGGGTACTTGGCGCCGACGCCTTCCCAGGGGTCGGCCTCGAGCTGCTTCATGCCGAGGCTGATGCGCTGGGTCTCCGGGTTGAAGCGGATGACCTGGACGTCGACGTTCTGGCCGATCGACAGGGCCTCGGTCGGATGGTTGATCCGCTTCCAGGAAATGTCGGTGACGTGCAGCAGGCCGTCGACGCCGCCGAGATCGACGAAGGCGCCGTAGTCGGTGATGTTCTTGACCACGCCCTGCAGGACCTGGCCCTCCTTGAGGTTGGCGACCAGCTCCGAGCGCTGCTCGGCCCGGGTCTCCTCCAGGACGGCGCGGCGCGAGACCACGATGTTGCCGCGCGAGCGGTCCATCTTGAGGATCTGGAAGGGCTGCGGCGTGCCCATGAGCGGCCCGATGTCGCGCACCGGGCGGATATCGACCTGGCTGCCGGGCAGGAAGGCCACCGCGCCGTCGAGATCGACGGTGAAGCCGCCCTTGACCCGGTTGAAGATGATGCCTTCGACCTTGTCATTGTCGGCGAAGCTCTTCTCGAGCCGCACCCAGCTTTCCTCGCGCCGCGCCTTCTCCCGCGACAGAACCGCCTCGCCGAGCGCGTTTTCGACCCGCTCCAGATAGACCTCGACCTCATCGCCGACGGTCACCGCCGTGTCCGAGCCCGGCAACCCAAACTCCTTCAGTGGTACGCGACCCTCGGTCTTCAGACCCACATCCACGACCGCGAGATCCTTCTCGATCGCAACCACCGTTCCCTTGACGACCGAGCCTTCGCCGACCGGCTCCGCCCCCATCGTCTCTTCGAGTAATGCTGCAAAGTCTTCCCGTGTGGGGTTGAGTTCGCTTGCCTGAGTTTGAGTCATCAATACTCCCGTAA